>JBIQHP010000006.1:0-22487 GCA_044508495.1 Clavibacter sp.
AACTGGCTCATGAGACTCTCCGTCTGATTCCCGGCTCGACCTGGTGGAAGAGGGCGCTGCAGGCGTGCTCGATCATGCCGAGCACGCTGTCGAACATCGCGGCATCCGAATAGTAGGGGTCGGGGACCTCGAGCTGAGGCGCCTGCTCCTGGTCGAAGCCGAGCAGCAGCTGCACCTTGCCGCGGTCCTGGTCGCTCGTCGCCCAGGACTTGAGGATGCGCTCCTGGCTGCGGTCGAACACGACGACGAGGTCGAGGTGGTCGAACCAGCCCGGGTCGAACTGCCTGGCGCGATGCCCCGCCCCGTTGTAACCGCGAGAGGCGAGGGCGGCCATCGTGCGCGTGTCGGAGTTCTCGCCCACGTGCCAGTCTCCCGTGCCGGCCGAGAGGACGGTCACCGAGCCGGCGAACCCCGCGCGCCGCACGAGCTCCCGGAACACGACCTCGGCCATCGGGGAGCGGCAGATGTTGCCGGTGCAGACGAAGCAGATTCTGAACAGAGCCGATTCGTCGAGGGTGCGATCGAAGCTCATGCGTCCATTCTCCCGCAGTTTCGGCGTGCGCCCCAGCCCCCTTCTCCCGACGCACCTCTCCCCCAGGGCCGTCGCCGTGGTCGAAGTCCACCGATCGGCCTCTCCTGCGCCGGGCAGGACGAGGCCGAGCGGCACGATGGTGCACGAGCGCCGACGACAGGGCGGCCCGGAAGACCGAGGAGTGCGATGACCGTCATCGACCCGTCCACGGCGGACTGCCTCCGGATGCTCCTCGACGACCAGACCATGCGCCTGCGGGAGGTCGCCGCCGCGATCGCCGGGGCGGCACGGCACCGGATGCCGGACCTCCCGCCGACGGACTGGAGCGGTCCGGCGCGCTCGGCCTACGACGGGCTCGTCGAGAGACTCAGGAGCGAGCTCGGCGACATCCTCCGCCAGCTCGAGGAGGCCGCCGCTCACAGCGCGCGTGCGGCAGCGACTCTGGAGAGCCGTGGCTGACGGGCTCGTCGTGGGCGGTCCCGCCGCGGTCTCGGTCACCACCTCGGAACTCGCCGAGCAGTCGGCACGCTTCCGGATGCTCGCGGCCGAGCTCGAGGACTGCCGGCGTCGCCTCGTCGCGCTCGACCGGGTCATCGGCGTGGGGCTCCTCGGAGCGGTCGATGCGCCGCGCAGCGCGATGCTCGCCGAGGCGGCGATCGATTCCGCCCGCACGGGGCTCGCCCGGTCGATCGACGACTGCGCCCTCCTCGGCGCCGGGCTCGGCAACGCGGCCGACGGCTATGAGCTCGCCGACCGCTTCGCGAACCGCCTCGGCCAGGAGCTCGCCGCCGGGCTCGGCTACCTGGCCGGCGCGGCCCTGCCTCACCTCCTCACCCTGGCGATGCCGGCTCTGCTCGTCCTCGGCGGCCTCGGAGCCGCCGTGTACGCGGGCCTGACTCCGGAAGGCCGTGCGCGGCTCGGCGCCTCGCTCGGCGACTGGTTCCGTCGAAACAACGCGGCGCTCAACGATCCCGGGTTCGTCGGGGCGCTACGGTTCTCGGTCATGGCCGCCGACGATGCCGGCGCCGGCTTCGACCGGCTGCCACCCGTCCTCGTCCACGCGCTGGGCGACGAGGGCCTGGGGCTCGTGGGACTCGGCACCTCCGCGGCCCTGATCGCCGCCGTCGCCGGCGCGGCCGGTGTGGCCGGGGAGAGCGGGATCGCCGTGACCCCGCGGTCGACGACGGGCGGAGTCGAACCGGCGAGCGGCATTCGCGACCGGGCGGAGCGGATTCCGGAGCAGCCCGAGCAGATCCGCATCGACCGCTACTCCTCGCCGGGAGTCCCCGACCGCTTCGAGGTGTACATCGCGGGCACGGCCGAGCTCGCGGTCTCCGGCGACGACGAGCCCTGGGACATGACGAGCAACCTCGTCGCGATGGGAGGGGGAAGCGCCGGATCGTACCGGGCCGTCGAGGAGGCGATGCGGCTCGCCGGGATCGACTCCGGCTCCGCGGTGACCCTGACCGGGTACTCTCAGGGCGGGCTCATCGCGGCGCAGCTCGCGGCATCCGGGGACTACGCGGTCGAGGGGCTCGTGACCTTCGGCGCGCCCGCCGGGCAGGTCGCCGTGCCGCACGACATCGCCTACCTCGCCGTCGAGCACGCCGACGATCTCGTGCCAGCCCTTGGCGGCACCTTCGCGTCGTCGGATCCCGTCGTCGTGCGGCGGCAGCTGTTCGACGGACCGCCGCCCGGGGGCGAGTACGTACTGCCGGCGCATCGGCTCTCGAACTACCTCGAGACCGCCGGGCTCGTCGACGGCTCGGACGACCCGAGGATCGAGGCGGCGCTGCGGCGGATCGAGCACACCGCGCACGGCACCGTCACCTCGACCGTGTACCTGGCGGTGCGGGATGCCGCTCCCTGAGGAGCGCGAGAAGCGGGCGTCTCGAAGGGAGCCGCGAGATCAGCGCGTCTTGACGAAGGGCCGCAGGACGATGCCGATGAGCCAGCTGAGCAGCGCGAGCACGAGAGCGCCGAGCACGCCCGCCCAGAGGAAGCTGTCGACGTGGAGCCCGAAGCCGAGAAGCCCGGAGATCCAGCTCACGAGAAGCAGGAGCAGCGCGTTCACGACGAGCGCGATGAGGCCGAGCGTGAGGATGTAGACCGGGAAGGCGACGATCCGGATGAAGTTGCCGATCACGCCGTTGACGATGCCGAAGATGAGGGCGACGAGCAGGTAGGTCAGGACGACCGCGAGCGTGTCCCCCGGGGGGAAGGCCGTGACGGTGACACCCGGCACGATGAGGGTCGTGAGCCAGAGAGCGATGGCGTTGATGATGAGGCGGATCAGCAGACGTGACATCCCACCACTATGCACCGCGCATCCGCCGGGCGCAACGAAGGCCTGCGCCGCAATAGGCTGGATGCCGTGACAGACTCGCCAGTGCGGCCCGGGGTACGCCTCCGGCCCGAGATCCTCGCTACCGCGCCGTACCGACAGGGGAAACCGGCTCCCGCGGACTCCTTCAAGCTCTCCTCGAACGAGAATCCCTTCGACCCCATTCCCGCCGTCGTCGAGGCGATCGCCGCGGCGTCGGTCAACCGTTACCCGGATGCCGCGGCGACGCTCCTGAGCGAGCGCCTCGCCGATCGCTTCGGGGTCGGCCGCGGGAGCGTCCACGTCGGCTCCGGCTCGGTCTCGATCCTCGCGCAGTTCATCCAGGCCGCCGCGAGCGCGGGAGACGAGGTGCTGTATTCCTGGCGCTCCTTCGAGGCCTACCCGGGACTCGTGACCGTCGCCGGTGCGACGAGCACGCGCGTTCCGAACCTTCCCGACCATCGGCATGACCTTCCCGCGATGGCGGCCGCCGTGACCGACCGCACGCGCGTGGCGATCGTCTGCACGCCGAACAACCCGACCGGATCGATCGTGACCGCCGCCGAGTTCGAGGCCTTCATGGCTGCGGTTCCGAGCGACCTGCTCGTGCTGCTCGACGAGGCCTACGTCGAGTTCGTCACCGACCCCTCGGCTGTGAACGGCCGCGACGTACTGGGAAAGTACCCGAACCTCGTCGTGCTGCGCACCTTCTCCAAGGCCTACGGGCTCGCCGGCCTGCGGGTCGGCTACGCGGTCGGCCCCGAGCGCATCCTCGACGCCGCACGCGCGACGGCGATCCCGCTCTCGGTCACCGAGCCGGCCCAGCGGGCAGCGCTCGCCGCGCTCGACCACGAGGCCGAGCTCCTGGAACGCGTCGCGGTCATCGCAAGGCGTCGCGACGAGGTCTTCGAAGGGGTCCGTGCCCAGGGCTGGCCGGTTCCCCGGTCTCAGGCGAACTTCCTTTGGTTCGCCACCGGCGCCGACACCGATGCGGCGAACGAGATTCTCGTCTCCCACGGAATCGTGGGACGCGTGCTCGCGCCGGACGGCATCCGGGTCTCGATCGGCGAGGCCGAGTCTGTCGAGAAACTCCTAGCTGCGAGCGCAGAGGTTGTCGAGAAGCTACCAAGGGTGCTCTCCGGCCCGGCGTTAGATTAGAACCTTGACGCCCCGGCCCGATCGGCCGGCGCCGTCTCCGCCGGGCCCGCCGGGCCGCGTCGATCGACCAGAGCGAGGCCGCACGTGACAGAACCCGCACCGGCTCTTCGGCTGCTGAATCCCGACGGCGGCCTCAACACGACCGATCCGGCCGCCGCGGAGTACCTTCCCCTCGTCGCCGGGCTCGACGACGACCTGCTGAGGTCGTTCTACCGGGACATGGCCGTCATCCGCCGATTCGACGTCGAGGCGGCGAATCTGCAGCGCCAGGGCGAGATGGGCCTGTGGGTGCCGAGCATGGGCCAGGAGGCGGCCCAGGTCGGCTCCGGGCACGCTGCGCGGCCGCAGGACCACATCTTCCCCGCCTACCGCGAGCACTCGGTCGGGATGATCCGGGGGCTCGACGTGCTCGACGTCATCCGGATGCTGCGCGGGGTCACGCACGGCGGCTGGGACCCGGCGAAGACCGGCAACTTCCATCTCTACACCCTCGTGATCGGCTCGCAGACCCTGCACGCGACCGGCTTCGCGATGGGCGTCGCACTCGACGGGCTGAGCGGCACGGGCGACGCCGAGAAGGACCAGGCCGTCATCGTCTACTTCGGCGACGGCGCGACCTCGCAGGGCGACGTGAGCGAGGCCCTCACCTTCGCGGCGAGCTGGCGGACGCCGCAGGTGTTCTTCCTGCAGAACAACCACTGGGCCATCTCGGTGCCGGTGACCACGCAGTCGCGCACCCCCCTTCATTTGCGGGCGGAGGGGTTCGGCGTCCCGAGCATGCAGATCGACGGCAACGACGTGCTCGCGAGCTACCTCGTGACCCGCCGGCTGCTCGACGAGGCGCGCGCGGGCGACGGCCCCCGGTTCGTCGAGGCGCTCACCTACCGCATCGGCGCGCACACCTCCTCGGACGACCCGACCAAGTACCGGGACGCCGAGGAGCTGGCCTCCTGGGGTGCACGCGACCCGATCGCGCGCTACGAGGCCTGGCTGCGCGGTCGAGGTGAGGGCGACGCCTTCTTCGCGGGCGTCGCCGAGGAGGCCGAGGACGTCGCGGCCGACATCCGGCGCCGGACGCTCGAGCTCGCCCCGCCGGCCGCGGCGTCGATGTTCGACAACGTCTACTCGGAGCCGCATCCGGTCATGGATGCCCAGCGGGCCTGGCTCGCGGACTACGAGGCCTCGCTGGGGGTGGAGTCGTGAGCGAGGTGATCGACCTCCCGCTCGCCAAGGCGCTCAACGCGGGACTGCGCCAGGCCCTCCTCGACGACGAGAAGGTCCTGCTCATGGGGGAGGACATCGGCCCGCTCGGCGGCGTCTTCCGGGTGACCGAGGGTTTGCAGGCCGAGTTCGGCCCGCGTCGCGTCATGGACACGCCGCTCGCCGAGTCCGGCATCGTCGGGACCGCGATCGGGCTCGCGATGCGCGGGTACCGGCCGGTGTGCGAGATCCAGTTCGACGGGTTCGTCTATCCGGCCTTCGACCAGATCACCTCACAGCTCGCCAAGCTCACGAACCGCCACGAGGGATCGCAGAGCTTCCCCGTGGTCATCCGGATCCCCTACGGCGGGCACATCGGCGCGATCGAGCACCACCAGGAGAGCCCCGAGGCGTACTTCGCCCACACCCCTGGCCTGCGCGTCGTGACCCCGAGCACCCCGCACGACGCCTACTGGATGATCCAGGAGGCCATCCGCTCCGACGACCCCGTCGTGTTCTTCGAGCCCAAGAGCCGCTACTGGCACAAGGGGCCGGTCGACCTCGAGGCGAGCGGGATCCCGCTGCACGCGAGCCGGATCGTGCGCAGCGGCACCGACGTGACGCTCGTCGGCTACGGCGCGATGGTGAGCATGCTCCTGCGCGCGGCCGAGATCGCCCAGGCGGAGGGCAGGAGCGTCGAGGTCGTCGACGTGCGGTCGCTCTCGCCGGTCGACTACCGCCCCATCCTCGACTCGGCGGTCAGGACCGGCCGGATCGTGGTGGCCGCCGAGGCCCCCGGGTTCTCGAGCGTCGCCTCGGAGATCGCCGCGACGATCGCCGAGCGGGCCTTCTACTCGCTCGAGGCCCCCGTGCTGCGCGTCACCGGCTTCGACGTCCCCTTCCCGCCCGCCAAGCTCGAGTCGGTCTTCCTCCCGGATGCCGACCGCGTGCTCGAAGCGGTCGACCGCGCCATGGCCTACTGACAGGAGAGTGCACGTGAGCACATCGCAGTTCCCGCTCCCGGATGTCGGCGAGGGTCTCACCGAGGCCGAGATCGTCTCGTGGCGCGTCGCCCCCGGCGACCCGGTCGAGGTCAACCAGGTCGTCGTGGAGATCGAGACGGCGAAGTCGCTCGTCGAGCTGCCGTCGCCCTTCTCGGGCGTCGTCGACGCCCTCCTCGTCGAGGTGGGCCAGACCGTCGCGGTCGGAACGCCGATCATCTCGGTCACGACCGACGGTGACGCTCCCGCCGCCGCGTCGACCGGCGAGCCGTCGGTCGCCGACACGGCGGCGACGGTCACCGAGGAGGAGAAGCCGGGAGCCGTCCTCGTCGGCTACGGGATCTCGGGCGCCGCCTCCTCGCGGCGACGGCGGGGTTCGGGGAAGCCGGCGCCGGCGAGCGTCGTGCCGGCGGCGTTCGGGCCCGGGGCATCCGAGGCGCCGGTGATCGCGAAGCCGCCCATCCGCAAGCTCGCGAAGGATCTCGGCGTCGACATCGCGGAGGTGACCGCGACCGGCGCGGGCGGCGAGACCACGCGCGAGGACGTCGTGCGGCAGGCCTCGCAGCGGTCGGTCTTCCGCAACATCGAGACACCGGGCTGGGGCGAGACCCGGGAGGAGCGCGTCCCCGTCAAGGGGGTGCGCAAGTCGATCGCCCAGGCCATGGTGTCGAGCGCGTTCAGCGCGCCGCACGTGAGCCTGTTCGTGGACGTCGACGCGACGCGGACGATGGAGTTCGTACGGCGCCTGAAGTCCTCGACCGACTTCGCCGGGGTCAAGGTCTCGCCCCTGCTCGTGGTCACCAAGGCGATGATCTGGGCCGTGCGCAGGAACCCGACGGTCAACGCCCAGTGGACGGACGCCGAGATCGTCGTCAAGCACTTCGTGAACCTCGGGATCGCCGCGGCGACTCCGCGCGGGCTCGTCGTCCCGAACATCAAGGATGCCCACTCGCTCTCCCTGCTCGACCTCGCGCGGGCGATCGAGCAGCTCACGATCACGGCGCGCGAGGGCAGGACGAGCCCGGCGGAGATGTCCGGCGGCACGATCACGATCACGAACATCGGCGTCTTCGGAATGGACGCCGGAACGCCCATCCTCAACCCGGGCGAGGTCGGGATCGTCGCGCTCGGGACGATCAGGCAGAAGCCGTGGGTCGTCGACGGCGAGGTGCGGCCTCGCTTCGTCACGACCCTCGCGGCGAGCTTCGACCACCGGGTCGTCGACGGGGATGTCGCGAGCCGGTTCCTCGCGGATGTCGCGAGCATCGTCGAGGAGCCTGCGCTGCTCCTCGATTGAATGTCCGCGCCTGGTTCTTCTTGACAATGATTATCATTAGCGATTAGTGTGCATCTGGGCGACTTCCCAACCCCGCCCTTGGAACAGGTTTCACCATGAAGACCGCACCTCTCGCTCTCCTCGGCACCGTCGCGCTCGTCCTCGCCGGATGCGCGGTGCAGCCGGGCGAGCAGCCGGTGGAGGGCATCCGGATCGTCGCCTCCACGGACGTCTACGGCGACATCGCCCGGACGATCGCCGGCGACCGGGCGACCGTCACGAGCATCATCGAGGGCACCGGTCAGGACCCGCATAGCTACGAGGCGACGGCGCGCGATCGTCTGGCCGTCTCGGAAGCCGACCTCGTCATCGAGAACGGCGGCGGGTACGACTACTTCATGCAGGATCTGCTCGCCGGGTCGGGCGGCGTCGTCATCACGGTGAGCGACCTCGCCGAGAGCGCCGGCCACGACGACTCGGACGAGCACGACGACGCGGAGGAAGACGACGGGCACGGCCATGAGGGCCACGGGCACATCGAGGGCTTCAACGAGCACGTCTGGTACGACCTGCACGTGATCGAGGCCTTCGCGCACGAGCTCGCGCACGAGCTCGCCGAGCTCGATGGGGACGGCGCGGCGCAGTACGAGGCGAACCTCGCCGGCTTCGAGGGAGGGCTCGACGCCCTCCTCGACACGGTGCACGAGCTCCGCCACGGCTTCCAGGGACGCGGCGCCTTCGCGACCGAGCCGGTTCCGGGCTACCTCCTCGGCGAGCTCGGCTTCGCCGACCTCACCCCCGAGGCCTATGTCTCCGCGGTCGAGGGCGGTGTCGACGTGGCGCCGGCGGTGCTGTTCGACGCCCTCCGCGTCGTCGAGTCTGGCGAGGTCGCACTCCTCGTCTACAACGAGCAGACCACGGGTCCGCAGATCGAGCAGGTCGTGAGTGCGGCGAAGCAGCACGGAGTGCCCGTGGTCACCATGACCGAGACGCTGCCCGCGGGCATGCACTACCTTGACTGGATGGAATCGAACGTCTCCGCGGTCTCCGCCGCTCTCGGCGCCGGAGGGTCGTGAGCGGCGCGATCGTCCCGCTCGACGCCGAGAAACCGGTCCTCCGCATCCGGGCCGCGACGCTCGAGCTCGGCGGACGCACGCTCTGGCACAACCTGAGCCTGGATGTCGCGGCGGGCGAGTTCCTCGCCGTGCTCGGTGGGAACGGCACGGGGAAGACGAGCCTGCTCAGGGCCATCCTCGGGCAGCAGGCGCTCACCGAGGGGTCGATCGAGCTCCTCGGGCAGCCCGCCGCCCTGGGCAGCCGTCAGATCGGCTACATCCCGCAGCAGAAGCTTCTCGAGCGGGGAACCCCGCTGCGTGCCAGGGACCTCGTCGCCCTCGGGGTCGACGGTCACCGCTGGGGGCTTCCGGTCTCCTCGCGCGCGGCGCGTCGTCGCGTCGACGAGGTGCTCGACGCTGTCGGTGCGGCCTCATACGGGTCGGTGCCGGTTGCGCTCCTCTCGGGGGGCGAGCAGCAGCGCCTCCGGGTCGGGCAGTCGATCGCCGCTCATCCGAGACTCCTGCTGTGCGACGAACCGCTCCTCTCGCTCGACCTGCACCACCAGCGCAGCGTGAGCGAGCTCATCGACGCGCAGCGGGCTGCGACGGGCGCGGCGGTCGTCTTCGTCACCCACGATGTGAACCCGGTCCTCCCCTTCGTGGATCGCGTGCTGTACCTCGCGGGCGGGCGATTCCGGGTCGGGACTCCGGATGAGGTCCTTCGCTCGGAGGTGCTCTCCTACATGTACGACACCCCCGTCGAGGTCATCAGGTCGCGCGGACGCGTCGCCGTGCTCGGCGCGCCGGAGGGCTATGGCGTCCACGATCACCTCGAGCATCACCTGCGGCCTTCGGGAGGGATCGGCTGATGCTCGAGCTGCTCCTCTCCGCCCCTGGCGACGGAGACTTCTGGTCTCAGATCTTCGGTTTCGCCGACTACGGCGAGCTGCTCATCCTCGTGAAGAACTCGATCATCGCGGGAGCCCTCCTCGGGATCGTCGGGGGCCTCATCGGGCCCTTCGTCATGACGCGCGATCTCGCCTTCGCCGTGCACGGAGTGAGCGAGCTGTCCTTCGCGGGGGCGGCTGCGGCGCTCCTCATCGGGGCCAACGTCGTGGGCGGTGCGGTCGTCGGGTCGCTCGCCGCCGCCGTCCTCATCGGCGTGCTCGGCTCCAGGGCCCGCGAGCGCAACTCGATCGTCGCCGTGCTCATGCCGTTCGGCCTCGGCCTCGGCATCCTGTTCCTCGCGCTCTACCCTGGCCGGAGCGCCAACAAGTTCGGCCTGCTCACCGGTCAGATCGTGTCGGTCGACGACCCGCAACTGGGCTGGCTCGTGCTCGTCTCGGTCGTCGTCATCCTCGGGCTGCTGGTGATGTGGCGGCCGTTGACCTTCGCGAGCGTCGACGAGGACGTCGCCCGGGCCAGGGGGGTTCCGGTCAGGACGATCTCGCTCCTGTTCATGATCCTCCTCGGGCTCGCGACCGCCGTGTCGATCCAGATCATCGGGGCACTGCTCGTTCTCGCCCTCCTCGTGACCCCCGCCGCCGCGGCCATGCGGGTGACGGCCTCCCCTTTGCTGACGCCGCTCCTGAGCGTCGCGTTCGCGGTCGTCTCCGTCGTGGGCGGCATCCTGCTCGCCCTCGGAGGGGGGCTGCCGATCAGCCCCTACGTCACGACGGTCTCGTTCGCCATCTACCTCGTCTGCCGGCTCGTCGACTGGCACCGGGATCGCGGCGGCGTCCGCGGGCGGCGGCCGGCCGTTGCGGTCGCGGATTAGGATGCTGGCGTGAAGCGGAACACCTGGCAGAGAGAGGCCGTCAAGACCGCCCTCGACACCCAGGACGCCTTCGTGAGCGCGCAGCACCTGCACTCCGTGCTGCGCGAGGACGGCACGGGGATCGGGCTCGCCACGGTCTACCGTGCGCTCGCCGACCTCGCGGCCGCCGGTGAGGCGGACTCGCTGCAGTCGACCGAGGGCGAAGCGCTCTACCGGGCCTGCACGCCCGGCCAGCATCACCATCACCTCATCTGCCGCAACTGCGGCATCACGGTCGAGATCGAGGCGGATGCCGTGGAGCGCTGGGCGCAGACCGTCGCCGCCGAGCACGGCTTCACCCAGCCCGAGCACGTCGTCGACGTCTTCGGGCTGTGCCCCGACTGCTCACGCGCCGACTGATGCCCGTTCGGACGACGGAGGGCGCCCAGGCGACATCCCTCGTCCGAACGGGCATGATTCGAGGGGAGGTTCCTCTGCGCGTGGACGAAGTGCGCGGTGCCGGGAAGGTATGGACGACAGCATCCTCGACACCTTGACTGGAGATCACCATGCGCGACCCACTCGATGAGACACTGGCGGAGGCCGGACAGTTCCTGCGCGACGACGACGGCGTCGACGCAGCGCTCGTGGCACTCGTCGATGCGCGCGCCGACGAGGCTCGTGTCGCAACGAAGCCCCGCCGGACCCGGGCGAAGCTCCTCCCGACGCTCGCGATCGGCGCAGCGCTCGCCGTCGTCGGCGGTGGCGCGGTGGCAGCGACGCAGTGGGGGCCGTGGACGTACGTGCCGGAGCCGGACATCGTGATCGCCCGCGACTGGTCGGATGTGAACGGCGACTTCCTCGGCTCGTGCGAGAGCCGGCTGAAGGTCAACGACATGCCCACTGAGGCCTACGACCTGGCGATCGAATACCTCGACGCCATCGACGTGGACACCGTCCAGCCGGATCCCGAGTGGGTGGCCGGGCTCCTTCACGCCGTCGGCCGACTCGACGACGTGGGCCGCCTCGTGCCCGGCGCGGTTCCCTCCGACTTCAGCCCGGGCGGAGACGGCTGGTCCGGTCCCGCCCTCGAATACTTCTCCGATGCGCGAGTCCTTCAGGACTCGCTCACGCAGGCCGTGTTCAACGGGATGGCGGCGAAGATCCGAGAGCGGGACGAGTTCAGGGACCTCTCCGACCTCACCAGCAGGGTCGAGACGCAGTGCACCACCGATCCGGGGCGAACGGGCGAGCAGTGACCCCGTCGGGACTCGAGCCGGTGCTCGCCTCGGCGGCACCGGCTCTTCTCGGCTACTTCGTACGTCGGATCGAGGTCGCCGAGGATGCCGCCGACCTCATCAACGAGACGATGATCGCGGCGTGGAGGTCCGCCGCGCGGGCGCCGTCCGACGGCGAGGCGGCCCGGATGTGGCTGTTCGGGATCGCCCGCAACATCCTCTTGCATCACGATCGCACTCAGCGCCGTCGAGACGCCCTCGTCGGACGGCTCGCGCTCGCGATCACCGCCGCGCGAGCACCGGACCGCGATCAAGCCCTCGAGGTGCGCGAGGCCGTGGCTGCGCTCCCGCGCGGCCTGGGCGAACTCATCCGACTCGTGCATTGGGACGGTTTCAGCATCGAGGAGGCGGCGACGCTCCTCGGGGTCCCCGCCTCGACCGCCCGCAGCCGGCATGCACGGGCCAAGCAGCTGCTGCGCGAGAGGCTGGAGCCGGCAGAAGCGCTCAGCACGGGCATCCGTTTGCCTGAGGGGCCGTGATCGACTATTCTCGGTAGGTCAGGCGGGCATCCGCCTTTCTTTGTGTGCCGTCGCGAACCCGCAAGGGGATCGCCAGTGGCATGCCGACAAGTGACCTTGGGTGGGGCGCTCGCCCCACGGTAGACAACGGAGGAAGAACCATGGCCGCAGTGTGCCAGGTGACCGGAGCCGTCCCAGGCTTCGGGCACAACATCTCGCACTCGCACCGTCGTACCAAGCGACGGTTCGATCCGAACATCCAGAAGAAGACCTACTACGTGCCCTCGCTGCGCCGTAACGTCACGCTCACCCTGAGCGCGAAGGGCATCAAGGTCATCGACGCCCGCGGCATCGAGTCGGTCGTCAAGGACCTCCTGGCCCGTGGGGAGAAGATCTGATGGCGAAGCAGCAGGACGTCCGCCCCATCATCAAGCTTCGTTCGACGGCCGGTACCGGGTACACCTATGTGACCCGCAAGAACCGCCGCAACGATCCCGACCGACTCGTGCTGAAGAAGTACGACCCGGTGGTACGCAAGCACGTCGAATTCCGCGAGGAGCGCTGAGCATGGCCAAGAAGAGCAAGATCGCCAAGAACGAGCAGCGGAAGGTCGTGGTCGCGCGCTACGCCGCGAAGCGCCTCGAGCTGAAGAAGGCCCTCGTCGACCCCGCGTCGACGGATGAGCAGCGCGAGGCCGCCCGCCTCGGCCTGCAGAAGCTCCCGCGCGACGCGTCGCCGGTCCGCCTGCGCGGACGCGACGCGATCGATGGTCGTCCGCGTGGATTCCTGAAGCAATTCGGCGTCTCCCGCGTGCGTTTCCGGGATATGGCGCACCGAGGCGAGTTGCCCGGAATCACCAAGTCAAGCTGGTAAATTCGGCTCTACCGCAAGAACGACGTCCGAGGAGGACACCCAATGGCTGACAAGTCACTAAACCGTACCGAGCTCGTCGCGGCCATTGCCGCGGACTCCGGGCAGAGCCAGGCCACCGTCAACGGCATCCTGGACTCGCTGTTCGACACGCTCGCCACGTCGGTGGGCAATGGCACGAAGGTTTCGATCCCGGGCTGGCTCTCCGTCGAGCGCACGCACCGCGCCGCCCGCACGGGCCGCAACCCCTCCACGGGTGCGACCATCCAGATTGCGGCGGGCTACGGCGTGAAGGTCAGCGCCGGCAGCAAGCTCAAGGCTGCTGCCAAGGGCTGATCGACCGATTCGATCGGAGGGGTGCGGCGCTTCGGCGTCGCACCCCTCCGCCGTTCCGTGGGGCGTCATCCACCCGTCCTGCGGAGCATAGGCTGGGTACCGTGTCGAGGCTCGTCAGGATAGCCGGCCCAGCCCTTCTGCTGGTCGTCGCGCTCCTGTCCCTTCTCGCCGCGCTCGCTTTCGGGGGCGGGGCGGATGCGCCACCGCTCGCCGATCCGGGCGAGGTCGTGCGGTTCGGCCTTCCGATCGCCCAGCTCCTCTTCAATCTCGGGGCGGCCGGAACGCTCGGCGCCCTCGTGCTCGTGTGCTTCGCACTCGACAGCGCGAAGCCGGAGTACAACGCGACCCTGGACCTCGCCGCCGGCGCCGCCGCGTTCTGGACGATCGCCGCCGCGGCGACGGGCTTCCTCACCTTCCTGAGCGTCTATCTGCAGCCCGTGAGCTTCGACGACAGCTTCGGCCAGCTCTTCGGCATGTACCTCACCGATCGGCCCATCGGGCAGGCCGCGCTCGCGAGCACCCTCATCCCCGCCGTCGTCACGGTGCTGTGCTTCGCCGTGCGCAACCAGACGGTGCTCGTGTTCGTCACGCTGCTCGCGGCGGCGGGGCTCGTGCCGATGGCCCTCCAGGGCCACTCCGCGGGCGCCGCCGGTCACGACCAGGCGATCAGCAGTCTCGGTCTGCACCTCGTCTTCGCGGCGATCTGGCTCGGCGGGCTTCTCACCCTCGTCCTCACGCGACGCACCCTCGAGGCCGGCCGGATCGGTCCGGTGCTCGGTCGGTACTCCTCGCTCGCTCTCCTGTGCTTCGCGGTCGTGGCGGCATCCGGCATCGCGAACGCGGAGCTGCGGGTCGGGACGCTGGAGAACCTCCTGACGCCCTACGGCATCCTCGTCCTCGTCAAGGTGTTCGCCCTGTGCGCGCTCGGACTGTTCGGTGCGGTGCAGCGGCGATTCCTCATCCGGCGGATGCAGGATCCGGCCAACGGGCGCAGCGGGTACTTCTGGTGGCTCGTGGCCGCCGAGCTCGCCTTCATGGGGCTCGCTTCCGGCGTGGCGGCGGCGCTCGCCCGCACGCGGACGCCGGTTCCCCAGGAGACCATCACGGCGACGCCGGCGTACATCCTCACGACCGAGCCCCTGCCGCCCGAGCTCACGCCGATCCGGTTCCTCACGGAGTGGAAGTTCGACATCCTGTGGATCGTCATCGTCGGATGCGCCGCCTTCTTCTACCTGGCCGGGGTGTGGCGCCTGCATCGCCGGGGCGACCGCTGGCCGCTCCTGCGCACGCTCTCCTTCCTCGCCGGCCTCGCCGCGCTGTTCTACATCACGAACGGCGGCGTGAACGCCTACGAGAAGTACCTCTTCAGCGTGCACATGCTCGCGCACATGACGCTCGGCATGATCATCCCTGTGCTGCTCGTGCCCGGTGCTCCCGTGACGCTCGCACTCCGCGCGATCCGGAAGAGGACGGATGGCAGCCGTGGGGCCCGCGAGTGGATCCTTCTCGCCGTCCACTCCCGTCTCGCCGGCCTCTTCGCCAACCCGATCGTCGCGGCCGTGTTCTTCGCGGGATCCCTCTGGGTCTTCTACTACTCGCCGCTGTTCCGCTACGCCACGGTCGATCACATCGGCCACACGCTCATGATCGTGCACTTCCTCGTGAGCGGGTACCTTTTCGTGCAGACGCTCATCGGGGCCGATCCGCTTCCGTACCGCGCGCCATACCCCATGCGGCTGCTCGTGCTGCTCGGCACCATGGCGTTCCACGCCTTCTTCGGGCTGACCCTCATGACCGGGACCGGCCTCCTTCTCGCCGACTGGTACGGCGCGATGGGCCGACCCTGGGGCGCGGATGCGATCACCGACCAGCAGACCGGCGGCGGGATCGCCTGGAGCATCGGCGAGATCCCGACCGTGGTGCTCGCGATCACCGTCGTCGTCATGTGGGCGCGGAGCGACTCGACCCTCGCGAGACGCCTCGACCGCAAGGCCGACCGCGACGGGGACACCGAGCTCGTCGAGTACAACGAGATGCTCGCGAAGCTGCAGAAGCGACCCTAGCGCCAGGCTCCGGGCTATTCGGCCCGGATGTCGACCTGGCCCCCGTCGATCGTGAGGATCCAGCTCAGCGCGAACGGCACGTCCTCGTCGAAGGTCGAGAGCGTCCCGTCGAAGAGCGACCGGACCTCGACCACGAGGTGCGCCGCACCCTGCGCGCTCGGGATGATCCAGGTTCCGGGTTCCGGGCCCGGCTCGATCGCCACCTTGGGGTAGCTGGCCATCGACCAGGCCGGGGCGCTCTCGACCCGGTTCGCGAGATCCTGGCCGAACGGGCATCCGGTCGGGAAGAGCACCGTCTGCGTCGTGCATTCGTCGAGGAAGTCGTCGACCTCCTTCTGAACCTGCTCGACGAAGCTCGCGCGCGCACGGACGTCCACACTCGCCCGGGTGATGCTGCCCGGCGTCGTGACCGGAACGGTCACCGCCTGCGCCTCGAGGTAGACCGACTCGTGGTCCAGGACGTACTTTCCGGGTGCGAGCACCTGATAGGGGACCGGGCTGCCGGGACCGGCCCCGGAGAGCAGATCGAGCCCGTTGACGGAGAACGACGCGTCGTGGAGCGGCGTGACCACGAGGATCGCCATCGGGCTCTGCAGGAACGACCAGGTCGTGAAGAGGCCGAGTCGGTGACCGGTCGACTCGACCTGGAAGGTGCTGCGTCCGGCGACGCCGTCGAGGTCGTACCCGTAGGTGACGGAGTGGACTCCCGCGCCCTCGTCGACATCCGAGATCAGCCGGATGTCGTCGAGACCGCCGAGAGCGGCGGGAACGAGCAGGTCGTTCCTCGCGACGGTGGAGCCGAGCACGCCGGGGGTGGACAGCGCCTCGTCGAGGTCGTGCCGCTGGAGGGCGGCGAGATAGGAGCCGGCGAATCCCCCGGCGCTGAACACCGTGCCGTTGAGCACGAGCACGGTCGTGGCGAAGGCGCCGACGAGCAGCGCGAAGAGGATCGCCCAGACGACGACCGTATACTGCCGCGGCGGGTGAGGGCGATCCTCCGGGGGCGACACCATGCCCCAATCCTAGGCTGGCCGGTCTGTCCACACCGCGCCCGACGCAGGCCCGCGAGACGATAGATTGGACTCTCCGTCGACACGCCTGGGCCGGCATCCGACACGCAAAGGAACACCGTGACCGCGCACGCGCTCTCCGCCGAGCAGGCCGCCGTCTTCGCGACGATCGAGGGCACGCGCGAGAACATCTTCGTCACGGGGCGGGCGGGGACCGGCAAGTCGACCCTCCTGAACCACCTGTCCTGGAACACCTCGAAGCAGCTCGTCATCGCCGCCCCGACCGGGGTCGCCGCGCTCAACGTGGGGGGCCAGACGATCCACTCGCTGTTCCGGTTGCCGATCGGGGTCATCGCCGACCACGACATCGAGCAGAGCGGCGAGCTGCGCAAGCTCCTCAACACGATCGACACGCTCGTGATCGACGAGGTCTCGATGGTCAACGCCGACCTGCTGGATGCCGTGGATCGCAGCCTGCGTCAGGCCCGGCAGCGGAAGGACGAGGCCTTCGGCGGCGTGCAGGTCGTGCTCTTCGGCGATCCGTACCAGCTCGCGCCGGTCCCCGGCGACGCCGACGAGCGCGCCTACTTCGAGGACCAGTACCGGTCGATGTGGTTCTTCGACGCCAAGGTCTGGGACGAGACCGATCTTCGCATCTTCGAGCTCAACACCATCCACCGCCAGCATGAGGAGGAGTTCAAGGCGATGCTCAACGCCGTGCGCCATGGCGCCGTCACGGCCGAGATCGCCGGCCGGCTCAACTCCGTGGGTGCTCGCCCGGCCCCGAGCGAGGACGCCATCACGCTCGCGACGCGGAACGACACCGTCAACCGCATCAACGCCTCGGAGCTCGCCCGGCTGCCCGGGCGGGCGCTCACGGCGAAGGCCGAGATCGCGGGCGACTTCGGCGGACGGGCCTACCCGGCCGACGAGACCCTCGAGCTCAAGGTCGGCGCCCGCGTGATGTTTCTGCGCAATGACAGCGACCAGCGCTGGGTCAACGGCACGGTGGGCACCGTGCGCAGGATCGCGTCGACCGTGTTCGTCGAGGTCGACGGCGAGACGCACGAGGTCGAGCCGGCGGTGTGGGAGAAGTACAAGTACTCCTACTCGGCCGCGACCAAGCAGCTCACGAGGGACATCGTCGCCGAGTTCACCCAGTTCCCGCTGCGGCTCGCCTGGGCGGTCACGATCCACAAGTCCCAGGGCAAGACCTACGATCGTGCGATCGTCGACCTCGGGCAGCGGTCGTTCGCTCCCGGGCAGACCTATGTGGCGCTCAGCCGGATCACCGAGCTCGACGGGCTCTACCTCACCCGGCCGCTGCGGCCATCCGACATCATCGTCGACGAGAACGTGCGGCGCTTCATGTCGAACGCCTCGCCCATCCCCGGTATCGAGGCGGGGTAGCTACGCGGCGGCCTTCGCGGCCGAGAGGTCCTGGAAGACCTCGGTGTTGAGGCGGTAGGCGGTGAGCACCTCGTCGATGACGCGTTCGCGCTCGACCTCGTCCCAGGCCACGGAGTCGAGCTGCTCGCGGTAGGTGTCCTTGAAGTCCTTGGGATCGGCGATCTGATCGAAGAGGTAGAAGCCGATGCCGTTCGTGTCGAAGCCGAAACGCTTCTGCATGACCTTGTAGATGTGCTGGCCACCGGAGAGGTCGCCGAGGTAGCGCGTGTAGTGGTGGGCGATGAACCCACCCGCCCAGCCGGCGACGGCGTTGATGCGGTCGACGTAGCGCAGCGTCGAGGGCAGCGGTGCGGTGGCCGTCTTCCAGTCCTTGCCGATGAGGAACTCGAGGTCGTCCTCGAGCGCCGGCATCCGGGTGAGCTGGGGCGTGATGAAGCGACCGGCGACCTCGTCCTCGGCGATGGCATCCGCCACCGCCTCGAGCGCCTCGTAGATGAAGTAGTGCTGCACGACGAGCGCGATGTAGTCCTCGCGCGTGCCCTTGCCGCTCATGAGGTCGTGCATGAAGGTCGCGCCCTCGGACTGGCCGTGGCTCGTCCAGGTGCGCTCGCGCAGGGCGGCGGAGAACGGGATGACGGTCATGGGGAGCTCGCTTCGCAGGGTGCTTAGGTCAGCCTAAGCTTACCGGACGGCCGTCGAATCCGATACGGCGGTCACGCGTGCGGGCGCGGTTCGATACCCAGTCGTGCGCAGGCGGCGTCGTACAGTACGACGATCTCTCGACGGATCTCCGGCCGCTCGCTGATCCTCGTGGACCAGGGAACGCCCAACTCGTGGGCCGCGCCCTCGAGGGTGTAGGCCCAGGTCCCCCCGAGATCGTCGAGGCCGATCATCGTGGCGGCGTCGGCATCCGGATGTCCGAAAGCGCGCGCGATGAGCAGGTTGTCGTCGAGATGGTCGCCGTTCATGTGGGCGAGGACAGCGCTGACGACATCCGAGTCGAAGATTGGCATGATATCTACGGTAGTGGCACAGCCTGATGGGCGACCATGAATCGTGGCGATCGAACCGGACACCAAGAACTGGACCTGGGTGCTCGAGAAGCGGTGCCCGGAGTGCGGCTTCGACTCCTCGACGACGAGCGAGCACGACGTCGCGGCATTGCTTCGCGTCAACGCGGCGGAGTGGCCGGCGGTGCTCGAACGCGCCGATGTGCGGGTGCGACCGGATGAGCGCACCTGGTCACCGCTCGAGTATGCGGCGCACGTGCGCGACGTGTTCCGTCTCTTCGCCGTTCGTCTCGACCTCATGCTCACCGAAGACGACCCCACCTACCCGAACTGGGACCAGGACGAGACCGCGATCGCCGAGAGGTACAACGAGCAGGATCCGCTCGTCGTCGCGACCGAGCTCGGTGCCGCCGGCCAGGCGCTCGCCGAAGCCTTCGACGCCGTACCGGCAGGCGCCTGGTCACGCACGGGCCGCCGCGGCGACGGCGCGGAGTTCACGATTGCGACCTTCGCCCGCTATCTCATTCACGACCCGGTGCATCACTTGTGGGACGTGCGGGGGTAGCTCACTCCCCGGTCGTTCGCCCGGCGGCACGCAGTCGCCGGTGCTCGCGCGCCATGAAGAGGCCGTAGCCCGCTGTCGTCAGCGCGGCCGCGCAGGCGACCAGGCCCACGACGGTCGCCGAGGTGTCCGGGTGCAGGAGCATGACGACGAGGCCCGCGATCGAGACAGCGGTGAGAAAGGTCGCGAACCAGTAGTCGATCGTGCGGCGGAAGATCGGCGCCATCGGGTAGAAGTGCACGGCGACGATGAGGGCGATGACGACCGGGATGACATCGTCGAACCCGAGCGAGCCGAGGATCGTCGAGGCCGCAGCGATGAGGGCCGCCTCGACGCCGAAGACGATGCCGAACGCGACGCCCATCCGCTTGCCCGTCGCGCGGTCGGCATCCGTGCGCGCGCCGGGGATGCTGCTGGCCCAGACGAACAGGCGGATGCCGTCCACGACGAGGAACACGGCGATCGCCGCGGCGACCGAGAAGAGCGCCCAGCCGGCCGGTGCCCACGGGATCGCGGCGCCGAGCGCCCAGCCCGCCGTGAAGAACGCCATGAGGAACATGCCGAGGGCGATGCTGCGGAAGACGGGCCGGGGCAGGCTCGTACGGTCCGCCACCTGCGCCGCGTCGGACACGATCAGCTCGGATCGGTCCCGAAGACGCGTCGGGAGAGTGCCTGGATGTCCCGGTCGAGCTGGTCGAACTTGGCGTCCATCTTCTCGAATCGCGCGTCCATGACCTCGCGGAGGCCGTTGATCTCGGCGCGAACTCCGCCGATCGACGCCGCGAGGGTTCGGTTGAAGCTCGTCGTGACGATGCCGATCATGCTGAAGATCGCGGCGGCGAAGACGCCGATGAGCACCCAGATCTGCGGTTCGGTCACGGTCAGCACCCTTCCATTGTCGCGCGACTGATCCCGGGACTCTAATCGTGTGTCGCCGACACGGTGTCGGTGGTACCGCCCTATCGTGGAAACGCAGGGCCGGCTGCAACTGTGGAGGAGGGGATGTTGCAGGTCACGGCGCTGGATCAGCGGTTCTGGCAGGTACGGGTCGGCGACGAGGTCGCCGGCTACGTCGACGAGATCGAGGTCGCCGGGGAGACCCGCTATCGCGCACGAAGGCTCACGTATCCCGACGGGCGCTGGGTCGTCATCGGCGAATGGTGGGAGCTCGACGCCGCGCTCGCGGCGTGCGCCGATGTCCCCCCGAAGAAGGTGCGCGTGCGCAAGCTCGTGGTGCCGCCGCAGAACCGATGGTTCTGAAGGTTCCGCGGGACCTCGGCTAGCCGATCGCCTTGTGCGACTTGCCCGCGAGGTGCGGACCGGCGAGCACGGGCTCGTACTTGGGCTCCTCCCCGGCGGCGAGGCTCGAGGGGAGGCATTCGACGACCGCGGAGTAGTTCGCGTTGTGGAAGAAGGGCATGCTCTGGCGACGGGTGGACGTGGCCGATCCGGCATCCGGGTTCACGACCCGGTGCAGGGTCGAGGTCCAGCGGTCGTTCGTCCACCGCGCCATGAGGTCGCCGATGTTGATGACGAGGGCGCCGGGCGTCGGCGGGATGTCGACCCAGGAGTCCGAGTGCTCGTCGCGTACCTGCAGGCCGGCCCGGCCGAGCTCCTGGCGGAGGATCGTGAGGGTGCCGTAGTCGGTGTGGGCACCCGCGCGAAGCTGGCCGTCCTCGGGCGGCGCCTCCTGCTCGGGGTAGTTGATCGCGCGGAGTGCGCTCGGGCTGCGGTCGATCTTGTCGGCGAAGAAGTCGGCCGGAAGGTCGAGCCCGTAGGCGAACATCTCCATGAGCCGGTTCGCGAGCACCGACATCGCGGCGTAGTACGCCTCCCAGGCCGGCGTGAACTCGGGCAGGGCCGCCGGCCAGCGGTTGGCCGAGAACAGGCTCGCCTCGGTCGCGTCGACGGGCGTGTGCCCGACGAGAACGCCGGGACCCATGTTGAAGGACTCCTTGAGATCGCCTGGCGCCATCCCGTCGAGGGAGCGCGCGAGCGACTCGGCGAGCATCGGGAAGTAGCCATACAGCCCGCCGACCTCGCGCTCGACCGAGAGCTTGGCCTCGAGGCGAAGGTCGAAGAAGCTGCGCGTGACGTTCCAGCAGCGATCGGCCACCTCATCCGGAACGCCGTGGTCGACGATCTGGAAGAAGCCGACCTCGCGCAGGATCTCGTCGAACTCGCGACCGACGGTGCGCGGGTCGCGGTCGATGCCGATGGTGGGCACGGCGAGTGGTTTCGACATCTCGTGGTCCTGTCCTCTTCGGTGGGGATGTCGTCCCAGCCTAGGCGCGTCGCATCTGGGTACTGTGGGATGACCAGTCGATCGCCGAACGGAGGACGGGTGCCGGAGAAGAAGCCGCTGCCCTGGGATCCCGTCGCTGAGGCGCATCGTCAGTGGACGCAGCACGGCTGGGGGGCCGAGGCCGACGGCATGGCCGCGGTGACCTCGATCATGCGAGCCCAGCAGATCATGCTCGCGCGCGTCGAGGCGCTGCTCCGGCCGTTCGCACTGACCTTCGCGCGGTACGAGCTGCTGCGGCTCCTGAGCTTCACGAGGGACGGCGCCCTGCCGATGGCCTCGGCGAGCGCCCGCCTGCAGGTGCACCCGACGAGCGTGACGAACACGACGGACCGGCTCGAGCGCGCGGGACTCATCAGGCGCACCGCCCATCCGACCGACGGGCGGGCGACGCTCATCCGGATCACGCCGATGGGGCGGGAGCTCGTCGACGAGACCACCGCGGTCATCAACCGCGAGTTCTTCAGCGACGTCGGCCTCTCGCCGCAGGATCGCGACGACCTCGTCGCGATCCTCGCCCGGTTCCGCCGCGACGCCGGCGACTTCACCTGACCCGATTCCTGAGGCCGGCCTCACGGAGAGACCTCCATTCCTCCACAGTGGGCCGGGCGCTGGATCATCCACGGATGCCTCGGCGACGAAGGCGAACGGGTGATGCGAGGAGCTAGAGTCGGGTCGATTCGTGAGAGACAATGGAGGGGTGCTGACCGTGACCGAGCCGCAGGTGTGGGTACTCATTGGTGTCTTCGCTGCCGCCATGTTCGGACTGGTCGGGATCGTGACGACGAGTTTCAATCGCAACCTCAACTCCGTGGCGTCAGGACTGCGCGCGGAGATCGCCGGCGTCCGTGCGGAGATCGGCGGCCT
>JBIQHP010000006.1:22587-43051 GCA_044508495.1 Clavibacter sp.
GCGAAGTTCGACGCGGTGGATTCCAAGTTCTCCGGCAAGTTCGAGGTGCTGGATCGGGACATCGCCGCGCTCTCCCGCCATGTCTTCGGCACCGATCCGCGCAGCTAGGGTCGCTCCCGTGATCGAACTGCACCTGCGGGGTTACGTCGCCGAGGGCCGGAGGGACGAGCTCGAGGAGTTCCTCATCGAGGCAATCCCGTTCTACGAGTCGCCGGGCGGCATCCGGGTGCGCGTGCTGTGGGACGTTGCCGACCCGAACCGGTTCGTCGAGGTCATCGAGTACGCCGATCAGGCGGCACACGATCAGGACCAGCTGCGGGTGGAGAACGATACCCGGATGCGCGACCTGCTCCAGCGCTGGCGCGATCTGCTCGACGGCCCTCCGATCGTGGAGACCTACACGGTCAGGAGCTGACCGCGCGGCGATCAGCCGAGGTCGAAGGCAGTGCGGTTCCGCTCGAGCTCGTCGTTGTGGTCGAAGGCCCAGCGGATGAGGCCGACGGTCGGAGGAATGAGCGTGCGACCCAGTTCGGTGACCTCGTACTCCACGCGCGGGGGGATCTCCGGATAGCTCGTGCGGGAGACGAGGCCGTCCCGTTCGAGAGAGCGAAGAGTGTGGGCGAGCATCCGGTGCGAGATGCCGGGGATCGCCCGCTGGAGGGCGGTGAATCGCAGGGCTTGTGGCTCGAGCGTCCCGATGATGAGCAGGCTCCACTTGTCGCCAACGCGGTCGAGGATGGCGCGAATGGGCGCGCTGTCGGCCGGGGTGACGCCGCACATCGTCGGCATGTCGACGAGCGGCGCTGCGGGGGCGGTGTCCATTGGTGACCTCCGGGTAACCGACGCACAATGCGGTGCGTCGCGACGATGGTGTATTGGTTACAGAGCGTAACTGACGCACCAATGATAAGGAGAACGATGGATATCGTCGTCTGGATCACTTCCGGCCTTCTCGCACTGGCCTTCCTGGCCGCGGGAGCCACCAAGGCGCTCGCGCCCTACGAGAAGCTGAAGGGGATGATGCCTTGGACCGCGGATGTCGGCCAGCCGATGACCCGCTTCATCGGCGTCGCCGAGGCGCTCGGCGGGATCGGCGTCGTCCTCCCCCATCTGACCGGGATCCTGCCGTGGCTGTCCATCGTGGCCGCCTTCGCCCTCGCCCTGGTGCAGGTGCTGGCGATCGGGTTCCATGTTCGTCGTCACGAGGCGAAGGTTCTCGGCGGGAACGTCGTGCTCCTGCTGCTCGCGCTCTTCGTCGGGATCGGGCTGCTCTTCGTGCTGTGACCCCTGCGGTCTTCGCCGAAACCCCGCCCCGACTCCAGACCGAGCGGGTCAGCGGCGGGACCCCCATCCCTGGGACTCGCCGGCCCGTGCGCGCGTCTGCGGGACGCTCCAGGGATTGTCGTCCCGGAGCGGCTCGGGGAGCAGGCCCTGGGGTGCACTCTGGTAGGCGACAGGGCGGAGGAAGCGAGTGATCGCCGCCGTCCCGACGGAGGTGCTGCGATCATCCGTCGTCGCTGGCCATGGACCCCCGTGCTGCATCGCCGGGGTAACGGCGACGCCCGTAGGCCATCCGCCGAGCAGGACCCGGCCGCTGTGTCGGGTGAGCCAATGCACGAGTTCGCGCACCGCTGGGGTGTCCTCGCCCTCGGCGGCATGAACCGTTCCGGTCAGGTTGCTCTCCAACAGACTCGCCGCAACCGTGGTCAGGTCATCGTCCTCGCCATACTCCACAAGAATCGATAGTGGACCGAAAGCCTCGTCGAGCAGTGCGGTGCGTTCCGCGGAGAGCCTCGCGACGTCGACAGCGACGAGAGTGGGTGTGACCCAGGTCTCTCCGTCGGCGTCCAGCCGCAATGACCCTCCTGCAATCACCCGGATGCCGTCCGCTGAGAGGATCGTCTCGCGCCGCCGCCGGTATCCCTCTGCGATCGAAGGGTTCAGCATGCGGTGCTCGCCGATCGTCGCTGCCCGCTCGGCCAGGCGCTCGTCCAGTCCGTGGTCGCTCGGGACGAAAAGGAAGCCCGGCTTAGTGCACAGCTGCCCCGCGGATCCTGCGACGCTGTTGAGGAAGCCGTTCACGATCTCCGGCGCGCGCTCGGCCAGGGCGGCGCGGGTGACGAACACCGGATTGATGCTTCCCAGTTCACCGAAGAAGGGGATCGGCACTTCCCGGCCCGCGGCGATGTCGGCGAGAAGCCGTCCGACACGCAGGGAGCCGGTGAAGCTGCCGGCAGCGATGAGCGGATGCCGGAGCGCAGCGACGCCGGCTTCCTGACCGTGGATGACACGGAAGACCCCCGCCGGGGCACCGGCGCCCTCCAGTGCGCCGGTCACGAGTTCTCCCGTGCGCTCGGAGAGCTTGGGATGACCCGAGTGTGCCTTGAGGATCACCGGGCACCCGGCGGCCAGGGCGGCTGCCGTGTCTCCTCCCGCGACGGAGAAAGCGAAGGGGAAGTTGCTCGCGGCGAAGTTCACGACCGTCCCGACGGGCACGAGATAGCGGCGCAGGTCCGGGCGGCTGCCCAGCACGAAGCCAGGATCGGCCTCATCGATGCGGACGTCGAGATACGACCCGTCCACGATGACGTCGGCGAAGAGGCGCAGCTGCACCGCCGTACGGCTCAGTTCGCCGTCCAGTCGAGCCCGGCTGAGCCCCGTCTCCGTCATGGCGAGGTCGACGAGTTCCCCGGATGCAGCGAGGAGCGCATCCGCGACCGCGACGAGGGCGCTTGCCCGTTCCAGAGGAGGGGTGCAGGCCCAGATAGGGGCGGCTTCTGAGGCCTCCTGAACGATCGTCTCGAGTCGAGCGTTTGATGTCGCGGTCACTTCGCCATCCTTCCTCAGAGTGTCACGTGCCGACCGTACTCACTGCGAATCATCGTCTGCGATCGGGGATCGATGACGACTCATTGTCCGGTACTCATTCGAGGGTCGTTGACACACTATGTACAGTACGTCGTATACTAGCGAAAATCACGCACCACCTGACACAGACGTTTGGAGATCTCGATGAAGAGTAAAAAGCTATACACCGCCCTTGCTTTCGCCATGGCGACGCTCGTCGCGAGCGGTTGCTCGATGGGCGGGGGCGACACGGCAGGAACCAGCGATCCGACCAAGGTCGAGGGCACGCTGAGCTTTGCGAGCTGGAAGTTCCTGGAAGACAACAACAAGGAATGGGATGTCATCAGCAAGTTCGTCGACACCCATCCCAACGTCACGCTCGAGAAGGTGGCGATCCCCTACTCCTCCTACGCCCCCACTCTCTCGACGCAGATCGGCGGAGGCGCGGGCCCGGATCTCATGGTCGTTCCGGACACCGTCTTCTACTCGATGGCGAGCCAGGGAGCGTTCATGCCCCTTGACGGGATGCTGGACAGCTCGGTCGACAGTACGCTCAGTCCGGCCAACGCAGGCGGTCAGATCGACGGGCAACAGCTTGGCATCGTCTACCAGGCATCCGTCTACAACTTCTTCTGGAACAAGGCGATCCTCGCCGAGGCCGGTGTGGAGCCCCCCACCAACTTCGACGAGTTCCTGGCGGCCTCTCAAGCCGTGAAGGAGAAGACCGGGATCTGGGGATTCGCCGCACGCAACATGCTGAATGAGGAGCAATCCTGGTTCGAGGACTTCACCGCGACTTTCCTCTACGGATTCGGTGGCGCGTGGGCCGATGACAGCGGCAACTTCACGATCGACTCGGCGGCGAACATCAAGGCGGTCGAGGCGCTCAAGGCCATGTACTCAAGCGGCTCGATGTCAACGGGGGAGGACGCCTCGACCTTCCGCGCGAAGTTCAAGAACGGTCAGATCGCAATGCTGATCGACAACCAGGCCGCGGCAAGCACGATGATCGGGGACGTGGTCAAGAGCGAGGATCTCGGAGTCTCGACCCCACCGTTCCCGACTACGACGACGGGCAGTGTGATCAAGTTCCTGGTCGCGAACAAGAACAACAAGAACCCGGAGCTCGTCAAGGTGTTCCTGAACTGGCTCTATTCGGAGCAGGTCCAGAAGGACATGGCTGCCGGGTCGGCGCCCAACCTCCTGGGAACCTCCAACCTTCCGCCGGAGAGTTACATGACGGCGAATCCCTGGGCGCAGGGCTTCTATGACCAGCTCGACAACGCCGAGAGCATCCTGGTCCCGCAGCATGAGTCGGTCTCCCCGCAAATCGGGCACATCATTATGCCTCAGGTCGCTCGCGTGCTGGCCGGAGAGGTGGATGCCGCCACGGCGCTCAAGCAGGCGCAGAAGGAGGCAGAGAGCTCCATGGGTTGATTGTCCGACCCCTGACCAGGATTGCCTGACGGCGCTTTCCGATGAAGGAGCGTCATTCCGTTGGCCGACTTTTTCACGATGAAGGAGAACCGGGAAGATGTCCGACCGTATCAATCGAGTGACCGTCGTTCCGGTGAGCGTCCCTTACACGCATCGCGAGATTTCGAGTCGTGTGCAGAGGGATGGTGTCAGTGCAATCCTGGTCAGGGTCGAGACCGACTCCGGCATGGTGGCATGGGGGGAGTCCTGCGTGGGCGGGGACGCTGAGTCGGTCGCCGCAGCCGTCCGTGCGATGGTCCCCTTCGTGATCTCTCGTGAGCCCTGGGAGCTTGGTGTTATCCGGTCCGAGGTCTTTCGAGAAGGAGCCTGGCAGTTCCGGCCCGGCACTGGCAGCTTCGCTTTCGCCGGCATTGACATGGCGCTCTGGGATCTCTGCGGAAGGCTGGCGGGGCAACCTGTTCACCGGCTTCTAGGTGGTGCGCTCGTACCCAGCGTGAACTACTTCTACTACCTCTCCCGTGGCTTGGATCTGCCGGAGCAGTGCCGGCAGGGACTGGAGGCCGGGTACTCAGTCTTCTATCTGAAGGTTGGGCTGGGCGAGGAGGAGGATATCGAGGCCGTCGAGTCGGTGCGCTCGGCCCTAGGCCCAGAACCGCTCCTTCGCCTGGATGCGAACGGGGCGTGGTCGCTGCCCGAGGCCAGGCGCATGCTCGCGAAACTGGCGAGCTCGGGCATCGACTTCGTCGAGCAGCCGGTTCACCAGGAGCCAATCGATTCCCTCCGCGAGCTTCGCGCGACCTCTCCCATCGCGGTCGCCGCGAATGAAGGATTATGGAGTGAGCCACAGGCATACGATCGGATCAGGAAACGTCAGGCGGACGTGTTCTGCTTCAGCACCTACTGGGTGGGAGGGCTCATGGCGTTCTGTCGGCTTGCGAACGTGGCAAACCTGGAGGGGCTGAGGGTCTGCAAGCATACTCATGGCGAGCTCGGTCTGGCCGCTGCGGCCGGGCAGCAGGCGCTTCTGTCGATACCCAACGGGTCGGCCGGCCACCAGCAGACCGCGGCGATGCTGGCGGGGGACATCCTGTCCACTGTGCTTCCGATCGCGGACAGGCCGGACTGGGCGATCTCCGACGAACCGGGGCTCGGTGTCCATGTGGACGAGGGTGCCGTGGAGGAAGCGGCGGCTCGGTATCAGGCCGACGGTCCTTATCGGCCTTTCCAGATCTGCGATGGTCAGGCCCAGGTCTCCCGGCGGCCCGTCGTGACGATGGGCAGGCGAGGATCCTGATCGCATGACTACGACGACCTCCGGAACTCCCGCCAAGGCTACCCGCGGCGTCACGAGACGCCATCGGCTCGTGCCGTACTATTTCATTGGCGCGGCCGTGCTCTACCTTCTGGCCCTCGCCGCCGTCCCGGTTCTGGACGGCATCTGGCTGAGCTTCACGAAAACCCAGCTGCTCAACCCGAACGCTGGTCAGTTCACCGGCTTCTCCAACTACGCCGAGTTGTTCCGCAAGGGCTCGATCTTCCAAAGCATCGGGGTGACCCTGATCTATTCCGCCGCGGTCGTCGTGGGGTCGGTCGTGCTGGGAGTGGTGGCAGCCCTCGTCGTGAACGGTCCGTTCCGGGGCAGGACCGCGGTGCGCGTCGCCATCACGATCCCCTGGGCGATCCCGACCGTGGCAGCCGCCCTGATCTTCAACTGGATCTACAATCCTTCGAGCGGCATCCTGAACCGGGGACTGCAGGGCCTCGGGTTAGAAGGCCAGGGATGGCTCTCCGATCCGGCCTGGGGGCTGTTCTCGGTGACGCTCGCCTCGATCTGGATGGCGTTCCCCTTCGTCATGCTCGTCGTCCTAGCCTCGTTGCAGAGCATCTCAGGGGAGCTCTACGAGGCGGCCCGCGTCGATGGAGCGGCCTCCTACTTGACGGTGACGGATATCGTTCTGCCGATTCTCCGACCCGCCATCAGCGTCGTCGCGCTTCTCATGACGATCTGGTCGTTCCGCCGATTCGATCTCATCTGGCTTCTCACCCAGGGTGGGCCCCTGGACGCGACGAACGTCCTCGTCGTGAACATCTACCGGGAGTCTTTTCTGTTCTACAACCTCGGCAGTGCCGCCGCGATCGGGATCATCGGGCTTATCCTCTCGAGCATCGTGACGGTCGCCTTCTTCTATTTCGAGCGGCGCAGTGAAAGGGCGGGAGAGAGTTGAAGCCGAGAATCAAGGCGGCGTCGACGGTCCGGGGCATTGGTCTTATCGTCATCGTGTCGTTCGCGCTGTTCCCCGTCTACTGGATGATCACCACGGCGACGCATCCCCAGACCGAGATCTACGGTCACAACCCGCCACTGCTACCTGGTCTAGACCACTTCGGCTCCCTTTTCTCCGGGGCGGGGGCGGCGGTTCCCATCCTGAACTGGATCGGGAACAGCGCGCTCGTCGCGGCAGGAACCTCACTGTTGAGCATTCTGCTTGCGGCGCCGGCGGCGTACGCACTGTCTCGCTACCAGTTCCGTGGGAAGGGGTTGTTCGGTTTCGGGTTCTTCGCCACGCAGATGCTGCCGGAGGCGCTCCTCGTGGTTCCTCTCTTCGCGATCTTCGTCAGGGTCGGGCTGGTCAACAGCCTGTGGGGGCTGATTCTGGCTGACGTGGCCTTCGCCATGCCGATCGCCGTATGGATCATCAAGGCGGCGATCGACGCGGTACCGAAGGAGTTGGAGGAGGCGGCGCGGGTCGACGGCTGCAAGGCGCCTATGATCGTGAGCCAGGTGACCATGCCGCTCATCCTTCCCTCACTCTCGGCGGCTGCGGTCATCTGCTTCTTCAGCGGATGGAACGAGTTCCTGTTCGCGGCGACATTCATCAACGATCAGTCCCTATGGCCGGCGTCGAAGGGCCTGGCGTCCTTCATCGGCGAGTTCGCGACTCCGATCGACACCGTCATGGCGGCGGGCGTCCTCTTCGCAATCCCTGCCGTCGTATTCTTCATCTTCGCTCAGCGAGGCATCGTGAGCGGACTCACCAGCGGTGCTGTGAAAGGTTGACGAAATGCCAAAGATGACCTTCGACCGGGTGTCGAAGCAGTTCGGGAAGTCGCTTGCGATCTCTGAATTCACGGTCGAGATCCCGGACAAGGAGTTCCTGGTGCTCGTCGGCCCTTCGGGGTGCGGAAAGTCGACCCTGCTCCGGATGATCGCTGGCCTCACCGACATCTCCGAGGGTGAGATCCTGTTCGACGGTGTGAGCGTGACCCACAAGACCCCGCGCGAACGCGACGTGGCCTTCGTCTTCCAGTCGTACGCGCTCTATCCGCACATGTCGGTCCGGCAGAACATCGCCTTCCCTCTCCTGGTTGAGAGGATGCGTTGGTATCACCAGATCCCTCTCCTCGGGCGGCTGCTCAAATGGCGTATGGCTCGGCGGGGCGAGGTCGCCGGCCGAGTCGACGAGATCGCCGGTCTCATGCGGCTCTCCGAGTATCTCAATGCGCGTCCCGGAGCGCTGTCGGGTGGTCAGCGTCAGAGGGTCGCTCTGGCCAGAGCGCTCGTGCGCCAGCCCTCGCTGTATCTCTTCGACGAGCCGCTGTCGAATCTCGATGCCAAGCTGCGCACGCAGATGAGGGCGGAGCTCAGCGAGCTCTATCGCCGGACCAACAAGAGCTTCATCTACGTCACCCATGATCAGGTCGAGGCCATGACGATGGGGACCGTGCTCATCGTGCTGAACGACGGCGAGATCCAGCAGGTCGGTCGCCCCGAGGAGGTCTACGAGGAGCCTCGGAATGTGTTCGTGGCGCAGTTCATCGGCAGCCCCGGCATGAACCTCGTGAATTGCACTCGTCGCCGCGATGGCCTCTACATCTCCGGTCTGGAAGGATCGGAGTTGACGGACGATCCGGGGTCCGCGCTCGCCGAGGGGGCGCAGCTCTTCCTCGGTGTCCGGCCGGAGTCGACCCGCGTGCTGCCCCTCTCCGTCAGCGAGGGTGCGAGAAAGGGCGGCACACCGTCGAAGGATCGCGGCGGCGTCGGGTCGGCCAGGGGGACTGTGACCGGGATCGAGCGGCTCGGATCGGAGGTCATCATCGCTTTCACGATCGACGAGGTCGAGGGAAGAGCTCGTGAGGTCGTGGGTTCCGATGTCGGGGTGGAGGATGGCCACGTCACGCACCATGCCCGGATGAAGAGCAGCCTGGGGATCGAAATCGGCCAGGCCTGCCGAGTCGAGTTCGATCTGGCGGCCGCCGCATGGTTCGACGCGGACTCGGGTGAACGGGTGTCATCGCGACCCATGAAAGAGCCGCAGCCGGTATGAGTTCAGAGGAGCACGCGGTGGAAGCAGAGCCCCTTCGACCGGAGACCGTCGAGGCGCTGCGCCGGGTCAGCACCGCGACGTTGACGACGCAGCTGTTCGCCCGCGGTCTACGGAACACCTTCGTCCAGGGTGCCCGACTCATGAGTGCAGCGGCGGAACGGATGGTCGGGGAGGCCTTCACGTTGAGATACATTCCCGCGCGTGAGGATCTCGACGTGCTCTCCGTCTTCGAGAACCGTGGCCATCCGCAGAGGCTGGCGATCGAGTCGGCCCCGCCGGGATCAGTGCTGGTCATCGACTCGATGAGGGAGACGCGCGCGGCCTCGTTCGGCCACATCCTCGCAACCCGTTTCCACCGACGCGGTGGTGCGGGGATCGTCACGGACGGGGTCGTCCGGGACTCCCCCGACTTCACCGACATGGCCCTGCCCACCTTCGCAACGGGTGCGGCGGCTACGACGAATCTGGCTCTCCTCCACGCCGCCGAGATCCAAGTCCCGATCGGCTGCGGAGGGGTGCCGGTCTACCCCGGTGACGTCATCGTCGGCGACCGCGAGGGTGTGGTCTGCATTCCGCGGCACCTGGCCGATGAGGTGGCGACCGCTGCCCTCGGCCAGGAGCGGCTCGAGCATTTCCTCCTAAAGCGCATCGAGGAGGGCGCTCCTCTCTACGGCACCTATCCACCCGACGAGGACACGCGTACGGAGTTCCTGCGCTGGTCCGGGGGCCTCTCTGCTGAGGTGAGTGGCTCCTCGCGCTAGAAGCAGGTCTCGACGAGGTCGACGATGCGTGGCTCGTCGGAGGACGAGTCGTCGATTGTCGGGATCAGTGGCCACTTGTCGAAGGCTGTGCAGGGATGGGATAGCCCGAGGCGCACGACGTCACCTACTTTCAAAGGGCTTCTCGACGGAATCTGAAGGTAGGCGTGCTGGTCATCCAGTCTCACGACGGTGTGCCCCTCCGGAAGTGGCAAGAGTTCAGCAGGTTCGGAGGGCTCGCCTCGGCGCAGATACTGCGGCTCGGGCAGTCCCGCGTCGTAGGGCACGTCGCGCTTGCCTGCGTCGAGGAGGGCGAGTCCCGGTTCCGGGATCGAGATGACCCGGCTCCAGACGTGCATGGCGGAGCGCAGCGGTGGGCCTGCCTTGCGGTTCTCCGGAGACACGGCTCGATAGCGGCCGTCGTCATGCACGAGGTACCCGCCCGAGCGGAGAACCAGGCGGGTGCCGCCCTCTCGTCCCTCGTCGGACTCGGGTCGCAGGACCTCAACGACCCGGTCGAAGAATTTGCTGCCTCCGGCGGTGACGATAGGCTCGGCGGTGTCGTAGAGGTTGGCCAACCCCCCGTGCACCTCGAGCATGGCGTGCAGAAAGCGGTCGATGTCGGCCAGATCCTGCGGGGTCGCGCCTCCCGTGATGGCCGCCTCGAAACCGGCCGTTCCAACAAGGGCGAGTGTGGAGGTCTTCTTTACCTCATTCGCCACCGCGAGGGCCGCAGCAGGGCCGCGAGCACCGGTTCGTGCATGCGGGGCGCCGACCTCCACGAGGACATCTACCCTTCGCCGGGGCTCGAGCTTACGTAGAGCAGCGTCCATGATGCGAACGCTCTCGATCGAGTCGACCCAGCAGAAGAAGTCAAAGTTTTCGTCGGCGTCGAGTTGCGCGCTCAGCCAGTTCAAGCCCGTCGACCTGAGGAGCAGATTCGCGAGGATGATCCGCGGGACGCCGGCCTGTCGGGCCACTCGGAGCTGGCTCTCGTTCGCGACCGTGATCCCCCATGCCCCCGCCCTCAGCTGCTTGAGCCAGAGGTAGGGCGACATCGTCGTCTTCCCGTGTGGCGCCAGGAGCACCTCCCGATCGTCGCACCAGGCCTGCATGCTCTCGATGTTGCGGTCGAGAAGCTCCTGGTCGAGTGTCATGAGCGGAGTCGGAAGTTCTGAGAGCCTCGTCCCCGACGCGACGACCTCCTCGATCGCTCGATCATGCCAGGCCGCGGGGACCCATCCGTCCCGCCAGCTCAGGGCGCGTCGTCTACTCGCCTTCACCGCCCGCTCGAGCTTGTCGAGGACGGTGTTCTCACCACCGTTGTCGATCATGCCCGGGATGCGCGCGCCGTGGAAGAAGTCATATTGCGTGTCATGCACCATATACTATTATGACGATAGTGAGTGGAGCAGCGTCAACGCTCGACCCGCGGAGAGATGTCGGCACTTTCACGAAGGAGCGTCCGCTTGGGCTTCTACGACGACCTGGGAGTCGCCACCACCATCAACGCTGCGACCACGCTCACAGCCCTCGGAGGCTCCTTGATGCCCCGTGAGGTTCTCGACGCCATGCAGGACGCTGCCGGCTCCTTCGTCGACATGTACGAGCTTCACCTCGCCGCCGGCAGGCGCTTGGCCGAACTCACGAACAACGAGGCGGCGTATGTGACGGCCGGGTGCGCCGCTGGGCTGGTCCTGGCGATCCTGGGCGCACGCACGGGAGGGGATCCGCGTGCGATTAGAGCGTTCCCGGGCCATGCCGAGCGTCCCCATGAGGTCATCATGCACGCGGCTCATCGAATTCCCTACGACCCCGCCGTCCAGCTCGCCGGTGCGACGATCCGACAGATCGGCGACATGAAGCAGACCTTCGCCTGGGAGCTCGAAGCCGCCATCTCAGATCAGACCGCCGCCGTCCTCTACGTCTGGAACAGCTCCTTGCCGCCGGTCGCCCTCGAGCTGAGCGAGGTCGTCGCCATCGCCCATGCCAGAGGGATCCCGGTGATCGTCGACGCCGCCGCTCAGCTTCCGCCGGTCAGCAACCTCTGGCGCTTCACCCGGGATGCTGGGGCCGATATCGCTGTCTTCTCGGGTGGTAAGGCGCTGCACGGGCCCCAGGCATCCGGTCTCATGGTCGGTACGGCCGGCCTCGTCGAGGCCGCGCGGCAGAACGGCGCACCGTATCAGCGATGGGCACGCGCCATGAAGGCGGGCAAGGAGGAGATCGCGGGACTCGTAGCCGCAGTCACCCGCTTCGTCTCCCTCGATCACGAGGCTCTGTATGCCGAGTCGATGCGGAGGGTGGAGGGCTGGCGCGAAGCGTTCATCGACCTCGGCGGGGTCTCGCTCACGGTCGAGTCGTGCAACTCCGCCGGGCAAGCTATCCCGCGCCTTCATCTCGAGGTGGATGAGCGCGCCAGACTCAAGGGTGTGCTGGAGAGCCTCTCGAGCGCGAATCCGAGGATTTCCGTGCTTCCCGATATGCGCAACGGTGAAGAGAAAGGCTTCTGGCTGACCCCCGAGCTCCTTGCCGACGAGGAGGTCGTTCTCGTCCGCGACGCGGTACGGCAGGCTCTTGCCGTGGGTGGCTGAACCGCGCTTCTCGGCCGCCGCCGCAGGATGGCCGGAGTTCATGATAGTATACGAGACATCATACGCAAACAAAGGAAAGCGGGGTCATTGCATGAAGAGTCTGGAACCCATTCATCCCCGGGACGTCGCGGCCTCGTCGGCTCCTTTGTCTCCTGCGATCGCCTTCGGAGACCTCGTCTTCGTCTCCGGTCAGGTGAGCAGGGACGCCGAGGGTCGCGTAGTGGGCGACACCATCGAGAGTCAGACGAGGGTCACTCTGGAGAATCTACAGCGGGTGCTGAGTGCCGCAGGTCTCACGCTGGACAGGGTCGTCAGGACGAACGTGTACTTGACGTCGATCGGCGATCTGCCCGCGATGAACGAGGTGTATCGCGAGTTCTTTGCAGAATCGCACCCCGCGCGCACGACCGTCGAGGTCTCCGCCCTCGCGAGCAAAGAGTATCTTGTCGAAATCGACGCGATAGCGGTTCACTAGATGAGCCTGAGTGGAGAGGTCGGACGCGGAGGTGCCTCATGCCGCCGTCGACCCGAGCGAAGCTGAAAGGGTCTCATGACAGATTTCGATGTGCAACTGGAAAGCGTGATCGCCCCGTCTCGGACCAGCGCGATCGTCGAGGCGCTACGTCGGGCCATCCTGTCGGGTGCGCTCCCGGCCGGCTCCGCCTTGGTCGAGAACGATCTTGCCAAGAGGTTCGGCACTTCCAAGACTCCCGTGCGCGAAGCGCTCAAGGCTCTTGTGGGGCAGGGGCTCGTGACGTTCAGTGAGTATCGGGGAGCCGCGGTACGGCTCATCGACGCGAAGATGGTCGGGGACATCTTCGACCTCCGATACCTGCTCGAGCCGGTCGCCGCCGAGCGGACGGTCAAGAATGGCGTCAACAGGGTTGCCCTGGAGGACGCACTCGAGAAGGGCACAAACGCCGAGGATCGCGTCACGCGGAGCCTGGCGAATCGTAACTTCCATCGCGTCCTGTACTCAGGGCATAGCAACTCGATCCTCATCTCGACGCTCGACGAGTTGCGGGATCAGGTCGCCCTCATCTCGGTCAATGCCTGGTCCCAATCGCAGGACGCCACGTGGGAGAACGAGGCCGCTGAGCATCGCGCGATCTTCGACAGCGCTGTCGCGGGGGACGCCTCCACGACGGGCAGGCTGCTGCGACAGCACATCAAGGGCTTCGGCGTGCGGATAGTGGACCAGATGGAAGGAACCAGATGAAGTTCTCGCGGCGGCGGGACGCGCTCAAAGATGTCGTGGCGATTCCGGTGACCCCCTATCGGGACGACCGGATCGATGTGGCGACATTTCAGTCGCTCTTGCGGAGACTCGTCGACCACAGCGTGCGGGTGATCACACCGAATGGCAACACGAGCGAATTCTACGCTCTGAGCCCCGAGGAGCGGCGTCTCCTCATCAGGTCTTCGTACGAGGCCGTCGGGACGGAGACGGAGCTGGTCGTCGGCATAGGTCTCGATGTGAAGACCGCGGTGGAGGAGGCCGCCTACGCGCAGGACCAAGGCATCGGGATGGCGATGATCCATCAGCCGGTTCACCCGCATGTGTCGAGAGAGGGCTGGTTGGACTATCACGCCCAGATCGCCGGCTCCCTTCCCGAGATGGGCTTCGTGCTCTACGTCAAGAACACCTACACCGATGGCGAGCTGCTGCGCAGGCTCGCGGATCGCTGCCCCAATGTGATTGGGGTCAAGTTCTCGCTGACCAACCCTGTCGCGTTCGCCTCGGCCAGGAGGATCGCCGGACCGGATCGCTTCGCCTGGCTTGCCGGGCTCGCGGAGGAGTCGGCCATCTCCTATGCCTCCCATGGGGCTGACGGTTTCACCTCGGGCCTCGTGAACGTCTACCCACAGCTCACCCTCAAACTGCGGGACGCACTTCGCGCACGGGATTTCGCCGCGACCGAGCCACTCCTCGACCTGATCGCTCCATTCGAGCGGATGCGGGCGGTCGACAACTCGGCTGACAACGTGAGTGTCGTGAAAGAGGCGCTCTGCCAGCTGGGCCTCTGCGATCGGACCATACGTCCCCCGAGCCATACTCTGAAAGACGAGCAGCGGAGAGAGATCGAGCGGATGTTGCAGCAGTGGTCTGAGGCCAGGGAAGCGATCCTCACCTAGAATCCGATCCGGTCACGTCGGACTCGAACTCGCTCGCGATTCCTGACTACGTCAGGTGGTGGCAGGAGAGCCGCTGGCCGGACACCGTGCACTGTACCTGCCGTCGCGGACCGCCAGAACCTTCGTGGGAGACATCCAACCCTGGGAGGGCATATGCAGCAACCGGCCGCCGCCGAGGGTTGCCGTTGCAAAAGCTGTCTGGAGCGAGTGACGGGAATCGAACCCGCGCTACCAGCTTGGGAAGCTGGAGTTCTGCCATTGAACTACACTCGCGTGCCCACGGCATCCGGGGCTGGCAGCAATACTAGCAAGCCCGGGCGCAAGGGACCGGTGCACGCCGGCGGAACCGCTCAGTACGATGTGAGGATGCTGCTCTCCGACCGTGACATCAAGGCCGAGCTCGACGCAGGACGGGTCGGACTCGACCCCCTCGACCTCTCGATGATCCAGCCCTCGAGCATCGACGTGCGCCTCGACCGGTTCTTCCGGCTGTTCGACAACCACAAGTATCCTTTCATCGACCCGGCCGAGGACCAGCCGGAGCTCACTCACCTCGTCGAGTCGCCGGACGAGGCGCCGTTCATCCTGCACCCCGGTGAGTTCGTGCTCGGCTCGACCTTCGAGCTCGTGACGCTTCCGGATGACGTGGCCGCGCGGCTCGAGGGCAAGAGCTCCCTGGGGCGGCTGGGCCTGCTCACCCACTCGACCGCGGGTTTCATCGATCCGGGTTTCACCGGACACGTGACGCTCGAGCTCAGCAACGTTGCGACGCTGCCGATCAAGCTGTGGCCCGGCATGAAGATCGGGCAGCTGTGCTTCTTCCGCCTGTCGTCGCCGGCCGAGAAGCCCTATGGCTCGAGCGAGTACAGCTCGCGTTACCAGGGGCAGCGCGGGCCGACGGCGAGCCGGTCGTTTCAGAACTTCCACCGGACTCCGACCGGACGCTGAACCACCCTTCCTCGTTAAATAGGCAGTGCCCCGCCGAGGCGGGGCACTGCGGTGACGGATGTCGTCAGTCGCGACGGAATCCGGGACGACGCCGGCGCTCGGGTCGCGGGGCGTTCTCGTCCCAGCCGAGGTTGCGGGCCATCGCCTCGAGCGTGGCGATCGTGGTCGCGTAGTCGGCATCCGAGATGCCGGCGCCGACCGAACGGCGCACGGAGGCGACGCGCTCACCGAGCTCCGCGGTCATCCGCGAGCCCTCGTCGGTGATCGCGAATGTTCCGCCCTCCGCGGTCAGCCAGCCGCGTTCGACGAGTGCTTCCAGAACCTCGGCGGTCGAGCGCCGGATCGGTCGCTCGCGGCGCCCGGCACTCTCGCTGTGGTCCGCCGGTTCGTCTCCTCGCCGGCGAGGGCGCAGACCCTGCCCCTTGCCGCGTCCACGCGGGGGCAGGGCTGCTTTGAGCTCGTCGATCGTGACGGGCGCCTGGGCGATGACGTTGAGGAGGCGCCATTCGCGGCGCGAGACGCCCTGGTCGGCGAAGGCCGTCCGCATGGCGTCGTGGGTACGGTGCTCGACGGCGGCAAGCCAGAAGCCGAGCGGTTTGTTGTGTGTGGTCGTATTCATTCGAGCCACCTTTCTGTGAAAGTTGCATGTCATATAACAACTAAATGTAAGATTACATATATGAGTGGCAGAAGTCAAGACCCGATTTCCACGATCGAGAGCGCGCTCGTCACGATGCGCCGCGATCAGCAGCGCAGGAGGCTGCAACGGCGAGGTCCTGTTTCCGGTCACCGCGGAGGGCATCGCGACGGCTCGCTCGGCGGCGCGGCGCGATTCCGGATGCTCGACGCGCTTGCCGCGGGCGACGGCCTGAGCGTCTCCGACATCGCCGACGCGATCGGCGTCGACCAGCCGCGGGCGAGCAGGCTGGTCAACGAGTCGGTCGAGCACGGCTTCGTGCGACGGACCCCCGACCCCGTCGACGGGCGCCGCAGCGTCATCGAGCTGAGCGGCACCGGACGGCGGATGCTGCAGGCCGCTCACGAGAACCGCCGCTTCGCCGTGACCCAGGCGGTCTCCGGCTTCACCGAGAAGGAGATCGAGACCTTCGCCCGGCTCCTCGCCCGATTCGTCGAGGCCTGGCCGCGGGACTAACCGGACCGGCCGGCGAGCTCGGCCAGCTGCAGCGCGATCCAGGGACTGAAGGCCCAGGGCGCTGCCGACACCGCGGCAACGAGCGCCGGTGGATCGACCCACGCCCACTCGGCCACCTCATCCGGGTTGGCGGCCACCGTATCCGTCGTGACCGCGCGGAAGACCGGGCAGATCTCGTTCTCGACGATGCCGCTCGCGTCGACGGCGCGGTACCGGAAGTTCGGGAGCAGCGGTTCGATGCGCGAGATCGCGATGCCGAGCTCGAGCGACGCGCGCCGGGAGAGGGCATCCTCCATCGTCTCGCCCGGTGCCGGATGCCCGCAGAAGGAGTTCGTCCATACCCCCGGCCAGGTGAGCTTGCCGAGAGCTCGGCGGGTGACGATAACCCGCCCGGCCCCGTCGTAGACGTGGCAGGAGAAGGCGAGGTGCAGAGGGGTGTCGGTCGTGTGGACCGCGAACTTCTCGACCGAGCCGGTGGGGGCGCCGCTCTCGTCGACGAGGACGACGAGCTCGGGCGCGGTGGTCATGCTTGCACGATACCCGGGAATGCCGGTCAGTCGCTCCAGCCCAGATTCCTGGCCATGTGCTCGAGCACGGCGACGGTCAGCTCGTACTGATCCTCGCTGACTCCCGCCGTGAGCTGATCGCGGTTGCCGGCGACGACCTCCGCGAGCCTCGTGAAGGCCGACTGGCCCTGCTCGGTGAGCGCGTACTGGGCCTCGGACCGGACGACCCAGGCGCTCTCCACGAGTTCGGCGAGGTGCTCCTCGGAGGTCTCATCCCCGTCGGGGTTGAGGAACGGCGCGACCGCGGCATCCAGCTGCTCGAGGCTCGACGGTGCCTGGGCGAGAACGTTGAGCAGCTGCCACTGGCGGCGTGTGACCCCGTGCTCGTCGAGGGTCGCTGCGAACTGCTTGTCGATGAGCTGGTCGACGAGCTTGAGCCAGTAGCCGAGCGGCATCGCGGTTGCCATGCAACGACTGTAGGCATACCCATCGCCGCGTGGCTAGTGCCCGTCCGCCGTCGGCGCTAGTAGGCGAAGCCGAGCTCCGGCGGATAGTCGCCGAGGGCCGTGAGCTGCGCGGCGGCCGCCTGCAGGTGCGCGAGTGTGAGGCCCAGGGGGCCCGGGCCGAAGCTGACCCGGCACACGCCGAGCTCCGCCAGGCGAGCCAGCGGCACGGATGACGGGTTCGAGATGACCGACACCTTGCCGTCGATCTCGTCCAGTGCCCGCTTCACCTTGTCCTCGGTGCCGAGTCCCAGCATGAAGATCACGTCGGCCCCTGCGGCGAGGTAGGCGTTGGCGCGGACCATCGCCTCGTCCCACTCCCCGCCACCGGCGAGCGTGTCCACCCGGGCGTTGATCACGAGGGGAACGCCGGCCCTCTCCGCCGCCGACCGCACCGCGGCGACCCGCGTGGCCGCGACCTCCACGGGGAACTGCGGCGCCTTGGGCGCACCGACGCTGTCCTCGATGTTGAGGCCGGATGCGCCGACCTCGATGAGCCGCGCGATGTTCTCCTCCAGGCCGGTGCCGTCCGGCGAGTAGCCCTTCTCGAAGTCGACCGAGACCGGCAGGTCGGTCGCCTCGATCACGAGCCTGGCGGCGGCGAGCGCCTGGTCGACGGTGAGGCCCTCGCCATCCGGAACACCGTGGGCGAAGGAGATGGAGTGGCTCGCGGTGGCCAGCGCCTTGACTCCGGGCGCCGCGGCCACGATCCTCGCCGTCACGGCGTCCCACACGTTGACGACGATGAGCGGATCGCCCGGAACATGGAGCGAGCGGAGCAGTTCGGCCTTCTCGGCGGTAGTAGTCATGTCGCCAGTCTGCCCCCTTTTCGTTTTCGTTCAAGCGAAGCCGTACCCGGAAAGTCCGATGCCCAGTGCTGCATAAATATGCATTTCATCGTTCATAAAGATGCAAGACTAGATAGAGTGATGGACATGAGGACGACGATCGACCTGCCCGACGACTTGTTCCAGCGACTCAAGGCGCGTGCGGTGGAGGAGAACCTCACACTCAAGCTGCTCATCGAGAAGTCCGGTTACGAATACCTTCGCTCCGCACTCCGGCGACACGATCCAGGCAAGGTGCGGCTCCCCGTCGTCGGCGATGGGACCGGGTCAGTCCTCGTGAACCCTGCGACGTGGTGGGACGACGTCAATGAGCGCTCATGAAGGCGGTCGACACGAATGTTCTCGTCTATGCCTTCCACGCCGACTTCGAGCAGCACGCCGCGGCGAGGCTGGCGCTCACGAGGCTCGTCTCGGAGGGTGAGGCCTGGGGCATCCCGTCACCCTGCCTCCATGAGTTCCTCGCAACGGTCACGCGCCGGCAGTACCTGTCCCGTCCGGCCACGATGTCGGAAGCCCTCGACTTCCTCGACACGCTGCAGAAAGACTATGGCGGGTTCGTTCTCGACGAGAGCGCGTTGCACTTCCGTACGCTCGCACGGATCCTCGTGGAGAGTGGTGTGACCGGGGCGAAGGTGCACGACGCGCGCGTCGCCGCGATCTGTCGCGACCACGGGGTGCGCGAACTCCTCACCGCGGACCGCGACTTCGGCTACTTCCCCTGGCTCAATGCCGTCAACCCGCTCGTGAGCTCAAACCCCTGAGCGGACCGGGCGGCCGCCGGCCTTCACGAAGAGCATGAGGACAAGGCCGAGCACGAGCACGAGCACGATCCCGAGGATGCCCCAGTAGGTCGCACCGAAGGCCACGATGAAGACGGTCCACAGCGATGAGGAGAGGAAGCTCGCCGCGCGCCCCGTCGTCGCGTAGAGGCCGAACACCTCGCCCTCCTTGCCGGCCGGTGTGACCCGGGCGAGGAGGGAGCGGCTCGCCGCCTGCGCCGGCCCGACGAAGAGGCAGAGCAGCAGACCGCCGACCCAGAACACCGTCTTGCCGCCATCGTGCAGGAAGAACACCGCGAGCCCGGACACCACGAGGCCGGCAAGCGACCACAGGATGACGGCCCGCGGTCCGAACGCGTCGTCGAAGCGGCCGGCGATGATCGTGCTGATCCCGGCGACGAGGTTCGCCGCGATCCCGAAGGCGACGACTTCGAGGAACCCGAATCCGAACGCCACCGAGGCGATGACCGCGCCGAAGGCGAACACGCCGGCGAGGCCGTCCCGGTAGATCGCGCTCGCGAGGAGGAACCAGAAGGTCTGGCGGGACTCGCGGAACAGTCGCGCGATGTCCTTGCCGAGAATGACGTAGCTCTGGAAGATGTTCGCCTTCTGGACTCCCTGCCGCTCCTCCAGTTCCGGGACGTTGAGGATGAACGGGATGATGAAGACGATGGTCCAGATCGCGCAGCCGAGGGCGACGATGCGGAACGGGAGTCCGTTCTCCTGAGGGAGGCCGAACCAGTCCGCCGAGTACGCGACGATGACGATGACGAGGGCGATGATCCCGCCGATGTAGCCCATGCCCCAGCCGAGGCCGCTGACCTTGCCGACGGTCTTCGGTGTGGAGACCTGCACGAGCATGGCGTTGTAGTTGACGCCCGCGAGCTCGCTGAACACGCTGCCGACGGCGATGAGCGAGACGCCCAGCACGAAGTAGGCCGGAAGGCCCTCGACGAAGAAGAGGAGTGCGGTGGCGAGCGTGAGCCCGGCCGTATAGACGAGGAGCCAGAACTTCCGGCGACCGGCGGCATCGGCCCGCTGGGCAAGAACGGGGGCGAGCAGAGCGATCGCGAGGCCGGCGATCGTCAGGGCCAGCCCGAGCCCGCTCGCGAGGTCGGCGAGCCCGCGCTCCTTGAGCGGGTCGGCGTCGTCGAGGGCCGCGATCGCCGGGTCGAGGAAGGTGTCGGTCGTGAGGTAGAGCGCCGTGAAGACGAAGGTCAGGATGACCGAGTTGAACGGCTGCGTCGCCCAGTCCCAGAGGGCCCAGGAGAAGACCTGCTTGCGCGGGATGACCTTGCCCTCCTGGAGGTCGAGGCCGACCGCGGCGATGGCGCCGGTGTTGGCGACGACCGGGACCTTCTTGGAGGTGGTCGCTGCGACATCGTTGTCGTGAGTCTCATTCGTCATGGAGTCAGGCTAGTGGTCGGCGGCGATGTCGTGGGGTCAATTTACTTGAGTCACTCACACTCAACTTTCAGTCTGTGAACTTGACAAGGGTACTCGCAGCCATAAAACTTGAGTAGTCGGGACTCAAGTCCCCCCATTCGACTTCGTCGCTATTAATAAGGAGAAAAGAGCGCATGGCTCGAGCAGTAGGAATCGACCTCGGAACGACCAACTCGGTCGTCTC
>JBIQHP010000119.1:0-5369 GCA_044508495.1 Clavibacter sp.
TCTACCGTGAGGGTCTCGTTGGCGAGACCCCGGACTCCATCCGTTCCGAACAGCCGGGGCATGACCGCGTGGCGCCGGTGAGGATCAGCGCTTCGAGAACTGCGGGGCCTTGCGGGCCTTCTTGAGACCGGCCTTCTTGCGCTCGATCACGCGGGCGTCGCGGCTGAGGAAGCCGGCCTTCTTGAGCTCGGGCCGGTTGTTCTCCCGGTCGATCTCGTTGAGGGCGCGCGCGATGCCGAGGCGGAGCGCGCCGGCCTGGCCGGAGGGGCCGCCACCGGTGATCCGGGCGACGACGTCGTAGCTGCCCACGAGGTCGAGCACCTTGAAGGGGTCGTTGATGAGCTGCTGGTGCAGCTTGTTCGGGAAGTAGTTCGCGAGCTCGCGGCCGTTGACCGTGATGGTGCCCGTCCCGGGGACGAGGCGCACGCGGGCGATGGCCTGCTTGCGGCGTCCGACGGCGGCGCCGGGGACGTTGAGCACCGCGCGGGGCGCCCGGGGGGCGGCCTCCGCGGGCGTCTCGGTCGTGTAGCTCTCTGGAGCCTCGGCCGCCTCGGTGTCCTGAGCCTCTGCGCTCGTGTCCGTGCTCGCGGCGACGGGAGCGTCGTCGGAGGGGGTGTCGATGGAGTCTGAAATCTTCGCCATGGAAAGGTCCTTAGTTCGTCAGCCGGCGCTACTGCGCGACCTGGGTCAGGGAGTAGGGCTTGGGCTGCTGCGCAGCGTGGGGGTGCTCGGCGCCGGCGTAGACCTTGAGCTTGCCCAGCTGGGCGCGGCCGATCGAGTTCTTCGGGAGCATCCCGCGGACGGCCTTCTCGACCGCGCGGGCCGGATGCTTCGCGAGCAGCTGGGCGTAGCTGGTCGCCGTGAGGCCGCCCGGGTAGCCGGAGTGGGTGTAGGCCCTCTTCTGATCGAGCTTCGCGCCGGTCAGGGCGACCTTGTCGGCGTTGATGACGATGACGAAGTCACCCGTGTCGACGTGAGGGGCGAAGGTCGGCTTGTGCTTGCCGCGGAGGAGGACGGCGACGTGGCTGGCCAGGCGGCCGAGCACGACATCCGTCGCGTCGATGACGAGCCACTCGCGGGTGACCTCGTGAGGTTTCGGGGTGTACGTACGCATGATGCGCTACTGCTCTCTGATCGAAGGGAGGTGTTCGTGAATCCCGCTCCGTGGAGGTTACCCGCGCAGGCGCGCTCGTAACGGATCCGGTGGAGGGCTCATCTTCGGGCGCCGCACAGGGGCGCACGCCAAGGAGCAATGCTACCCCATCCGGCATGGACGGTCAAAGACGAGTCAGCCCTCGGCCGCGATCGGCTCCCGCCTCGCACGCGTCTGCTCGGCGCGGGCCGCGAGCTCCGCGTCGTCCGGGTAGCCGACCTCCACGAGGGTCAGCCCCTTGGCCGGGACGACCTTGAACTCGCTCGTGCGCTCCCGCTCGTCCCGGATGCCGAGGAGCCGCTCCCGGCTGAGCCTGCCCTCCCCGACGGCGATCGTCGCTCCGACGAGAGCGCGCACCATGCTGTGGCAGAAGGCGTCCGCCCGCACGCGCGCGACGAGCGTGCCGTCGGGCTCCCTCGACCAGCCGAACTCCTGGAGCGTCCGGATGCTCGTCGAGCCGTCTCTCGCCTTGCAGAAGGAGGTCCAGTCGTGGAGCCCGAGCAGGGAGTCGGCCGCGGCGGCCATGAGCGACTCATCGAGGTCGCGCGGATACCAGAGCGTCCCGCGGCGGGCGAGGGGGTCGCGCGGGACGCCGGCGTCGGCCACGCGGTACTCGTAGCGGCGCCAGATCGCGGAGAAGCGGGCGTCGAAGCCCGCGGGCGCGAGGCTCGACGCCCTCACGACGACGTCGGCGTCGAGGCCCGCGATCCCGTTGAGCCTCCGTGCGAGCGCGCCGATGCTCCCGCCGTTGCGGGCGCGGCGGAACCCGGAGAGCTGTGCGGGGCTGAGGTCGAGATGGGCGACCTGTCCCCGCGCGTGCACCCCGGCATCCGTGCGTCCGGCGACCGTGAGGGTCGGCGGTGCGCCATCCCTCGAGAAGACGGTCGCGAGCGCGGACTCGAGCTCGCCCTGCACCGTCCGAAGACCGGGCTGCCGGGTCCAGCCCCGGAAGTCCGTGCCGTCGTAGGCGATGTCGAGCCGGACACGCGTGGGGCCGGGGGACGTCGTCTCGCTCGCGGCCGTCTCGCTCGGCGCCGTCTCCTCCGGCACTCCGACCCCGTCCGCTTCCGCCGTCACAGGCCGAGTCTAATCCGCAGTCCGAGAGGCCCGATCCGGCCGGAGGCGGGGCGCCGGATTGACCGGAACGACCGGTACGGGAGACGCTTGAGGCGATGCCGAAGACGACCATCCCTGCCGCCGCGCCGGCGAGCCCCGCTCGCTACGCCGGACTCGACGGGCTGCGCGCGATCGCGGTGCTCACGGTCATCGTCTTCCACCTCACGCCGGGGCTGCTCCCCGGCGGCTACCTCGGCGTCGACCTGTTCTTCGTCATCAGCGGCTTCATCATCACGGCGCTCCTCCTGCGCGAGCACGACGCCTCCGGCAGGATCCGACTCCCCGACTTCTGGCGGAGGCGCGCACGGCGGCTCCTCCCGGCCCTCGGAGCGCTCCTGCTGGTCTGCTGCTCCGCCGCCCTCCTCGCCGGCGGCAACGTGCTCGTCGACCTCGGGCGTCAGGTGCTGGGCGCCGCGACGTTCAGCAGCAACTGGCTCTCGATCGCCGGCGAGCACAGCTACTTCACCGAGTCGAATCCGGAGCTGTTCCGCAACCTCTGGTCGCTCGCCGTCGAGGAGCAGTTCTACCTCCTGTGGCCGCTCGTGCTCCTCGCGCTCCTGCTCGTGCCCCTGCGTTCGATCCGCATCGGGATCGTGGTCGCCCTCGCCGCGGGCTCCGCCGTGCTCATGGCGCTCCTCTACCTGCCGGGAGGCGACGCGACCCGTGTCTACTACGGCACGGACACCCATAGCTTCGGGCTCGCGATCGGAGCCGTCCTCGCGCTCGCCGGGCGGTCCTGGCCCGCACAGCCCCTGGACTGGCCGCGCTGGCTGCGCACCCTGCTCCCCTCGCTCGGGCTCGCGGCGGTCGGCGGCCTCCTCGCCCTCGCCGCGCTCATGCCCGCCGACGAGCCCTTCGCCTACCGCGGAGGGCTCGTGCTCGTGTCCGCCCTCACGGCGCTCGCGATCGCCGGATCCGTCGTGCCGGGCTCGCTCCTCGGCCGCGGGCTCGACACGCAGCCCCTGCGCTGGATCGGCGAGCGCTCCTACGGCCTCTACCTGTGGCACTGGCCGGCCTTCGTGCTCGTCGCCGCGCTGCTCCCGGGCCTCGCGGCGGAGGGCGTGGCGAGCTGGGAGCTCGGCGGCATCGCCTTCGCCGTCACCCTCGTCGCGGCGACGCTCTCCTACCGGTTCGTCGAGCAGCCGATCAGGAGGAACGGCTTCCGGGCCACCTTCCTGGCCTGGTTCAGCGGATGGTGGGACTCGCTCCCCAGACTCGCCGCGGGCCTCGCGGCGGTGTGCCTCGTGGCGGCGGCAGGCGTGGCATCCGTGGGGGCGGTCGTCTCCGACCCCGGGGAGACGGATGCCCAGGCCATCATCGAGGCGGGCCAGGCCGCGATCGCCCCGCCCCCCGTTCCGACACTCGGCTCCCTCCCGGAGGCGGAGGCGTCTTCTCCCGCCGAGCTTCCCGAGGGCGACCAGATCCTCGCGATCGGCGACTCCGTCATGCTCGCCTCCGCACCCCAGCTCCAGCTCGCCTTCCCGGGGATCGCGATCGACGCGGCCGTGTCCCGCCAGCTCTCGGCGGCGCCGGCGCTCGTCCAGGCCTTCAAGGACAGCGGAGCGCTCCGGCCGACCCTGCTGCTCGGGCTCGGGACGAACGGCCCCATCGACGTCGCCTCGCTCGAGCAGGTGCGCCAGATCCTCGGCCCGAAGCACCAGCTCATCCTGGTGAGCGTGCAGGCGCCCCGCGGATGGACGCCCGGCGTCAATGCGACGCTCTTCGTCTTCGCGCAGCAGTACCGCAACGTCGAGGTCGCCAACTGGCGGGACGCGATCGCCGGGAGTCTGACCCTGCTCGCCCGGGACCGCATCCACCCGGGCGAGACGGGCGGGAAGATCTACGCGGCGACCGTGCGGGATGCCCTCCAGCGCCTGGCGGAGCTCCCCCCGGTGCTCTCCGCCAACGAGTACGGCCTCGCGCCGCATCCGTCCTGATCCGGCGGGGCTAGAACTCCTTGTTGAGCTGGAGGCTGCGGTTCTCCTCGGTGAAGCCGACTCCGGTGTAGAGGCCGAGCGCGCCGGTCGGGCTCTCGGCGTCGACGTCGAGCACGGCCTTCTCGAGCCCGGCGGCGGCGATGGCCTCGAGGGCGTGGGTGAGCAGCGCGGGGGCGACGCCCCGCTTGCGGTGGGCGCGCGGAACCCCCACGAGATCGATGTAGGCGGAGCTGAAGCCCTGCGGCTCGAAGTCCTCCTCGTTGACCTCGCTGAGCACGAAGCCGCCCACCTCCCCGTCGGGTGCGATCGCGAGGAAGGAGAGATCGGGGCGGAAGACCGAGCGGCCGACCATGTCGCTCCAGTTCTCCTCGGTCGTCGGCTGGCTCCCCCAATGATCCCGGAACGCGTCGTTGCGGGCGAGCCGCACGGCGTCCGACCGGCTCGCGTCGAACGGGACGATCTCGTATCCCTCGAGGGGTCGTGGCAGAACCGGCTCGGAGAGGTCCCGGCGCAGCTCGAGGAAGTACCGCGCGATGCGGAAGCCTGCGTGCTCGGCCAGGCGCACGGTGGCGGTGGCCCGCTCGTCGGTCCAGACGATCATCCAGCCCGGGAGGGTCTTGTCGGATGCCGCGAACTGCTGCAGGGCGCGGGCCTCCTGCCAGGCCAGGAGCATCCTGCCGATCCCCCTCCCCCGGGCCGATGGCCGGACGCCGCCCTGGAGGATCGAGCGCACGAGGGTCTCCTGGCCGGGGCCGAGGACGGCCAGGCCGTAGGCGAGCACGAGGCCGTCGGGATCGACCGCGAGCAGGGAGTCCCGCTCGAGGGAGACGTAGGAGTGGCCGAGGTCCTCCTCGATCTCCTCCCGAGTGGTCACGAAGTGCGGATGATCGACGGAGTCCATAGCCCTCGCGCACTCGAGCACGGCGTCGACGTCGGCCTCCGTCGCCGGTCGCCAGACCAGGTCCGGACTCGAGGCCGGGACCGGGAGCTCACGAGGGGCGAGGACGCGGTCGCGAAGGAGGGTCAGGTCTTCCACGAGAAGAACACTACGCGACCCGGGAGACCGCGACCCGGGAGATCGGCCGGTATCGAGTGATGCCGATTCGGACGAGCGGCCCCGCCGAGGCGCCCGCTCTCGTCCGAATCGGCATCACTCGCCGGGG
>JBIQHP010000120.1:0-5228 GCA_044508495.1 Clavibacter sp.
CGCGCCCACTGGTTGATGTGGTGGGCCTCGGTCCAACGCGGCGGCCGGTCGCAGTCCGGCCACACGCAGCCGCCGTCGCGGGCGGCGAGCGCGATCTTCTGACGGCCGGTGAAGAGTCGTTCCTCTCGTCCCAGGGCGACCACGTCATCCGTCTCGGAGAATCGGATCGGCAGGATGCCCGCCTCGCACATGATCCGGTTGACGGTGTCGATCGAGACGGGCAGGTCGCTTCCCTCGATGCGGCCGGCCCCGACCCCAGTGGACAATGCCCTCTCGGTCACGAGCACCCGCACGGCGGGCTTGCGTGAGCCGACGACGCTGGTGCGTTCCGGTGTGCTGTCCTGGTCGAGCGCGACGCCGAGGCGGATCAGCTCCGCGAAGGCGTCGTGCAGGTACTGCTCCGTCGTGCGGGTGTCGTCGAGGATGCTCTGCGCCCAGGCCTTGTCGTCCGGGTCGACGAAGCGCGGACCATTGCGCCGGGGCGAGGTGAGCTTGTCGTAGAGGTCGTCGAGGTAGGCGGCGGTCTCGATGTCCGGGTCGATCGTGAAGCGGGGGAGCCCGCCCGGCCGCAGGCTCCGCCGGAAGGATCGCTGCTCATAGGCCAGTCTCTCCCGGGTGGCGATCCCGGAGGCATCCAGTTCGTCACGGAGTTGCCGCGCGAGTTTGAAGAGCGTGTCCGCGTTCGCCTGCGCCGCCTCGGAGAGCAGCCTCGCGGCAACACCGGCGAGGTCCTCGGCGCTCACCCCGACGCCCGTCTCATCCACGGAGGGTTCACCGAGTCCTGATCTGATCGCCTTGGCGGCATCGACCGAGAGGGCTCCCGCAGCCACTGCCGCGCCGACGGCGGCGAGCCAGGGCTCCGCGACGCGGTACTCGACCGGGAGCTCTCCCGTGGCCGGGTCCGCGAGCTCGGCGGCCCTGGCCTCGTGCACCATGGCGCCGACCATGACGAGCGTCGAGGCGTCCCGCCCCGTGGAGCCGGTCGCGCTCTGCACGAGCTTCTGCGGGGAGGAGAACCCGTTCTTCTGCGCGAGCCCCTGGTAGCCCAGATCAGGACGGGACCGGAACGCGACCTCGCCCGCCACGAGGGATGCGCAGGCGTCGAGCGCCCGGCGGGAGGCCGCGATGCGTCGCTGCATCGCCAGAAGAGACTCGTCGTCGAGCCCCTTCACGACGGGAAGCGAAGTCGGCACAGCGTCCACCGCAGCGTCCACCGCGTCGAGCGCGGAGGTGAAGATAGCTGCGGAAGTCGTCATGCGACTATTCTCCCAGAATCGAAAATAGGTTGGAAGAGGTCAGGGCCGATCTTGGGATAAGTCATCGACCAGGAGCCTGTGGAGGAGTGGAGCCGAAGCGCGCCTCAGCGAGCGATGACGTGGAACACGCCCGTCGCGCCCTTCTCGGCATCCGACATCGCGTGCGTGACGAAGGGGTAGTCTCCCGCCTCGGGAAAGACGAGCTCGACGAACCCGCCCTGCGCCGGCTGGAGAGCGAGCGTCTGCGAACCGCCGGTACCCGTGCTGCCGCCGTCCCGCAGAAGGTAGTCGCCCTCGGCGTACACGGTGTCGAACTGGCCGCCCACGACATGGAACGAGCTCGGCCGGTTCGGGCCGGCATCCAGGACCCATATCCGCACCCGCTCACCGGCGCGCACCTCGATCGGGCGGTCGCGGTACTGGTTCGCGTAGCCGTTGAAGACGACGAGGTCCGGGTTCTGGGTGGCGATGCGGACGACATCCGCGATGCCGCCCTGCGGCCCCAGGTAGTACTCCGACTGCACGAGCACGAACTCCCGGTCGACCGGCGCGAGCCCCGGCGGGTCGATGACGACCGCGCCGAACATCCCGTTCGCGATGTGCAGCGACATGGGCATCGTGGAGCAGTGGTACAGCCAGATGCCGGACCGCGTCGCCGTGAAGGTGTAGGTGAGCCGCTCCCCCGGCTGGATGGTGCGCATGGGCTCATTGGGCGCGAGCGAGCCGGCGTGGAAGTCGATCGAGTGCCCGATCGTGCCGTCGTTGACGAGCGTGATGACGAAGGTGTCACCGACCTTGCCGCGCAGGGTCGGGCCGGGCGCGGTGCCATCGTAGGTCCACAGCGTCTGCTTCACGCCCGGCGCGACCTCGCGCATCCCCTCGCGCACCGTGAAGGTGTACTCGCGGGTGGTTCCGGATGCCGCGGGCGGCAGCACGGGGTCGCGCGCCAGGAAGCTCGCGGGCGGCTCCTTCATGAGGTCGAGGTCGCCCGCGGCCGACAGGCCCCCGGCGACGCCGTGATCGTGACCGTTCGCTGCGCCGGTCGTCGGGTCTGTCGTCGGGGCCGTCGCCGGCGACGATGCCGGCCCGCCGATCGCCGTGACCGTCATGACCATGCCGAGCAGCCGGTGCCCGGCGATCGAGCACCAGCCGTCGAGGTCCGAGCCGACGACGCCGACCTTGACCTCGGTCGTCGCCCGGGGGTTCAGGAGGCCCGACGACGCCCCGTTCGCAAGCACGAGGTCGTGCACCTGGTCGTCCTCGTTGGTGAGCCGGATGACGAGCTCGTCGCCCGCGGGCACCTCGACGACATCCGGGCTGAAGCGCATGTTCTTCATGCTCACCTCGACCGTCGTCGTGTGCCCCGTCGGGGTCACGGATGCCGCGGGCGGCGTCGACTGAAGGCCTGCCGCGACCGGGTCGAGGGCGATGCCCACGGTCAGCGCGATGACAACGGTCGCGACCGCGGCGGCGAGCGCACCGCCGCCCCGGGTCGAGGTGGGAACGGATTCGGCCGGGGCGGAGGCCGACTCGACACCGCCGGCGGATCCGGATGCCGGCACCGCCGGAACGGACGCCTCAGCCGAGACGGTCTTTCGCGATACCAGAACCGCCCGCACCGCGAGCACAAGGAACACGAGGAGCACCACGAAGACCAGGAACGAGTCGACGACCTTCACGAAGCTCGGCACCGGCAGCAGGTAGAGGACGATCCCGAGATTGACGACGGAGACGCGGTAGAGTGCGGCGCGGTTCAGCTCGCGGGCCGAGCGGCGGCTCGCCTCCGGGCCGCCGCCGAGCACGACCGGGAGCAGGTAGCTGAGCCCGCCGAGCAGAACCTGCGCGGCGAAGCCCGCCGCGAACGGCCCGACGAGCCAGCCCAGGCCCGCCGCGGCATCCGGCCAGCCGGGAGCCTCGACGACCACGACGCCGAACGCGATCGTGCAGAAGACGAACCAGGCGAAGGCGGCGGCGATGCTCCAGCTCGCGAAGGTCCACTGGGCGGAGCGCCGGGCCTGCCGCACGCCCTCGACCGCGACGAAGCCGACACCCGCGAGGTAGACGAGGATGCCGAGCGCGAAGAGCGGCCGCAGGTCGAGCAGGCTCGCCCCGCCGACCACGACGAGGCCGCCCACGCAGAGCCAGAGCGCGCGGCGGGCGGTCGCGTCCACGGCATCCGAGACCCGCGTGTGCAGCACGGTCGGCCAGAGCAGGATGACCGTGCCGACGACCGTGAGCCCGACCCAGCCGAGCAGGTTGAAGGCGAGGTGGGCAGGGTAGAGGCGATCGTGCAGCCCCGCCGGGAGGGTCGCACGCGCCATGACGACCCCGATCCCGACGCCGATCACGAGCGCGAGCCCGGCCGCGATGTAATACCGCACGAGGGGGCCGAACCTCGCCGGCAGCGCGCCGCGCGACTGCAGGAAGAGCGTGACGGCATGGGCGATCGCGACCACGGCGACGACGACGCCGCCGGCGAGCACGAGCGGCCACAGCCCGGTGACCATGCCCGCCACGACGAGCCCGGCGCCCACCGTGTGCCCGAGCAGCCGGATGCCGTGGAACGCCCGCCCTCCGGGAGCCGGCCGGCGCAGCAGCGTGTCGGCGAAGTGCTGGCTCCAGACCAGGATGGCCGTGCTCACCGCCCCGAGCAGCAGCAGGTGCACCATGAGCCAGCCGCCGTTCGGCACGAAGCGGTGCACGACCACCACGACGGCCGCCGCGACGAGCCAGAGCGCCACGAGGCCGTTCATGATCAGGTACCAGCGCTTGCGACTCACGACGCGCCCTCCCCCTTCTTCGATCGAGCCCGCTCCTTCTCGGGTCGAGCCCGCGGCGGCCCCAGCACCGCAGAGGTGACCGCGAGCGCCGCGAACAGCAGCAGGGAGACGACGTTGAGCGCCCCGCCCCAGCGGAGGGCGTCCACGCTGCCCCAGGCGTCTCCGCCGATCACTCGCACGAGAAGCGAGGCGTGCAGCAATGCGGCGGGGAGGTAGAGGAAGGGCCGGTACGGCAGCGGTTTGCGGAGCACCGCAGGCAGGATGACCGGAGCGTGCGCCATGATCATCGACAGGACGAAGCCGAGGAAGATCGCGTGGAGCGCGGCGTCGTAGGCGGGTCCGTCCGAGACCCCGCCGGCCACGAGCCAGATACCGGCGGGCACGACGAGCCAGACGTAGCCGGCGAGCAGGCAGGCGGCCATGTAGCGCGGCAGCCCGCTCGTGCCGACGAGGCGCGTCGCTACGTCGTAGCGGAACAGCCACGCGACGAGGAGTGCGAGCGCGAGGCCGAGCAGCGGGTACCCGGGCATCGGCCAGAGCGGGGCGATCGCGGCCGCCGCGAGGAGCAGCAGCCCCGCGCCGAGTCCGAGCCGCTCGGCCCGGGCATCCACCACCGGGGAGATGCGGGCCAGCTCGAGCCGCTCGCCCGCGATGGTGAGGATGAGGAACACCGCCATGCCCGGCACGAGTGCGGCGATCGCGGCGCCGGCCAGCCAGAGGATCACGGCGACGAGACCGGCGACCGCACCGAGCGCCTGGATGGCGACGGCCGCAGCCGGCGAGCGCCGCCAGATCACGAGATAGATGCCGAGCAGCACGACGAAGCCGAGCGCGATCATCGACTTGCCGACGGCATCCGGGAGCGGCGAGAGGAGCACGAGGCTGCCGAGGCCGAGCAGGGCGGGAGCCGCGAAGCCCCACAGCCGGCGGGCCGCGACCGCGCGCTCGAGCACGATGAGCGTGCCGACGAAGCCGAAGACCATGAGCGGGGCATGCAAAGCGGCGACCTCGGCGAAGGAGAGCGGAGCCCAGAGGCCGAGCAGCAGGAGCGCGGCATCCAGCCCGAGAAGCAACGCCAGACCTCCGGGGATGAGGAAGACGAGCCGCAGCGCAGTACGGTCGAGAACCGGTCGTTCGGATGCCCCGGTTCCGATCCCCTGGCCGGTCGGCCGCAGGGCGGAGGTCACCCTTC
>JBIQHP010000121.1:0-5177 GCA_044508495.1 Clavibacter sp.
AGCTGAACCAGGGCTGAGGCGATCTCCTCGTACTCCTCATTCCATCCGCCGGTGACGACGAGGGTCGGGATCTCGGCGAAGGCGGAGGCGGGCGCCGGGATGCTCCAGGGCGCCGGCAGCAGGCGCAGGCGTTCGGCGCTCCTCAGTTCGTCCTCGGTCGCCGGGGCCGCCGGATCCGGTACGCCGATCGCGGTGGACCAGGCCAGGTCAACCGGCCGCAGCCAGCGCCGCAGGGATCGCGCCGTAGGAATGAGCGATGACGTGCGCGCCGCCGCCGCATGCTTCACGGATCTGTCGCGCCCAGGAAGGGAGGTCCGGCGCTGCCGGCTCATCGTCTCCGAACCCCGAGAGGGTCAGGTAGGCCGCATCCGGGAAGGCTGCCTGCTGCTCGGGCCAGGCCGCGCGGCCGTCCCGCCCGGCGCCGTGCACGAAGACGAGAGGCGGATGCGCAGCCATGTCCCGAGTATTCCACGGCCGCGCGATCCTGCGAGGGGTCAGTAGCTGTCCTTCCGAGCGCCCCTGAGGGACAGTTACTGACCCCTCGCAGGATCGCGGAAGATCCGCTCAGTCGCGGTAGGCGCCCGCGAGGCGCACGGCACCGCCCGCCACGCCCTTGGCACCCTGCTCGAAACCGTCGAGCGCGTGCGGCGCGGTCGAGACCGTGCCCGCAGGCCAGGCATGGATGCCGTCGGTGGCCCACTGCGCGATGAGCGCGTTCGCGGCCTCCGGCGCCACGATCGCGAGCATGCCGACGCCCAGGTTCCAGGTGCCCTCGGTCTCCGCGAGCGCGAGCCCGCCCCACTCGGCGAGCACGCGGAACACCGCGGACGGCGACCAGCTCGCGCGGTCGAGCTCGACCCACGCCCCGGCCGGGAGCACGCGCGCGAGGTTCGCCGCGATCCCGCCGCCCGTCACGTGACTGAGCGCGTGCACGGCATCCGGATGCCGCCCCAGCGCCTCGAGGACCGGCCGGGTGTACAGCCGGGTCGGCTCGAGCAGCGTCTCGCCGACGACGCCGAGCTCCTCGGTGCGGTCACCGAATCCGATGCCGCGCCCGGCGAGGATGTGGCGCACGAGGGAGAACCCGTTGCTGTGCAGGCCGGAAGAGGCCAGGGCGACCACGGTGTCGCCGTCGCGCACGCGGTCCGGGCCGAGTACGGCATCCGCCTCGACCGCGCCGACGGCGGCGCCCGCGACGTCGTAGTCGTCGGGGCCGAGGAGCCCGGGGTGCTCCGCCGTCTCGCCGCCGACGAGGGCCGTGCCGGTCTCCTCGCAGGCGCGGGCGATGCCCTCGACGATCGCGGCGATGCGCTCGGGAACGACGCGCCCACAGGCGATGTAGTCGGTCATGAAGAGCGGTTGCGCCCCGACGACGACGATATCGTCGACGACCATGCCGACGAGATCCTGGCCGATCGTGTCGTGCTTGTCGAGGGCCTGGGCGATCGCGACCTTGGTGCCCACGCCATCCGTCGACGTCGCCAGCAGCGGATGCCGGAACGCCGTGAGCGCGGAGACGTCGAAGAGCCCCGCGAACCCGCCCACGCCGCCGAGCACCTCTGGACCGTGGGTCTTCGCGACCGCCGCCTTCATGAGCTCGACCGCGAGGTCGCCCGCCCGGGTGTCGACGCCCGCCGTCGCGTAGGCGTCGGTCACTCCTGCCGCCCGGGATCGCCGAAGACGACGGGGGCGAGCTCCCGCGCCGGGAGCTCCCGCTCGAGCAGGTTCTTGCCCATGAGGTGCGCATCCGGAAGCGGGATCGGGTAGTTCCCCGTGAAGCAGGCAGTGCACAGGCTCGCGCGGGGTTGCTCGGTCGCTTCGATCATGCCGTCCTCGGAGAGGTATCCGAGACTGTCCGCCCCGATCGCCTGCTGCACCTCGTCGACGCCGAGGCCGGTGGCGAGCAGCTCGGCGCGCGAGGCGAAGTCGATGCCGTAGAAGCACGGCCAGGTGATGGGAGGGCTCGAGATGCGCACGTGGACCTCGGCGGCCCCCGCCTCGCGCAGCATCGCGACGAGCGCCCGTTGAGTGTTGCCGCGCACGATCGAGTCGTCGACGACGATGAGCCGCTTTCCCTTGATGACCTCGCGCAGCGGGTTGAGCTTGAGCTTGATGCCGCGCTGGCGGATGGTCTGCGAGGGCTGGATGAAGGTGCGCCCGACGTAGGCGTTCTTCACGAGACCCTGGCCGTAGGGGATGCCGGATGCCTCCGCGTAGCCGATCGCGGCCGGAGTCCCCGACTCCGGGGTCGGGATGACGAGATCCGCCTCGACCGGATGCTCGCGAGCGAGCCGGCGACCCATCTCCACGCGTGCCTCGTACACGCCGCGACCGGCGATCGTCGTGTCCGGCCGCGCCAGATAGACGTACTCGAACACGCATCCGGCGCGCTTGACCTCGGCGAACCGCTCCGAGCGCAGGCCGTTCTCGTCGATCGCCACGAGCTCGCCCGGCTCGATCTCGCGCACGAAGGACGCCCCCACGATGTCCAGTGCGGCCGTCTCGCTCGCGACCACCCAGCCCCGCTCCAGGCGGCCGAGCACGAGCGGACGGACTCCTTGCGGGTCGCGGGCCGCATAGAGCGTCGTCTCGTCCATGAAGACGAGGCAGAACGCGCCGCGCAGACGGGGCAGTACCTCGAGCGCCGTCGCCTCGAGGGTGTGGTCGAGGTCGCCGGCGAAGAGCGCCGTGATGACGGCCGTATCGGTCGTGTTGCCGCGTGCGAGCTCGCCATCCGCCTCCGGATGCCGTTCGTGCACGAGCTGCAGGAGCTCGGCCGTGTTGGTCAGGTTGCCGTTGTGACCGAGAGCGACCGTGCCGCCCGCGGTGCGACCGAGCGTCGGCTGCGCGTTCTGCCAGCTCGACGAGCCGGTCGTCGAGTAGCGAGTATGCCCTACCGCGAGGTGGCCGACGAGGGTGTTGAGCGCGGCCTCGTTGAAGACCTGGGAGACCAGGCCCATGTCCTTGTAGACGAGGATCTTCGATCCGTCGCTCGTCGCGATGCCGGCCGACTCCTGGCCCCGGTGCTGCAGCGCGTAGAGGCCGAAGTAGCTGAGCTTCGCCACCTCCTCGCCCGGCGCCCACACGCCGAAGACGCCGCAGGCATCCTGGGGGCCCTTCTCCCCGGGAAGGAGTTCGTGACTGAGCCGACCATCGCCACCGGCCAAGCGTGTGCCCCTATCCGTCGCCCTGCACTGTGCTGTCTGGGGAGTGCCCGTCGTCGACGCGCACGTCCAGTTTACCCGCGATGACCTCGGCGGCACGGCGGGTCGCACGGCGATCCAGGACGAGCGCGACGACGGCGCCGAGCACCGCGCCGATCGGCACGCCGAAGAGCGCGAAATAGCCGAAGGTCGCCGGGAAGCCCACGGCGGGATCGGCCGGGTAGAGCGAGGTGACGACGAGCGTCGCGACGAGGCCGACGAGAGCGCCGATCACGATGAACGCGGAGAATCTCGGAGCCCGGCGGATGCTCACGGTCGTTCGCTCTTCCCGGTCGGCGTCGTGCGGCTGCTCGCTCATGGGGCTATTCTCCCGCATCCCAGTCGAGCGGAAGCAGCCCGTCCAGATTCGCGCGGGTCCCGGATGCCGCGACGCGCGCCTCCGCGAGCGCCGCCGACCACGTGGTCGCCCCTGTCGCGAGAGCGAGCCAGGTGGCGGCATCCGTCTCGATGACGTTGGGCGGTGTGCCGCGAGTGTGCCGCGGACCCTCGACGCACTGCACCGCGCCGAAGGGCGGCACGCGCACCTCGACGGTGTTGCCCGGTGCGTCCTCGGCGAGCACCTGGAGGAGGTAGCGCACCGCGAGCGCCGTCGTCTCGCGATCGGCCGCGGGATCCGGCGCCGTCGCGCGCACCGCCGCCGCACCCGCCTCCGCCGCGATCCGCTGCCTGCCCATACGCCAACGCTATTCCAAGCGGAGGCCGGTAGCCTGTGGGGGTGCGAATCCTCCTGCTCGGCTCCGGCGCGCGCGAGCACGCCATCCTGACCGCCCTGCTCGCCGAGGGCGCTGGCCACGAGATCACCGTCGCGCCGGGCAACGCCGGCATCGCCGCCGACGCCGAGACGATCGGGCTCGACCCCGAGAACCCGAAGCTCATCGCCGACTTCGCCGCCGACAACGGCATCGAGCTCGTCGTCGTGGGGCCCGAGGCCCCGCTCGTCGCGGGGATCGCTGACGCGGTCCGCAAGCGCGGCATCCCGGTCTTCGGGCCGAGCCGGGCCGCAGCGCAGCTCGAGAGCAGCAAGTCCTTCGCGAAGCGCATCATGGATGCCGCAGGCGTCCCGACCGGGCGGGCCGTGCGCGCGGGAACTCTCGAGGAGGCCGCCGCCGCGCTCGACGAGCTCGGCGCACCTCACGTCGTCAAGGCCGACGGGCTCGCTGCGGGCAAGGGTGTGCTCGTGACCCCCGACCGCGACGCCGCCCTCGCCCACGCCGAGCACTACCTGCAGCTCGGGCCGGTGCTCGTCGAGGAGTTCCTCGACGGCCAGGAGGTCTCGCTCTTCCTGCTCGCCGACGGCTCTACGGTCCTCCCGCTCTCGCCCGCCCAGGACTACAAACGGGTGGGCGACGGCGACACCGGGCCGAACACGGGTGGTATGGGCGCCTACTCTCCGCTCCCCTGGCTGCCGGCCGGGTTCGTCGACGAGGTGGTCGAGACGGTCGCCCTCCCGGTCATCCGGCAGCTCGCCGAGGAAGGCACGCCGTTCAGCGGCCTGCTCTACTGCGGGCTCGTCGTGACCTCGAAGGGCCTGCGCGTCATCGAGTTCAACGCGCGCTTCGGCGACCCGGAGACGCAGGTCGTGCTTCCGCGGCTCCTGACGCCGCTGAGCGGGCTGCTGCTCGCGGCGGCGACCGGCGCGCTCGGCGGCCTGCCGCATCCGGAGTTCTCGGACGAGGCCTGCGTCACCGTCGTTCTCGCGAGCGAGGGCTATCCGGATGCCCCGCAGACCGGGCGCCCGATCACCGGCCTCGAGGCTGCCGCGGCCGTGCCGGGGGTGCGGGTGCTGCACGCCGCGACCGCCCGCGACGGGGACTCGCTTCTGGCGACCGGCGGTCGCGTGCTGAGCGTCGTCGCGACCGCGACCGACTTCGCCGAAGCGCGCGCCCGCGCCTACCGGGCGCTCTCGGCCATCCACCTCGAGGGCTCCCACTACCGCGCCGACATCGCCGCCCG
>JBIQHP010000122.1:0-5115 GCA_044508495.1 Clavibacter sp.
GACGTCGCCGTGCTGCACTCCGGCTCCGCGGGAGGCGGCGGACGATGACCCCTCCGGTCTTCGCGCACGGCCACCTGAGGCTCTACCTGCTGAGCCTTCTCGCCGACGAGCCCATGCACGGCTATGAGCTCATCCTCGCCCTCGAGGAGCGCTTCGGCGGAACCTACACCCCGAGCGCCGGCACCATCTACCCCCGCCTGGCGAAGCTCGAGGAGGAGGGCCTCGTGAGCAAGTCAGCGGATGGCCGCAAGACGGTCTACGCGATCACGGATACCGGCCGCGCCGAGCTCGCCGCGCGGCAGCACGAGCTCGACGAGATCGAGAACGACCTCACCGACTCGGTGCGCCGGCTCGCCGACGAGGTGCGCTCGAGCGTCAACCAGGCGATGAAGAGCCTGCGCGCGGACCTCGCTGCGGCCGCCAGGGAGGCCCGCACAGAAGCCCGCTCCGCCGGGCGCACGGTGCGCAACGACGTGCGGGAGACGGTGAGCGGTCACCTGCGCGAGGCCGAGATCGTGCTCAACGACTTCCGGCACGAGGTGCGCTCGGAGCTGCGGAGCATGGCGGCGCGGAGCGAGCTCACGGGCGAGACGGTCACCGCTCTCAAGGGGCAGCTCGACGACGTGCGCTCGACGCTGTTCCGCGTCGACTGAGGCTTCGGCCCGCTACGGAGCGAATCCGACCGGGATGTGCAGATCCTGCACCCGGTCGTTGAGCGCGGTGTGGTCGTTGCGCGTGTAGATCGCGCAGCGGTCCGCCCGGCAGTCGATGCCCCCGCCGACCGGATCGGCGACCTCGAGGTAGGCGGTGAAGGTCCCCGCCGACTCGTCGTCGTAGCTGCGGGCGCCGAAGAGCCGCCACGCCCAGTCGTCGTTGATCCAGTTCGACGGCGCCCATTGGACGGTACCCGCCTCGACATCCTGCTGCTCCTGATCGGGGACGCCGCCGAGACAGGGGTGCGGCTTCTCGCCGGCGGGAGTCACGGCGCAGATGGCGACGTAGATGCCTCGGCTGCCGTCGTAGCCGCCGCCGGTCACGACGATCCGGTCGCCCGGTTCGAGTGCCGACGTGTCGAGCGACCCGTCCTCCGCGGCGACCGTGAGCGTGCGGCTCCGGCCGTCGTCGCCGGTCGCGGTGACGCTCAGGGGCCAGTCCTCCCCGGTGTCGGCCTGGTTGCTCGAGCCCTGTGGCGTGTGCGTGAGGATCGGCACCACCACGAGCGCTACGGGTACGAGGATGACGACGAGGATGCCTGCGGCGATCCACCACCACATCCTGCGCCGAGAACTACGCGACTCTGCCACGCGAGAAGTCTAGAGCGCCTGACGTCGCCGTCGCGGGTGTAGTGTCGCAGCTTGTGGCGGAACAATCCGGATCGCGCGGCTTCGGCGCGCTCGCCATGGTGACCGTGTTCGCCGGCGGAACTCTCGGCACCGGATTGCGCCTCCTCCTCGACCTCCTCCTCCCGCACGAGGAGACAGGGTTTCCGCTGAGCACTCTCCTCGTCAACATCGCGGGCTCCTTCGCACTCGGCATGCTCGTGTCGCTGCTCTGGCGGCGAGTGCCCGACTGGCTGAGAGCCGGGCTCGGAGCAGGCCTCATCGGCTCGTTCACGACCTTCTCCGGCGTCGCGGTGTCGCTCGTCGCGCAGGGCTCCCACGGGCTGTGGGCGCTCGCCGGCGGCTACCTCGCCCTCTCGCTCGTGCTCGGACTCGCTGCGGCGGCGCTCGGCCTCCGGCTCGGGCGACGTCCCTCGGCGAGGGCGACGATCGACTGGGTCGACGAATGACCCTCTGGCTCGCGATCGTGACGATGGCGGCGGGCGGTGTCGCCGCCGCCATCCGGTATCTCGTGTCGCTCTCGCTCGCACGCACCTCGGATGCCGAGGGCTTCCCCTGGGCCGTCCTCGTCGTGAACGTGGTCGGCTCGGCCGTGGGGGGCGCCGTGCTCGGGCTGTCTCAGCATGCGGGGCTCTCCGCCGACATCCAGTTCCTCGTGCTCACCGGGGTGTGCGGCGGACTCACGACGTTCAGCACCTTCAGCGTCGAGACGGTGCAGCTCGTGCGCGCGAGCCGCTGGCGCGCCGCCCTGCTGAGCGTCGGGCTCAACCTCGTGGTCGGACTCGGCGCATGCCTCCTCGGCTACCTGCTGTTCCGCTGAGCCTCAGCCCTCCCGCTAGATTCGAATCATGAGCTATGACATCGACTCGGTTCGCGCCGACTTCCCCGCGCTCGCGAGCGGGTCCGCCCACTTCGACGGCCCCGGCGGCACGCAGACGCCGCGGCAGGTGATCGAGGCGATCGCCGACACCCTCAGCGGGCCGCTCTCGAATCGCGGAACCGTCACGGCGGGCGAGTCCAACGCCGAGAAGACGGTGTCGGATGCCCGCGCGGCGATCGCGGATCTCGTGGGCGGCGAGGCGGGCGGCGTGGTCTTCGGCCGAAGCGCGACGCAGCTCTGCTACGACTTCTCCCGCTGGGTCTCGCGCGACTGGGGCGCCGGCGACGAGGTCGTCGTGACGAGGCTCGACCACGACTCCAACGTGCGCCCCTGGGTGCAGGCCGCCGAACGCACCGGCGCGACGGTGCGCTGGCTCGACTTCGATCCGCAGACTTCGGAGCTCGACGACGTGGCGACCGTGCTCTCCGACCGCACGAAGCTCGTCGCCGTGACCGCCGCCTCGAACCTCATCGGCACGAAACCGCCCGTCGCCACGATCGCGGCTGCGGCCCATGCCGCCGGCGCCCTCGTCTACGTCGACGGGGTGCACTTCACGGCGCACTGCCCGGTCGACGTGGCGGAGCTCGGGGCCGACTTCTACGCCTGCTCGCCGTACAAGTTCCTCGGGCCGCACCTCGGCGCGCTCACCGCCTCGCCGGCGCTTCTCGAGACGCTCCAGCCCGACAAGCTTCTCCCCTCGACCAACCAGGTCCCGGAGCGCTTCGAGTTCGGGACGCTCCCCTACGAGCTGCTCGCGGGGGTCGCCGCGGCGGTCGACTACCTTTCCGGGCTGGGCGCGCCCGCAGGCGGACGGGATGCCGGCACGACGCGGCGCGAGAGCCTCGTCGCCGCCTTCGGCAGGCTCGAGGCCTACGAGGATGCGCTGCTCGCCCGGCTGGAGGACGGCATCCGGGAACTGCCCGGCGTGACCGTCCACTCTCGCGCCGCCGACCGCACCCCGACGCTCCTGCTCACGTTCGAGGACCGGGACACGGAGGATGCCTACGAGTTCCTCGCCGCGCGCGGAGTGGATGCGCCGTCCTCGAACTTCTACGCGCTTGAGGCGAGCCGACGGCTCGGCCTCGGGGACTCCGGGGGGCTGCGTGTCGGCCTCGCCCCCTACACGAACGACGAGGACCTCGACCGCCTGCTCGCCGGCCTCGCCGCCTTCCTCGCATCCTGACCCTCGGCCCTATTAACCCGTTTCAAGGGGTTTTTGGGGCAAACAGCCCCGGATGCCGTTGCCGGCTCGCCTGAGAGCGCTCAACTCCTTGAAACGGGTCGTAAGGGCTGGCGGGCTCAGAGGTTGCTGAGGGTCGCGACGACCTGGCGCGCGATCTGCCGACCGGCCCGGTTCGCGCCGATCGTGCTCGCCTGGGGGCCGTAGCCGGCGAAGAAGATCCGCGCATCCTTCCAGGAGGAGCCGTTGCCGACCGTCACACCGCCCTCCTTCTCGCGCAGCTTGAGCGGCGCGAGGTGCCGTAGCTCGGGGCGGAACCCGGTCGACCAGAGGATCGCATCCGCCCTCTGGAAGGTGCCGTCCTCCCAGCGCACGCCAGCCGGTTCGATCGAGGAGAACATCGGCTTCGCCAGGAGCAGGCCGCGGTCGATGGCCGCCTGGATGCGCCGGGTGCGCGGCACGCCGGTGCCGCTCACGATGCTCGGCAGGGCCCGGCCGGCTCGGGCGGCCTCGTCCTGCATCGCCACGGCCGCCTCGCGCGCCTCGAGGTTGAGCTCGCTCTCGTCCAGGAACTCGATCGGTCGCCTGCTGACCCAGACGAGCTCGGCGGCCACCCCCTCGAGCTCCAGGAGGAAGCCGATCGCGGAGGTCCCTCCGCCGACCACGACGACGCTCTTGCCGCGGAACTCCTCCGCCGACTCGTAGTCGCTCGTATGCAGGTGCCGGCCCGCGAAGGAGTCGAGCCCGGGGTACCACGGGATGAACGGCGAGCCCCAGGTGCCCGTCGCGTTGACGACGACATCGGTCGTGAGCTCGTGGGAGACGCCCTCGGCATCCGTGTACTCGACGACGAGGTCGAGGCCGCGATTCGACACGGCGCGCACGTCGGCCGGGCGCACGATCCGCAGGTCGTAGAACTCCTCGTACTGCCGGTAGTAGTCGGCCACGACCTCCTTGGCCGGGAGGGTTCGATCGGCCTCGTCGAAGGTCAGGCCGAGCGCATCCATGCCCGGCAGGTCGTTGATGCGGTGGGCCGAGCCGATGCGCAACGCCTCCCAGCGCAGCTGCCAGGCGCCGCCCGTTCCCGGCCCGCGATCGAGCACGACGAAGTCGGTCCCGGGCTCCAGGCCGAGTCGCTGGAGGTAGTACGAGGCTGAGAGTCCGGCCTGCCCCGCGCCGATGACGACGACCTGCGGATGCGACGGGGCGGAGCTCACACGATTACGTTACCCGGCCGTCCGCAGAAGGCCGCGAGGCTTCGCCTGCATGCTAAAGTTGGAAGTTAGTTTTGGAATCCTTGTAGGTGAATTCTGAGCATCGCCGTGTGCACTCAGGTTGGAATCGTGAGGGGGTAACCCATGGGACGTGGTCGCCAGAAGGCCAAGCACACCAAGGTTGCCAGGGAGCTGAAGTACTTCAGCCCGGACACCAACTACGACGCGCTCGAGCGCGAGCTGACGCACGCCGAGAAGAACGAGGCCATGGAGAAGTGGCCGGAGTACAGCCACGCCGGCGAGGAGACCGAACAGGGCAGTAACCAGCGCGGCTGAATCAGGGCTTCGGCGCCCATTCCCGGATGACGGCCCGGATGACGGCGTTGGCCTCCGGATGATCCTGCACTCGGTGCCCGAAGCCGGTGAGTCGTCGATGCGTCGCCCCGAGCTGAACCAGGGCTGAGGCGATCTCCTCGTACTCCTCATTCCATCCGCCGGTGA
>JBIQHP010000123.1:0-2864 GCA_044508495.1 Clavibacter sp.
AGACGGTCGCCGAGGAGTTCCCCGACCTGCCCATCGTCGCCTACAACGTGCCGAGTCGCACCGCCGTCGACATCGCCCCGGAGACCGTCGCGAGGCTCTTCCACGACGTCGAGAACTTCGTGGGCGTCAAAGAGACGACGAAGGACTTCGAGCACTTCTCCCGTGTGCTGCACCTGTGCGGACCCGAGCTGCTCGTCTGGAGCGGCATCGAGCTGCTGTGCCTGCCGCTCCTCGCCCTCGGAGGAGCGGGCTTCGTGAGCGCGACGGCGAACATCGCGCCGGCCGCGGTCGCCGAGATGTTCGAGGCCTGGGAGTCCGGCGACTTCGCCCGCGCCCGGGAGCTGCACTACGGCCTGCACCCGCTCGTCGACCTGCTCTTCGTCGAGACCAACCCGGCGCCCGGCAAGTGGGTGCTCGAGCAGCGCGGACTGGTCTCGAGCGGTCACGTCCGCCCGCCCCTCATCGAGCCCACGGATGCCGGGCTCGTGAAGATCCGCGAGCTCATGGCCGCGGGCGAGCAGTACCTGACCCCCGCCGATGGATTCACAGTCGACGGCTTCACGATGGGAGGCCGCTGATGGCCCACTTCGTCCCTCAGAACCTGCCGGACCGCATCCGGCACTACATCGACGGTGCGTTCGTCGACAGTGCCGACGGAGCGACCTTCGACGTGCTCGACCCGGTCTCGAATGAGACCTACGTGCAGGCCGCCGCCGGCAAGCAGGCCGACATCGACCTCGCGGTCGCCGCCGCGAAGCGCGCCTTCGACGAAGGCCCCTGGCCGCGGATGAGGAACCGCGAGCGAGCGCGCATCCTGAACCGCATCGCCGAGCTGGTCGCCGCACGCGACGCCGAGCTCGCCGAGCTCGAGACCTTCGACACCGGGCTGCCGATCACGCAGGCGCTCGGACAGGCGCAGCGCGCGGCCGAGAACTTCCGCTTCTTCGCCGATCTCGTGGTGGCCCAGCGCGACGACACCTACCAGGTGCCCGGCGTCCAGCTCAACTACGTGCACCGCAAGCCGGTCGGCGTCGCGGGGCTCATCACTCCCTGGAATACGCCGTTCATGCTCGAGAGCTGGAAGCTCGCGCCGGCGCTCGCCTCCGGCTGCACGGTCGTGCTCAAGCCCGCCGAGTTCACGCCGCTCTCGGCGAGCCTCTGGGCCGGCATCTTCGAGGAGGCCGGCCTCCCACAGGGCGTCTTCAACCTCGTCAACGGGCTCGGCGAGGAGGCCGGCGACGCACTCGTCAAGCATCCGGATGTGCGGCTCATCTCCTTCACGGGCGAGACCACGACGGGGCAGACGATCTTCGGCAACGCGGCTAGGCACCTCAAGGGGCTCTCGATGGAGCTCGGCGGCAAGTCGCCGGCGATCGTCTTCGCGGATGCCGACCTCGACGCCGCGATCGACTCGACCCTCTTCGGGGTGTTCTCGCTCAATGGCGAACGCTGCACGGCGGGAAGCCGCATCCTCGTCGAGCGCGCGATCTACGAGGACTTCGTCGAGCGCTATGCCGCCCGGGCCGCGAACATCGTCGTGGGCGACCCGCACGACCCGAGAACGGAGGTCGGCGCCCTCGTGCATCCGGAGCACTACGCCAAGGTCATGTCCTACGTCGAGCTCGGCAAGGGCGAGGGCCGGCTCGTCGCGGGCGGCGGTCGCCCGGAAGGGCTGGAGACCGGCAACTACGTGTCGCCGACCGTCTTCGCCGACGTGAAACCGGATGCCCGCATCTTCCAGGAGGAGATCTTCGGACCCGTCGTCGCGATCACCCCCTTCGACACCGAGGAGGAGGCGCTCGAGCTCGCCAACGCCGTGAAGTACGGCCTCGCCGCCTACCTGTGGACGAACGACCTCGAGCGCGCCCACACCTTCGCCCACGGCATCGAGGCAGGCATGGTGTGGCTCAACTCGCACAACGTGCGCGACCTGCGCACCCCCTTCGGCGGCGTGAAGGCGAGCGGCCTCGGCCACGAGGGCGGCTACCGCTCCCTCGACTTCTACACCGAGCAGCAGGCGGTGCACATCAGCCTGTCCCCCGTCCACACCCCGAGATTCGGAGCATCCGCATGACCACCGCGCCGTTCGACATCATCCGCGCCGCGTACGCCGAGTTCATCGTGAGCGACCTCGCGGTCAGCCGCGCCTTCTACGTCGACGTGCTCGGCCTCGTCGTCACCTACGAGGACGACACCGCCATCCACCTGAGGGCCTTCGAGGAGTACCTGCACCACTCGCTCGTCCTGCGCAAAGGCCCCGTCACCGCGCTCGCCGCCCTCGCCTACCGGGTGCGCTCGCAGGCCGAGGTCGAGGTCGCCGCCGGGCACTTCGCGGACCTCGGATGCCGGGTCGAACGCCGCGCGGCGGGCGCCACCCGCGGCATCGGCGAGGCCGTGCGCGTCGAGGACCCGCTCGGCTTCCCCGTCGAGTTCTTCTACGATGCCGAGCACGTCGAGCGCTACACGCGCCGTTACGACGTCCACGGCACGGGTGCGATCTCACGGCTCGACCACTTCAACATCCTCACGCCCGACGTTCCGGTGGCGCAGAAGCACTACGAGAGCCTCGGCTTCAAGGTGAGCGAGGACATCCAGGACGACGAGGGCACCGTGTACGCCTCCTGGCTGTACCGCAAGGCGACGGTGCACGACATCGCGCTCACCGGCGGCGATGGGCCGCGCCTGCATCACGTGGCGTTCGCGACGCACGAGCGCAATCAGATCGTCAACATCTGCGACAAGCTCGGCGCCCACCGGCGCTCCGACGCCATCGAGCGCGGCCCCGGCCGCCACGGGGTCTCGAACGCCTTCTATCTCTACCTGCGCGACCCCGACGGGCACCGCATCGAGATCTACACGCACGA
>JBIQHP010000123.1:2964-5075 GCA_044508495.1 Clavibacter sp.
GCCTCGGCCGTCGCGTCGCCCGCGGGTCGCGGATGACGCGGCACCGGAGTCGGCTCCCGCAAGAAGAAGGCCAGCAGAAGCGCTAGCGCGGTCAGGCCGAGGAGCACGAGGAACACGGTGCGCAGATCGGTCTCGTCGCCGATCCATCCGAGCAGCGGGCTGAACAGCCCGCCCACGGTCACCGCGAGCCCCACCGTCACACCGCTCGCGATCCCGATCCGGTTCGGCAGGTAGTCCTGCCCGAGGATGACGAACACCGAGAAGGGCACGAAGATCGCGACCCCGAAGACCGCGACGAACACGAGCGCCACGCCCCAGTTCGGCGAGAGCACGAGTCCGAGCAGAACGGGGATCGTCGCGGCGAAGCCCAGCCGGATGCTCCGGAGCCGTCCGATCCGGTCCGCCAGCCATCCGCCGAGGAGCGTGCCGCCCGCCCCCGCGAAGAGGAAGACGCTGAGCGCGAGGCCGCCGAGCGCCTCCGAGGTCCCGAAGTCGTGGATGAAGTAGAGCGCGACGAACGACACCGACCCGAAGAACACGATCGAGCGCACGACCACGACCGCGGTGAGCCGCAGGAACGCCGGCCAGTTGTCGGGGCCGGGGATCCGCGGCACGCGCTTCGGGCTCCCCGCCGGCCCATCGAGCACGCGCCCCAGCCGGGCGAAGAGCAGGCTCGCCATGAGCAGGGCGGGGATGACGAGGAAGATCGCCCCCTCGAGTCCGGTGAGCAGCAGGAGCGGTGTCGTCACGAGGGACCCCAGGGCGAAGCCGGTGTTCCCGCCGAGGGCGAACACGCTCATCGCCCGGTTGCTGTCGCCCGCCGCGACCCGCGCCGCCCGGGCCGCCTCCGGGTGGAACGCGGAGATCCCGAGACCGCCGATCGCGATGAGCACCCAGGTCGCCCAGTACTCGACCGAGAACGCGACGAGGCTCACCCCGAGAGCGGCCGTGAGCATCCCGGCCGGGATGAGCCAGCGGCGCGGCCGGCGATCGCCCCACCACCCGAAGGCCGGTTGCGCGACCGAGGAGAGCAGGTTGGCCGCGAGGACCAGGCCGGCGATCGCCGCATAGCTGTAGTGGCGCTCCATCACGAGGAACGGCAGGAGGGCAGGGACGACCCCCTGGTAGAAGTCGTCGACGACATGGGAGGCGGACATCATGGCGATGCCGCGGCGGTTCACTCCGGCGATGACGACCCCGCGGTCTCGGTGTCGATTGTCTCGGTGTCGATGATCTCGGCCCCCGCATGACCCAGCTCCGCGAGGGCCGCCTCCGAGCTCTCCGCGGCGACCCCGGCGACGAGGTCGGCGAGCACGCGAACGTGCCGTCCGAGCTCGAGCGCGTCGAGAGCCGAGGCGCGCACGCAGTAGTCGGTCGCGATCCCGACGACGTCGACGTCGAGGACGCCGAGCTCCTCGAGGGCGTCCGCGACGCTCCTGCCGTCGTCGGTCGTGCCCTCGAAGATCGAATAGGCGGGCACCCCCTGCCCCTTGCGCACGTGGACGGTCACGGCGTCCGTGTCCAGGGCCGGATGGTACTCGGCGCCCTCGGTCCCCGCGACGCAGTGCACGGGCCAGGTCGTCACGTAGTCCGGGTTCCCGTCGGTCGCGAAGTGCCCCCCGTTGTCGCCCACGGCGTCGTGCCAGTCGCGGGAGGCGAAGACCTGGCTGTAGCGGTCCGGATGCCGTCGGAGATACGCGGTCACGCCCGCGGCCACCGCCGCACCGCCGTCGACGCCGAGCGCACCGCCCTCGGTGAAGTCGTTCTGCACATCGATGATGAAGAGTGCCCTCGCCACGTTCTCCCCGCTCAGTTGTTCGACAGGTTGTTGCCGCAGTGGAACACCCCGGTCGTCACGGTGTCGAGCGCCTCCATCGCGTTGGCCTTGACCGGGCCGAGTGCGTAGAACGCAAAGGACAGCACCGAACCGTCGGCCGCATCGACCCACCCCGCCAGAGTTCGCGAGGTATTGATCCAGCCGGTCTTGGCCACGACCTTGCCACGGGCGGCCGCGTTCGCGCCACCGAACCGGTTCGCCAGGCTGCCGGTCTTGCCCGCGACGGGCAGCCCCGCCTTGATGACGTCGAGACCCTGTCCGCCCGTGTACACCT
>JBIQHP010000124.1:0-5020 GCA_044508495.1 Clavibacter sp.
CGCCGATGGCCTTGACGTTCTCGAGCAGGTGCGCGTTGTAGGCGACGCCGAGCTGGTTGGGGACCGTGACGAGCACGGTGTCGGCCTCCCGCACGGCGGTGTCCTTCGCGAGCTCCTCGGCGATCGCGTCCGGTTCGCCGACATAGCTCTTGCCGAAGCGGGCAAGGCCGCCGTCGAGATGGCCGACCTGGTCGGTGCTCTCGCGCGACCCCATCCTGCCGAAGTACTCGCGGTCGAGGTCGGTCACGATCGGCAGGATGCTGCGGCTCACCGAGACGCGCGGCTCGCGCCCGTGGCCGGCCCTCTTCCACGCCTCGCGGTAGAGCGCGATCTGCTCGGCCTGCAACTCGTGGAAGGGCACGCCGGTGTCCTCGGTGAGGAGCGTCGAGCTCATGAGGTTCATGCCCTGCTCGGCGGTCCACACGGCGGTCGCCCGCGTTCCGGATCCCCACCAGATGCGGTCGGAGAGCCCGGGCGACTGCGGCGCGATCGCGAGCGCGCCATCCACACCGGTCATTCTCGGGTCGGCGCGCGCGACGCCGGTGCCGGCGATCGCCGCGCGGAACAGCTCGGCGTGCGAGCGGGCGAGGTCGGCATCCGTCGTCCCGTCCTGGGGCACGTGGCCGAAGGATTCGTAGCCGCGCAGGGCCGGCTCCGGTGACCCGCGGCTGATGCCGAGCTGCAGCCGGCCACCGCTGATGAGATCGGCCGCCGCGGCATCCTCGGCCATGTAGAGGGGGTTCTCGTAGCGCATGTCGATCACGGCGGTGCCGATCTCGATGCGCTTCGTCCGCGCGCCGATCGCGGCGAGGAGCGGGAAGGGCGAGGCGAGCTGCGGCGCGAAGTGGTGCACGCGCACGTAGGCGCCGTCGATGCCGAGCTCCTCGGCGGCGACCGCGAGGTCGATCGTCTGGAGCAGGGCATCCTTCGCCGTCCTCGACCTCGAGCCCGGGATGGGCTGCCAGTGTCCGAAGGAGAGGAACCCGATGCGCTTCACGAGAGAGTCAGCGTCGGGAGTGCGCGCGATATTCCTCACACCGTCTGGCCGACGAGGAAGTGCCAGCCGGCCCACCACCAGAACAGGAGGATGCCGAGGCGCGCCGACCGTGTCGCCATGACCCGGTCCATGAGGGTGCCGAGCGGGGCGATCCGGTCGGGGTCGCGCCGGGCGAGCAGCTCGACGACGACGGCCGCCGCGATGCAGGCCAGGTAGCCGGCGATCGTCACGAGCCGGATCATCGGCGCGTCCCCCTCCGCAGAAGCGCGATCCCGACGACGAGCCAGAGCGCCGTGAACACGACGCGTCCCTCGATCGTGTCGAGGGCGGGGTCGAGCAGCAGCGAGATGCTCGGATGCGCGAACTTCGCCGCCTCCGACGGCACCCCGAGCAGGAACGACACGACCTCGATGAGGCAGGCGGCGACCGCGACGACCGCCCACAGGATGCCGGCCCGGCGCAGTGGGACGCGTGCGGCATCCGCAGACCCCGGGTCGGGCCAGGCGAGCAGCAGCACGGTCAGTCCGATGCCGGAGACGATGAGCCCTTCGACGAGACCGTGCCGGGGCACGAGCACCATGAGCGTTCCGAGCACGATGGCCGTGGCGGCGAGTACGGCGAGTCGCGGCGTCCTGACCGCGGGAAGCGCGACGAGACCGAGCTCATCGACGACGAGCACCGCTGCGAGGAGGAGGAAGAAGGCGCCGTCGACGGGCGCCCCGCGGAACACCTGGAAGAGGCCTGTGGCGACGAGGATGACCGTCCACGGCCGGGCGAGGCGGCGAAGCGTCATCCGTTGCCCCGTCGCCCGGTCTACGGGGTCCGGACGCATGGGGCAAGGCTACGCCCATCGCCGTGTCCGCTTCCGGGCCCGTGGGAGGTGTGCGCATAATCGAGGGGTGAGCCAGAAGCCGGATGCCGACGAGACGCTCGCGGGGCTCGGGCGGGAGATCGAGTTGCTCGCCCGCACCGCCTCGGATGCCGCCTTCGCCCGGCCCGATTCCTCCGAGGAGCTCTTCGATCGGGCGGCGGTGCTGCGCGACAACGCCATGGGGATCATCTACGACGGCGACGGATCGAGCGACGAGGAGCGCATCGGCCGCCTGCTCGCACTCGTCCCCGCGCTCCTCACGGTCGTCGACGAGGCACGCGACACGATCGGCCGCCTCCGCGAGCTCGCCGGGGAGCCCGACCCGGCCAAGACCGTGAGCCCCTGGGATGCCGCCGGGCGTGGCGCACCTGCGCGTCCCGCCTGGGATTCGCCCGCGGCAGGCTGAGCGCCCGGCCTAGGGCTGAGCGTCCGCGCGGGCCTTGCCGCGCCGGGCGAGCCTGACCCAGACGAGCACGATCGCGGTCACGATCCCCGCGGCGGCCAGCCAGGGCAGCAGCACACCGAGCACGACGAGCGCCGCGCCGAGGAAGCCCACGAAGGCGTTCCAGCCGGTGACGAGACCGGTCCAGAAGGTGTCGGGCGTCTCCGCGGGGGTGTCCCTCTCGGAGACGAGGTAGAGCGACACGGTCGAGAGCTGCACCTGGTCGTCGAGGTAGCGCTTCTGCGATTCGAGGCTCTCCAGGTTCGCCTGGCGGTCGGAGAGGGCCGACTCGATCTGGATGAGGGCGTCGGTGGAGTCCGCCCGGCTCATGAGGTCGAGGAGGCGGTCGACCGAGGTGCGCAGCGCGGCGATGCGGGCATCCAGGTCCTTGGACTGGGCCGTGACATCCGTCGAGTCGATCATGGTGTTGCGGGCGACGCCGAGCCCTTTGAGCTCCTCGAGCGTCGCCGTGAGCCTGGTCGAAGGGATGCGCAGGGTGAGCTGGGCGCTGCCGGGCTCGTTCTCGGATGCGGCGCGCTCGCTGCGGTTGGCGACGGTTCCGCCGGCGCGATCCACGATGCGCGCGGCCTCGTCGGCTGCCTCGATGGGCTTGTCGACCGTGACCGTGACCTGCACGGTCGTGATGATGCGCGGGCCGGAGACCGTGTCGACAGCGGCGCCGCCGTCCGATCCCGCCGACTCGTATCTGGCGGACATGTCCGGCGCGCCCGCCTCCTGCATCGGCATGACTTCGGCGGGCATCGAGTCCGGCATGCTCGCTCCGGACATCGAGCATCCGGCGACCGTCAGGGCGGAGAGTGCGATGGCTGTGGTGATCAGGAGGCGCCTCATGCGGCAACCCTATCCACGAGCGGATATCGGCGGAACCCAACGAAAGTCACGATTCGGTCGTCACGGATGACGGCGACGGCCTGTGCGCGTCCCGTGCGGCCCCTGAGAAGGGACTGGGCATCGGGGAACGCCCCTGCCCCCCGTTATAGGGTCACGGGTAACAGAAGGGGAGGACATCATGGGGCTGTTCGAGAAAGCCAAGGATGCCGCCGAGGCGACCGGCGAGAAGGTCGCCGAAGAGGCGCACGACATCAAGGAGCGCATCGCCGACCAGATCGACGCGATGAAGGCCGATGCGGATGTCGCCCGCGCCGAAGCGGAGCGCGACGCCACGAAGGCGAAGAACGACTATAAGGAGAAGCTGCGCGAGGACTGACGCGGCGCGGAGTCGGCACGACCGCGGGGGATCGGGCGACCGGTCCTCCTCGGCGTGCCGGGAGCCCTCCGCCGATCGTCGACTGGGCGATACTGGAGCCATGGGACTCTTCGACCTCTTCCGCCGTCGAGGTCCCCTTCTCCATCTCGCCTCGGACGAGGGGGAGGGCCCGGTCGTCGTCCTCATCCACGGGATCGCCTCCTCGTCGGTGACGTTCGAGAAGCTCGTCCCGATGCTCGTCGACCGGCACCGGGTCATCTCGATCGACCTGCTCGGGTTCGGGGAGTCGCCCTCGCCCCCGGATGCGACCTACACGCTCGAGGAGCACGTCGCCGCGCTCGCCCGCACGCTCGACTCGCTCAGGCTCCGCGAGCCCTTCGTGCTCGTCGGCCACTCGATGGGCGGTCTCATCGCGAGCCGGTACGCGGCGACCAACTCGCGCCGGCTCAGCAGGCTCGTTCTCGTGAGCCCGCCGGTCTACGTGTCGCCGCGTGCGATCGGCGACCGGCGCGACCGCGCTGCCATGGGCCTCTACCTCAAGGCCTACGAGTACCTGAGGTCGAACAAGGCCTTCACGATCCGGAACGCCGCCATGCTCGCGAAGCTCTCGCCGATCCGGAACGTGCTCGAGGTGTCGGAGCGCAACTGGGGGGCCTTCGTGCTCTCGCTCGAGAACCTCATCGAGTCGCAGACGACCATCAGCGACCTCGCCGCGGTGCGGGTGCCGGTCGAGGTCGTCTACGGAACGCTCGACCCCTTCCTCACCCCGGCCGGCCTGCGCATCGTCGAGCAGATGCGCGGCGTCTCGGTGCACAAGGTGGAGGCGAACGACCACATCATCCGCACCCGGCTCGCGCGTGTCGTCGCGAAGGCGATCGGCTGAGGGGCGGATGGCGGTCGGCATCGCGCCGTGCTCGCTCGCCGCTCCGGATGAAGTCCTGCCCGCCCCTTGCACAATCGACAGTCACGATATATCGTGACTTCAGAACTCACGATATATCGTGACTTGAGAGACGCGGAGGAGACTCGGGATGACCGGTGAGACGGCGACGATGCCGGTGAAGAAAGGCCTCGGGCCGGCCTTCGCGAACCTCTTCACGGCCAACATCGCGAGCAGTCTCGGCGACGGCATCGCGAGGACCGCGATCCCGCTCCTCGCGGTGCAGGTCACCCTCGACCCGCTGCTCATCTCCGGCATCGCCGCCCTCGCGATGCTGCCCTGGCTGTTCTTCGCGATCCCGGCCGGCATCCTCATCGACCGGATCGACCGACGGGCCGCCCTCGCGATGGCCAACACCGTGCGCACGCTGCTGGCCGTCGCGCTCTTCGTCATCACGGCATCCGGCAATCTCACCATCTGGTGGCTCTACCTCATCATCTTCGTCTACGGGATCTTCGAGACCGTCTACGACGGGGCGATCCGCGCGGTCGCCCCGAGCATCCTCGAGAAGGCCCAGCTGCCGCGCGCGAACTCGCTCATCG
>JBIQHP010000125.1:0-4879 GCA_044508495.1 Clavibacter sp.
CGCTCCGATAGATTCGACTCACAGCGACAACGGAAACGGAGCTCGACAGCATGGCCCAACCGGCACTGGTCAGCAGCATCTTCGACCAACTCCTCAAGGACCGCATCATCTGGCTTGGGTCGGAGGTGCGCGACGACAACGCGAACGAGATCTGCGCCAAGATCCTGCTGCTCGCCGCGGAGGACTCCAAGCGCGACATCTACCTCTACATCAACTCGCCCGGCGGCTCGATCACCGCGGGCATGGCGATCTACGACACCATGGCCTTCGTCCCCAACGACATCGTCACGGTCGGCATCGGCATGGCGGCCTCGATGGGCCAGTTCCTGCTCTCCTCCGGCACCAAGGGCAAGCGGTACATCACGCCGAACGCGCGCGTGTTGCTGCACCAGCCCTCCGGCGGGTTCGGCGGGACCGCGGCGGACATCCAGACCCAGGCCAACCTCATCCTCGACATGAAGAAGCGGATGGCCGAGCTCACCGCCGAGCAGACCGGCAAGACGGTCGACCAGATCATCGCCGACGGCGACCGGGACAACTGGTTCACCGCGCAGGAGGCGCTCGAGTACGGGTTCGTCGACCACCTGCGCGAGTTCGCGACGGATGTCGTGGGCGGCGGCGGCACGGACGACTCGCGCAACTCCGGCGACTCGCGCAACTCCGGTGACACGGCGAAGAAGTAGGGACACGGCACATGGAATACACCAACCTCAACCCCGGCGGCATCGCCCGCCCCACCGCGGAGTCGCGCTACATCCTCCCCAGCTTCGAGGAGCGCACCGCCTACGGCTACAAGCGCCAGGACCCCTACGCGAAGCTCTTCGAGGACCGCATCGTGTTCCTCGGCGTGCAGATCGACGACGCCTCGGCGGATGACGTCATGGCCCAGCTGCTCGTGCTCGAGAGCCAGGACCCCGACCGCGACATCGTCATGTACATCAACTCGCCCGGCGGTTCCTTCACCGCCATGACGGCGATCTACGACACCATGCAGTACGTCCGGCCGCAGATCCAGACGGTGTGCCTCGGGCAGGCGGCTTCCGCCGCGGCCGTGCTGCTCGCCGCGGGGGCGCCGGGCAAGCGCCTCGCTCTGCCGAACGCGCGCATCCTCATCCACCAGCCGGCGACGGGCGACTCCGGACACGGCCAGGCCTCGGACATCGAGATCCAGGCCAGGGAGATCCAGCGGATGCGCACCTGGCTCGAGGAAACCATCTCGAGTCACTCGAACCGCAGCCCGGAGCAGGTCAACAAGGACATCGACCGCGACAACATCCTGAGCGTGGCCGAGGCCCTCGAGTACGGCCTCATCGACCAGGTGCTCACGAGCCGCAAGACGCTGCCCGCGGCGATCACCGCGAAGTAGTCGCCGCCCTTCGGCTTGGTCTCGATACGCGTCCCGCTGCGCGGGCCGCTACTCAACCAGCGGGTTCGCTTTCCGCTGGTTGAGTAGCCGCGCAGCGGCGTATCGAAACCGGCTAGTTACTCCGGCCTCCTACGGAGCAGTAGCAGCGTCGCGACGACCGCGATCGCCACGGCGAGAACGGCGCCGCCGATCCACAGGGCGTCCGTCGTCGTGTCGTCGACGGCCTCCGGAACCGGGCCGACCGTGGACATGGCGTCAGGCTCCGCGCCCTGCCCTTCGGCCCCCTGCCCGCACACCGGGGGCGCCGCGGCGCCGGTCGATATCTCGGCATCCGGTGCCGGCTCCCAGCGGAACGGGACCTTCCCCGAGACGGTGTGCCCGTCGGCCGAGACGACCTGCCAGTCGAGGGTGTAGTCGCCCGCCGGCCCGAGCGCCGGCACCGTCGACACCGAGGGCCCGCTCACGGTGACGCAGCCGTCGCCGTAGTAGAGGCCGTCGGGGCCGGTGACCCGCATGACGAACCCGCCTCCGGCGCCGCCCAGGTCGAGGAGGTTGTCGTTCGTCGTGACGACGAACTCCTCGGGCAGGGAGGTGAGCACCTCGTTCTCCGCGGGTGTCGACGAGACGTAGTAGTTGTGGGCCCAGGCCGGGGCCGCGACCGCGAGGGCGGCCGCGATCCCGATGGCCCCGGCGAGCCCGAGCCTGCGCAGAGTCGCCGGCATCGCTCAGGCCGCCTTCCTGCGCAGGGCCGCGGCGGCCACGACGATGCCCACCGCGCCCACGACGAGGCCGCCGATCCCCAGGATGCGCGCGACCGAATCCGAGTCCGAAGCCGAGGACGACGCCGGGGCCGTGTCGCCGTGGTGGTCGGCGGCGGGCGCGTCGCCCACGTACAGCACGGGCGCCGGATGCTCGGCGCCGCTTCCCGTCTCGACCCACGACACGACCGTCCCGTCGCTGTAGGTCTGCTCGGCCGGGAACACGATCGAGCCGACGTCGGGCACCGGCCCGAGCGAGAGCGGGAAGACCTGGAGCTGGCCGGCGCTGATCTCGGAGCCGGGGTCCGCGGTCCAGACGACCTTCGTGACGGCCTCGGTGATCGTGTTGTCGCCGACCTTGACCGGCGAAGGCAGCGTCTCCCGCAGGAGGTCGGTGGTCCACCCGGCGACGGGCACGTAGCTCACGCTCGAGAACGGGGTGTCGACCGGGAGCGAGAGCTCGATCCTGTTCGTGACGGCGGTCGCCGACTCGTTCGGGACCTTGACGTTCAGGAGGGCGTACGACCCGGCCGAGGCGGTGTTCGGGCTCACGGTGACGTGGGCGGATGCCGCGGCGGGCGCGGCGAGGGCGAGGAGCAGCGCGGCGCCGGCGGCGGCCGCGATGGTGAGTGTGCGGTTCAAGACGAGATCCTTTCGGCCATGCCGGAGGCAGGCGAGTTCGATGGTTGCGCGATCGCGCGAAGATGGGGTGGCTCAGGCGAAGGATGCCGCGGGCGGCCCGCGATGGCGGAGCCCGGAGTGGTCCACTCGGCGACCTCCCGGCCGCGCGATGCGGAGCCGGGTCGGGAAGAGGCGCGCCGGAGCGCGGACGGCCGGGGCATCCGGAGCCGCGGGGAGCAGCGAGACGACGAGCGCGCGGGCGAACCGCACGGTCGCGGCGATCGTGCGCTCGCCGAAGACGAGCACGAGGAAGGTGACGAGGGCCGCGGCGAGGTGGGCCGCGAGCATGTCGCCCTCTCCATGCGGCTGCGGGGCCAGGGCCACGGTGCCGAGGGCCGCGTCGTGAGGGTGCCCGTGCATCCCGGTCGTGACTCCCGCACCGGAGCTGGCCGCACCGGAGCCGGCCGTGCCCGAGCCGAGCGCGCCCGAGCCGAGCGCGCCGAAGAGCCAGTGGTACATCGCCTGGCTGGCCGCGACCGAGGCGGCGAGTCTCGTTCTCGGCAGCCTTCGCCCGGCGAGGGCGACGCACACGAGCACCGAGAAAGCGAGGCACAGCGCGAGTCCCGCGACGCCGGGGAGCCGTCCGCCGGCGAGCGAGTGGGAGAACGCGGCGACGAAGACGGAGACGAGGGCCGCGACGGTTCCGCGGGCCACGCGCGCCCACCTCGTCATGCCCTCACCCCGGATTCCCTCTCGCGGTCGTCCATTCCAGTGTAGGCGGCGCGCCGGGTCGCAAAACCGTCACGATACCGCGACTGTCCCCGCGTCGGGTTAGGCTCGTACCTGCAACGGCATTCGGCGCGAACGGCCCGATCGGGCCGCACCACAAGGAGGCGGGCATGGCACGCATTGGCGAGAGCGCCGACCTGCTCAAGTGCTCGTTCTGCGGCAAGAGCCAGAAGCAGGTGCAGCAGCTCATCGCTGGCCCCGGCGTCTACATCTGCGACGAGTGCGTCGAGCTGTGCAACGAGATCATCGAGGAGCGCCTCGCCGAGTCGGGAGAGGAGGCCGCGAGCGAGTTCGACCTCCCGAAGCCCAAGGAGATCTACGCCTTCCTCGAGGAGTACGTCATCGGCCAGGAGCAGGCCAAGCGCGCCCTCTCCGTCGCCGTCTACAACCACTACAAGCGGGTGCGGGCCGAGAAGACGATCATGCCCGCCGAGGCGGTCGCCGACGACGTCGAGATCGCCAAGTCCAACATCCTGCTCATCGGCCCGACCGGATGCGGCAAGACCTACCTCGCCCAGACCCTCGCCCGCCGGCTCAACGTGCCCTTCGCGGTCGCGGATGCGACGGCGCTCACCGAGGCCGGCTACGTCGGCGAGGATGTCGAGAACATCCTGCTCAAGCTCATCCAGGCCGCGGACTACGACGTCAAGCGCGCCGAGACCGGCATCATCTACATCGACGAGATCGACAAGATCGCGCGCAAGGCCGAGAATCCGTCGATCACCCGCGACGTCTCGGGGGAGGGTGTGCAGCAGGCGCTCCTCAAGATCCTCGAGGGAACGGTCGCCTCGGTCCCCCCGCAGGGCGGGCGCAAGCATCCGCATCAGGAGTTCATCCAGATCGACACGACGAACGTGCTGTTCATCGTCGCCGGCGCCTTCGCCGGGCTCGAGGAGATCATCTCCCACCGCGCGGGCAAGAAGGGCATCGGCTTCGGCGCCCCGCTGCACAGCAAGGGCGACGACATCAACCTGTTCAGCGAGGTGCTCCCGGAGGACCTCCACAAATTCGGCCTCATCCCGGAGTTCATCGGCCGGCTGCCCGTCGTCGCGACGGTCACCCCGCTCGACCAGGTCGCGCTCATGGAGATCCTCACCGTCCCGAAGAACGCGCTCATGCGCCAGTACCAGCGGATGTTCGAGATCGACGGCGTGACGCTCGAGTTCGAACCCGACGCCCTCGAGGCGATCGCCGACCTCGCCGTGCTGCGCCAGAGCGGCGCCCGCGGCCTGCGAGCGATCATGGAGGAGGTGCTCGGGCCGATCATGTTCGAGGTGCCCTCCGACTCCGAGGTGGACCGCGTGATCGTCACGAAGCAGTCCGTCATCGACAACGCCGCGCCGAC
>JBIQHP010000126.1:0-4838 GCA_044508495.1 Clavibacter sp.
CCGCGACGAGGTCCCACCCGCCGTTCGTCGTGTGCAGCGACCGGATCTCGGGGAACCCGCGCAGCTCCCGGATGACGTTGTCGGTCGTGCGCCCCTCGACCTCGATGAGCGTCATGGCCCGCACCTCGAGCGGGTCGAGCTCGTCGCGCACGCGCACGGTGAACCCGATGATGGTCCCGGATGCCGTGAGCCGCTCGATCCTGGCTGTGACGGTCGCGCGCGCCACGCCGAGCCTGCGAGCGAGCTCGGCCACCGGCATCCGGCCGTCCTCGCGGAGGGCGGAGAGGAGCCTGCGATCCGTCTCGTCGAGCACCATACCAGCCATACTGCTCGATCATACTGAGCAATTCGCTTCATAAATGGTCAGATCGTGAGCATTCACGATCTTGTCCTCGCATATCGCCCAGTCGTACGGTGATGGTGGAAGTGTGAGGAGCAAACGATGACCCGATTCGTCGACGTACACAACATGGTCCGCTGGATCGGCCATCACGGACCCGTCGGCATCATGGCGGGCATGGTCGACTACCTCGAGAGCGACTTCCGGCGCTGGGAGACCTTCGACAAGTCGCCCCGCGTCGCGAGCCACACGCCCTTCGGCGTCATCGAGCTCATGCCGACGAGCGACATGGAGACCTACGGGTTCAAGTACGTCAACGGCCACCCCTCGAACCCGGCGCGCGGCTTCCAGACCGTGACGGCCTTCGGCGTGCTTGCCGACGTGCACAACGGCTACCCGACCTTCCTCTCCGAGATGACCGTGCTCACCGCGCTCCGCACCTCCGCGACCTCCGCGATGGTCGCGAAGGCGCTCGCCCGGCCGGGCAGCACCACGATGGCCCTCATCGGCACCGGGAGCCAGGCCGAGTTCCAGTCCTGCGCCATCCGCTCGGCGACCGGCGTCGAGCGCCTGCGCATCTGGGACACCGACCCGGATGCCATGGCCAAGTTCGTGCGCAACCTCGAGCCGCTCGGCTTCGACATCACCGTCGCGAGCTCGGCGGCGGATGCCGTGGCCGGCGCCGACATCGTCACGACCTGCACGGCGGACAAGACCAACGCGACGGTGCTCACCCGCGACATGGTCTCGCCGGGCATGCACCTCAACGCCATCGGGGGCGACTGCCCCGGCAAGACGGAGCTCGACCCCGCCATCCTCGATGCCGCGACGGTCTTCGTCGAGTACACTCCCCAGACCAGGATCGAGGGCGAGATCCAGAACCGTCCCGCCGACTTCCCGGTCACCGAGTTCTGGCAGGTGCTCGCCGGCGCGGCGCCGGGGCGCACCTCGGCGGACCAGATCACGGTCTTCGACTCGGTCGGCTTCGCGATCGAGGACTTCTCCGCCCTGCGCTACGTGCGCGACTCGGTCGACGCGACCGACTTCTACGAGGACATCGACCTCGTCGCGAACCCCGACGACCCCAAGAACCTCTTCGGCTTCGTCGGCGCGCTCTCTCCCGTGGGCGGATGACCGTGACCGCGCAGGCGCCCTCCGCGGTCGTGCTCGTCCGCCCGCACCACTTCGACGTCAATCCGGTCACCGCGGCCGACAACGCCTTCCAGGCCGCGACCTCCGCGCCAGGAGAGGAGCTGGCGAGCAGCGCCTACCGCGAGGTGACCGCGCTCGCCGAGGCGCTCGAGGGCGCAGGCGTGCGCGTGCACCTCTTCGAGGACGAGATGGAGGAGCGGCCCGACAGCGTCTTCCCGAACAACTGGCTCTCGACGCACATCGGGGGGCACGTCGCGGTCTACCCGATGTTCGCGCCGAACCGGCGGCTCGAACGCCGCCAGGACATCCTCGAGCTGCTCAAGGCGACCTATCGCGTGCAGGACATCATCGACTACTCCGGCCTCGAGCACGACGGCATCTTCCTCGAGGGCACCGGGGCGATGGTGCTCGACAACGACGAGCGCGTCGCCTACGTCGCCCGCTCGAACCGCGCGGACCCGATCGCCCTCGAGCGCTTCTGCACGAACTTCGGCTACGAGCCCATGGTCTTCGACGCGGCCGACCCGAGCGGCACCCCGATCTACCACACCAATGTGCTCATGTGCATCGCGACCGACTTCGTGCTCGCCGGCATCTCGATGATGCAGCCGGATGCGCGCCGCGAGGAGATCGTCGAGCGCCTCTCCGCCGGCGGCCGGGAGATCATCGACCTCGACTTCGGCCAGATCTCCGACTTCGCGGGGAACGCCATCGAGCTCACCGGGGCGGAGGGCCGCATCCTCGCGCTGTCCCGGCGCGCCGCCGACAGCCTCCGGGCCGACCAGCTCGCGATCATCGAGCGCAGTTGCCGGCTGCTCCCGGTCGACGTCCCGACGATCGAGCTCTCCGGCGGCTCGGTGCGCTGCATGATCGCGGGCATCCACCTCACGCCCCGTCGCGCCTGAGGCGAAGTCAGTCGGTCGGCAGCTCCGCGGGCTCCTGGCCGGGCTCGGCCACGGGCGAGGCGCCCGCGCTCTGGTTCGCGTAGCGGGTCCAGGCGACCGTCTGCTTCGGCTTGGCGAAGAACGCGACCACGACCGCGCACACGAGGGCGACCGCGGCCGGCAGCAGCAGCGACTGGGCCATCGCGTTGCTGAACCCTTCGTGCAGGAACTCGGGCAGCGCACCGGAGAACTCCGTCGATCCGGATGCCGCACCCGGCAGCTCCGCGGTCAGCCGCACCTGCATGAGCGCCCCGACGGCGGCGCTGCCGAGCACCGAGCCCACCTGCCTCGTGGTGTTGTAGACGCCCGAGCCGGCGCCCGCCTGGCTCTGCGGCAGATTGCGCGTCGCGGTCGTCGAGATCGGCGCCCAGACGCAGGAGTTGGCGACCCCCATGAGCGCGCTGGGCAGGAGGAGCCAGACGATCTCGGCATCGGGTCTCAGGAGCAGGGAGTACCAGACGAGCGAGCCGGCGAGACACACGGCGCCGACGACCGCGATGTAGCGCGGGTTGATGCGGTCGACGAGCCGGCCGACCGGCTGGGCGAGGCCGGCGCTGATGACGGCCATCGGAACGAGCATGAGCGCGGACTCGGTCGGGGTGAGGCCGAGCACGAGCTGGAAGTAGAACACGAGCGGGAGGGACATGCTCGTGACGGTGAAGCCGACCGCCGAGATCGCGCCGTTCGCGAGCGAGAAGTTGCGATCGCGGAAGAGTCCCAGCGGCAGCAGCGGCTCGCCCTTCTTGTTGATCGCCTGCCACACGACGAAGATCGCGAGCACGACGACCCCGGCGGCGATGAGGCCCCACACCGAGACAGGCCCGACGATCGGCCCCCAGTCGTAGGACTCGCCCTCCTGCAGGCCGAAGACGAGCAGGAACATGCCGATGGCGCTCAGCACCACCCCGGGGATGTCGAATCGATGCGAGTGCGTCTCCAGCCTGGGCACGAGCCGGTACGCCATGACGAAGGCGACGACCCCGATGGGAACGTTGATGAAGAAGATCCACTCCCAGCCGAGGCTGTCCACGAGCACGCCGCCGAGCACCGGCCCGACGAGGGTCGCCACTCCGGCGGTCGCGCCCCACAGGCCCATGGCCTGGCCGCGACGATCGGGCGGGAAGATGCGGGTGATGACGGCCATCGTCTGCGGGGTCATCATGGCGGCGCCGAGCCCCTGGAACACCCGGGCCAGGATGAGCTGGCCGATGTCGCCGGAGAGCCCGCACCAGGCCGAGGCGAGGGTGAAGAGGACGAGCCCGGCGAGGTAGAGGTTCTTCGGGCCGAAGCGGTCGCCGAGCCTGCCGGTGATGAGCAGCGGTACCGCGTAGGCGAGCAGGTAGGCGCTCGTGACCCAGATGACCGAGTTGATGTCGGCGTGCAGCCCCTCCATGATCTTCGGGTTGGCGACCGACACGATCGTCGTGTCGATGAGGATCATGAAGAAGCCGATGACGAGCGCCCAGAGGGCGGGCCACGGTCGGTAGGTGTTGTTCATCGCCGTGCGAATCTACGCCTGACCGACGACTTCGCCAAACGCGCCACGGCTAGACTGGGGTCATCCACTCGCCCCGCATCCGCAGGAGTCGCCCGTGCCGGTCATCGTCGTCGAGGTCATGCCCAAGGCCGAGCTGCTCGATCCGGCCGGAAAGGCCGTCGCCGGGGCGCTCGCCCGGCTCGGCGACTCCCCCTTCTCGGCCGTGCGCATCGGCAAGCGCTTCGAGCTCACGGTCGACGGACCGGCAGATGACGCGGCGCTCGCCGCGGCCAGGGAGCTCGCCGAGTCGCTCCTCTCGAACTCCGTGATCGAGGATGTCGTGGGCGTGAGATTCCTCGACGTGGAGGTCGCGACGAGCTCGGCCTCGGTCGCCGGGGAGACGCATTGACCCGCATCGGCGTCATCACCTTCCCGGGCTCTCTCGACGATCGGGACGCGCAGCGCGCGATCCGGCGAGCCGGCGGCGAGCCGGTCGCGCTCTGGCACGGCGACCACGACCTGCACGGCGTCGACGCGCTCGTGCTCCCCGGCGGCTTCAGCTACGGCGACTATCTGCGCTGCGGCGCGATCGCGAGCCTCTCGCCCATCATGAGCGAGGTCGTCGACGCGGCGAACAGAGGCATGCCGATCCTGGGCATCTGCAACGGCTTCCAGATGCTCGTCGAGGCGCACCTGCTGCCCGGCGGTCTCGTGCGCAACGACCACGGCTCCTTCGTCTGCCGTGACCAGCGCCTCCGCGTCGAGAGCACCGCGACCGCCTGGACCAGCGGCTTCGAGCCCGGCGCCGAGATCACCATCCCGCTCAAGAACGGCGAGGGCGGCTACCTCGCGGATGCGGAGACGATCGCGCGCCTCGAGGGCGAGGGCCGGGTCGCCTTCCGCTACCTCGAGGTGAACCCGAACG
>JBIQHP010000007.1:0-38530 GCA_044508495.1 Clavibacter sp.
GCAGGCAGGTGCCGCCGACCTTGCCCTTCTCGATGAGGCCGACGCTCATGCCCAGTTGCGTGGCGCGAAGAGCGGCCGCGTATCCGCCGCTTCCCGCTCCGAGGACGACAAGGTCAAAGTTCTGTTCCGACACCGGGCGACTCCCTCGAGGTTCAGCCTGTCCGCACACCCGTCGCCGAGTCGCGACGGGGGGATTGGTCCGGCAGGTTCTCCTGCCACCTCGACTTTACTACGCGCGCGAAATCCGCTCGGCCAGGGCGAGGAGCGTGCGGACCGCCACGGCCGTCGGCCCCTTGCCGGTGTAACCGTATCCCGCGCCGTCGTTGTTGGCCGGGCCCGCGATGTCGAGGTGGGCCCAGGGAATGCGGGAGCCGTTCTCCGCCGTGCCGACGAACTCCTGGAGGAAGACACCGGCCACGAGCATGCCCGCCGCCGTGCTCCCGATCTTGACATTGGCGATGTCGGCGACATCGGAGTTGAGTAGGGCGCGCAGTTCGGCCGGCAGCGGCATGGGCCACAGCGTCTCCCCGACCTGCTTCGAGACGTCGACGAGCTCTCCGACGAGCGTCTCGTCCCCCATCGTGCCGACGTACCGATCGCCCAGGGCGACGCGCGCCGCGCCGGTGAGGGTCGCGACGTCGATGATCGCATCCGGGTTCTCCTCGCTCGCGGCGGCGATACCGTCAGCGAGCACGAGCCGGCCCTCGGCATCCGTGTTGAGCACTTCGACGGTCTTGCCGCCGTGGATCGTGAGCACGTCGTTCGGGCGGATGGCGGAGCCGGAGGGCAGGTTCTCGGCGATGCACAGCCAGGCGGTGATGCGCACCGGGAGGGCGAGCCTGGCTGCGGCGAGGGCGACGGCGAGCACGGTCGCCGCGCCGGTCATGTCGTACTTCATGCCCACCATGGAGGCCGGCGGCTTGAGCGAGAGCCCGCCGGAGTCGAAGGTGATGCCCTTGCCGACGAGCGCGAGGTGCCGGGCGGCCCCCTTCGGGGCGTAGTCGACCTTGACGAGCCGCGGGCCACGGGCGGACCCCTGGCCGACCCCGACGATCCCGCCGAAGCCGCCCGCCCTGAGCTCCGCGTCGGCGAGCACGGTCACCGTCACGGGCGCATCCTCGGCGAGCTCCTGCGCCGCGTCCGCGAAGGTCTCCGGGTAGAGGTCGGAGGGCGGGGTGTTCACGAGGTCGCGCACCGCGTGCACGGCACCGGCCACGATCCCGGCGCGGGCGACGGGGTCGCCGGTGACCGGCACGGAGGAGACGACGGTGATGTCGGCGGCCGGGAGCTTCGCGGCCTCCGGCTGCTCCGAGCGATACCTCGTGAAGGAGTAGGAGCCGATCGCGGCGCCCTCGAGAACGGCCAGGACATCCTCGTCGGATGCCGTGGGCAGCGCGATCGCGAGGCTCTGCGCACCGGTGAGCTGCCGTGCCGCGGAGCCGGCGGCGCGACGCAGGAGGTTGGATGCGATCGGGCCGCTGCCGAGTCCGACGAGCGCGATGCTCCTGGCCGCGCCGGCGCCGGCGAGCCGCCGGACCTCGTCCTCGGCGCCCGTGACGCCGAGCGCGCCGAGCGAGTCGCCCAGCGTGCCGAGATCGGCGCCCTCCGCGTGGAGGATGGGGCCTGCCTCGCCCGCGCTCACCCCGAACACGAGGACGTCGGCGGGCAGGGAGAGGGCGGAGTCCTGGGAGATCCGCAGTGCGGCAACAGTCATGCGGCCATGCTAGCCGTCGCCGGATGCCGGCCAGCGCCGCTCCGCCGGCCCTGTTCGCTCAGGGCATGATCGGCCAGGTCCGTTCGGCCCGCGCGCGGGAAACCCCGCGGTTAGAGTTGAGGGATGGAAGACCCGTCCGGCCTCTACGAGCTCGATCCGGAGGCCGCAGACGTCCCGGCGGGGCTCCCGCTCGTCGCCGGCCTGACCGGGTTCGCGGACGCTGGCGGGGCCGTGAGCCAGTTCACCCAGTACCTCGTGGAGTCGCTCGATACCCGCGTGATCGCGACCTTCGACAACGACGCGCTCCTGGACTACCGGGCCAGGAGGCCCACGGTCTACTTCGACCAGGACCATCTCGAGAACTACCGTCCGGCCTCCCTCGCCCTCCACCTCGCGAAGGACGAGATCGGCCAGCAGTTCCTCCTGCTCGCCGGCTACGAGCCCGACTTCCAGTGGGAGCGGTTCACGGCCGCCGTGCTCGGGCTCGTCGACCGCTTCGGGGCGAGATCCACGACCTGGGTGCACGCGATCCCGATGCCGGTTCCGCACACGCGGCCGATCGGCGTCACGGTGAGCGGCAACCGCGCGGAGCTCATCGAGACCTTCTCGGTGTGGAAGCCCCACACCCAGGTGCTCGCCACGGCGCTCCACCTCGTCGAGTACCGACTCCAGCAGCTCGATCACCCGATCGCCGGCTTCGTCCTCCTCATCCCGCACTACCTCTCCGATACCGAGTTCCCGGATGCCGCCATCAAGTCGCTCGAGTCGGTCAGCTCGGCGACGGGCCTCATCTTCGCGACCGAGGATCTCAAGGAGCAGAGCCGGGAGTTCGTCTCCAAGATCGACGGCCAGATCGAGAGCAACCACGAGCTCGCACGGCTCGTGGGAACTCTCGAGGAACGCCACGACTCGTACATGGCCGGCAACCCGCTCCGCTCGCCGCTCACCGACGAGGACGGCGAGCTGCCCACGGCCGACGAGATCGCGGCCGAGCTGGAGATCTTCCTCGCCCTGCGCCGCAACGGCGAGGACGACCAGGGTCAGAACCGGCCGGAATAACGCGGAGCCGATTCCCGTTGTCCCGGGAGCCGCGCCGGGAACAGCCGTGACGCGCCCGCGTCATCCGGCCCCGCGTTTCCATGCAATAATTGACCACGGACCCGTTCAGGTCGTCGTGTCGTCGTGATGCACAGTGTCACACGGCAGGGACTTGACATGGGTCCTCGTACTGCCCGAAATACTCCCGGATCTGCACGCGGGTACGGGCGGTGCGGAGCACAGCTGACGAAAGGTGACCCCATGGCAGCCAGAACCAAGGCCACCGCCGCTCCGGCGACCGAGAAGAAGACCACCACGAAGAAGGCGGCCGCGCCCGCTGCGAAGGCCGCGCCCGCGAAGGCCGCGTCCAAGACCACCGCGTCCAAGACCACCGCGTCCAAGACCACGGCGCCGAAGACCACGGCCGCCAAGACCACAGCGGCCAAGACGGCCGTAGCCAAGACGGCGGCCGCCAAGGCCGCGCCCGCCAGGACCGCCCCCGCGAAGAAGGCCGCGCCGGCCAAAGCGGCCCCCGCGAAGACCACGACTCCTGCCAAGAAGGCGGCTCCCGCGAAGGCGGCTTCCGCGAAGGCGCCGGCGTCGAAGGCCGCAGCCCCGAAGCGCAGCTCGGGCAGAGCCGCAGCGAAGCCGAGCGCCGAGCTCGAAGAACTCGACGAGGAGCTCGACGACACCGAGCTCGACGTCGACGTGGTCGCGCTCGCCGCCGAGGATGAGGTCGTCGTCGAGGACATCGACCCGGACGCCGAGGACGACGCCGACGATCCTGCCGAGGTCGAGATCCCCGACGACAAGGCCAAGACGGACGAGGCCAAGGACGAGGCCGACGAGCCCTCAGACGACGCCGACGAGGAGTCCGAGGGCACCGTCGAGGCGCTTCCGACGGGCGCGCTCGTGCTCTCCCTCGTCGACGACGAGGACGAGGTCCCGGTCTACTCCGCCGCCATCACCGGTGCGACGGCCGACCCGGTCAAGGACTACCTCAAGCAGATCGGCAAGGTCGCGCTGCTCAACGCCGCGGAGGAGGTCGAGCTCGCGATGCGCATCGAGGCCGGCCTCTTCGCCGAGGACAAGCTCGCGAACGAGAAGGGCAAGATCGGCAAGGAGCTCGAGCGTGAGCTGCGCTGGGTCGCCAAGGACGGCCAGCGCGCCAAGTCCCACCTGCTCGGCGCGAACCTGCGCCTCGTCGTCTCCCTCGCCAAGCGCTACACGGGTCGCGGCATGCAGTTCCTCGACCTCATCCAGGAGGGCAATCTCGGTCTCATCCGCGCCGTCGAGAAGTTCGACTACACCAAGGGCTTCAAGTTCTCGACCTACGCCACCTGGTGGATCCGCCAGGCGATCACGCGCGCGATGGCCGACCAGGCCCGCACCATCCGCATCCCGGTGCACATGGTCGAGGTCATCAACAAGCTCGCCAGGGTGCAGCGCCAGATGCTCCAGGACCTCGGCCGCGAGCCTACCCCCGAAGAACTCAGCCGCGAGCTCGACATGACCCCCGAGAAGGTCGTCGAGGTGCAGAAGTACGGCCGCGAGCCGATCTCGCTGCACACCCCGCTCGGCGAGGACGGCGACAGCGAGTTCGGCGACCTCATCGAGGACACCGAGGCGGTCGTACCGGCCGACGCGGTCGGCTTCACGATGCTGCAGAAGCAGCTCGAGAGCCTGCTCGACTCGCTCTCCGAGCGCGAGGCGGGCGTCATCCGGATGCGGTTCGGGCTGGGCGACGGGATGCCCAAGACACTCGACCAGATCGGCGACACCTTCGGCGTGACGCGCGAGCGCATCCGCCAGATCGAGTCGAAGACGATGGCGAAGCTGCGCCACCCCTCCCGCTCGCAGTCGCTGCGCGACTACCTCGAGTAGACCATGACGGCGAAGCCGAACGCGGGCAAGGCGCTCGAGGTCGAGGTCGACGGGATCCGTTACCTGCGCCTCCCGATCCGCACGCGCCTCGTGGGTCCCGACGACGATGTGGCGGAGATCGTCGACTCCGCCGCGCGCGACCTCCTGGAGCCCGGCGACGTGCTCTTCGTGACCGAGAAGATCGTCGCGATCACCCAGGGCCGTGCCTACCCCGTGACCTCGATCACGCCGCGCCCGCTCGCCGTGCGGCTCTCGAAGTACGTGACGAAGACGCCGGGCGGGATCGGACTCGGCATGCCGGAGACGATGGAGATGGCGCTGCGCGAGTGCGGGACCCCGCGCATCCTCCTCGCCGCCGCCGTCGCGGCCGTCACGAAGCTCTTCGGCCGCAAGGGCGCGTTCTATGTCGTCGCGGGGCCGAAGGCGCGCGGGATCGACGGCCCGACGAGCGGGACCATCCCTCCCTACGATTCCCAGGTCGTGCTCGCGCCGGACCGCCCTGGCGAGGTCGCGCGCACGCTCAAGTCCGCCCTGCGTGACGACGTCGCCGTGCTCATCGTCGACATCAACGACTTCGGGGGCAACGTCCTCGGCTCGACGCTCGGCACGAGGGAGAACCGTCTCATGGAGCGCGTGCTCGCGGACAACCCGCTCGGCCAGGGGGACCAGAGCACGCCGCTGGGCATCATCCGTCGCGCCTGAGGCAGGGTGGACCAGGGCGGTCAGAACCCGATGACGTCCCGGTAGAGCGGGAGAAGGCCGGTCTTGTCCCCGGTGAGGCTCGGCTTCGCCTGGAAGACCCCGGTGTTGTAGTTGCCCTCGATGACGACCGGCCGGTCGGGCGAGATCGCGATATCCCAGCCGACGTAGGGGATCTGGGGGACGACGCGGGCGACTTCGTCGACGAGGTCGAGCACCTCCTCGTAGCGGGGGACCCGGAACCCGGGGATCCGGATCCCCGAGACGGGGTGGATCTCATAGGCGTCTCCTGCGACGTCGAAGGCCGCGTGCAGGGCCACGCCGTCCTCGTCGAGCATCGTGTACATCCCGCCGTGGGCGAAGTTGTCGATGACGTCGCCGTTGCCCATCTTGAGCACGCGCGCGAGGATGTGGACCTCGGATCCGTCGAAGTAGGAGACGATCCGCAGCGAGTTGACGCTCGACGGGTTGAGCGCCGCCATCTCCGGATGCTGCGGGATGACCTGCTCGACGAGGAACTGGCGGTTCTCCAGCAGCTCGGCGCGGAACGCCGCGTAGTCGGAGATGTCCGCCGCCTCCCGGCGTTCGATGCCCTGCCCTCCGTCGCTGTCCACGACCTTGGCCATGACGGAGCCGTGACGTTTCACGAAGGCGGCGAGCTCCTCCGCGGATGCCGTGCGCACGTCGAGGGTCTCGCGCCCGACGTACGCGGCGAAGACCTGCACGAACTCGGACTTGTCCGCGAAGTGGTGGCGGTACGGCTTCTGGTTGACGAGCTGGGCGATGTGGTTGGACTTCGGGTGCGTCATGTAGGTCACGCGATCCCGGTGCTTGAGGAGGTGGAAGTCCCAGTCCTGGTAGTCGGTGAACCCGGTCTCGTGCACGGCGGCTGACCAGATCATGTCGAGCGCCACGAGCCAGCGAGGCTTCCAGGTCGTCCTGCTCAGCCGGCCCGCGATCCGGAAGAGGTTCTTCCAGTCGACGTTGACGGCCCGCCAGAAGAAGTATCTGACACGTCGCCCCAGTCCGAGCGAGCGGCGTCCCGACACCTAGCGTTCCTCGTGGAGCCTGCTCGACTCGTCGTGCCAGTCGGTCGCGATGGCGGAGAGCTTCTCCTGGTGCCGGCGACCGTGGTGGGCGCAGAAGAGAAGCTCGCTCTCCCCGATCGTGACCCGGATGTAGGCCTGGGCGCCGCAGCTGTCGCAGCGGTCGAGCGCGGTGAGCTGGTAGGACTCGCGCTCGACGGTTGCCGTGCTTCCGGCCGTGGCCTGAGACATCTGGTGCTCCCCTTCGCTGGTGTGCGTACACCTATCCAAACACGGCGCCGCGCAAAACGATGCCTGCTCCGGGGGTATTTCGCTGTCCGCGTAGCCAGGGCGCCGCGAGGGGTGTCGGATGCCGGCGTCGCCGGTGCGGGTCGTTAGTGTTGAAGGCGGCCCGGCGGCGACCCCTGCGCGCCGGCGAGCATCGATCCGGAGGTCCTCGGTGGCGAGTTCTGACTACTCGGCGCGGCATCTGTCCGTGCTGGAAGGTCTGGAAGCGGTTCGCAAGCGTCCGGGGATGTACATCGGCTCGACGGACTCGCGCGGGCTCATGCACTGCCTCTGGGAGATCATCGACAACTCGGTCGACGAGGCGCTCGGCGGCTTCGGAAGCGAGATCGACATCGTCCTGCATCCGGACGAGAGCGTCGAGGTCCGCGACCGGGCGCGCGGCATCCCGGTCGACATCGAGCCCAAGACCGGGCTCTCCGGCGTCGAGGTCGTCTTCACCAAGCTGCACGCGGGCGGCAAGTTCGGCACCGGCTCCTACTCCTCCTCCGGGGGCCTGCACGGCGTCGGCGCCTCGGTCGTCAACGCCCTCTCCGAACGCCTCGACGTCGAGGTCGACCGCGACGGCAGGACCTGGGCGATGTCATTCCATCGCGGCGAGCCCGGCACCTTCGCCGACTCGGGCGAGCCCCGGCCGGATGCCCCGTTCACCCCCTTCGTCTCCGGGAGCGAGCTTCGCGTGGTCGGCAAGGTCGCCAAGGGGGTCACCGGAACGCGCGTGCGCTACTGGGCCGACCCGCAGGTCTTCACGCGCGGTGCGGCGTTCCGGCTCGATGAGCTGCTCGAGCGGGCGCGGCAGACGGCCTTCCTCGTGAAGGGGCTCGGCATCCGGGTCGACGACCGGCGGCCGGAGTCGCTGCGCGACGGGGCGCCGGTTCGCGAGGAGTTCCGCTACGCGGGCGGCATCGTCGAGTACGTCGACTTCCTCGCCAAGGACGCACCGGTCACCTCGACCTGGCAGCTGAGCGGTTCGGGGACCTTCACCGAGACGGTGCCCGTTCTCGACGACAAGGGCCACATGTCGCCCACCGAGCTCACGCGCGAGTGCGAGGTCGACGTCGCGCTGCGCTGGGGCACCGGCTACGAGACCGAGTTCCGCAGCTACGTCAACATCATCGCGACGCCCAAGGGCGGCACCCACCAGGCCGGCTTCGAGCAGGGGATGATGAAGTTCCTCCGCGCCCAGGTCGAGCAGAATGCCCGCCGGCTCAAGGTGGGGACGGGGTCGAACAGCACGGACAGGCTCGAGAAGGACGACATCCTCGCCGGTCTCACCGCCGTGCTCACGGTGCGGCTGCCCGAGCCGCAGTTCGAGGGTCAAACGAAGGAGATCCTCGGAACCCCGGCCGTGCGCAACATCGTCGCGAACGTCGTCGCGAAGGGGCTGGGGGAGCGCTTCTCCTCCTCGAGGCGCGACGACAAGACCCAGGCCGCGCTCGTGCTCGACAAGATCGTGGGGGAGATGAAGGCGCGGATCTCGGCCCGCGCCCACAAGGAGACGCAGCGCCGCAAGAACGCTCTCGAGAGCTCCTCGCTCCCGGCGAAGCTCGTCGACTGCCGCAGCAACGATGTGGCCAACAGCGAGCTGTTCATCGTCGAGGGCGACTCGGCGCTCGGCACGGCGAAGCTCGCGCGCGACAGCGAGTACCAGGCGCTTCTGCCCATCCGCGGCAAGATCCTCAACGTGCAGAAGGCCTCGCTGCCCGACATGCTCGGAAACGCCGAATGCGCCTCGATCATCCAGGTCATCGGCGCGGGGTCGGGGCGCAGCTTCGACCTGTCGACCGCGCGCTACGGCAAGGTCATCATCATGAGCGACGCGGATGTCGACGGGGCGCACATCCGCACCCTGCTGCTCACCCTGTTCCACCGGTACATGCCGCAGATGATCGAGGACGGGCGCGTGTACGCCGCCGTGCCCCCGCTGCACCGGGTGATCGTGCAGAACCCCGGCACGAAGCCCAACGAGACGATCTACACCTACTCCGAGGCCGAGCTTAACGGGGTTCTCGCGGGGCTCAAGAAGTCGGGGAAGCGCTATCAGGACCCGATCCAGCGCTACAAGGGCCTCGGCGAGATGGACGCCGAGCAGCTCTCCTCGACGACCATGGATCGCCGCTATCGCACCTTGCGGCGGGTTCGGATCCCGGATGCGCAGGCGGCCGAGAAGGTCTTCGAACTGCTCATGGGCAACGAGGTGGCCCCGCGCAAGGAGTTCCTCGTCGCCGGCGCCGCAGGGCTGAGTCGCGACCGCATCGACGTCTAGCGCCGCCTGCGTCTGAAGAAGATGATGAGGGCGACGATGCAGGCGATGACGATGGCGCCGATGAGCACGTAGAACTCCGTGTTGTAGTTGACCGTGTCATTGCAGACCGCGACCGCTTCAACACAGGACAGCTTCACCATGGTGAAAGTCAATCATGTCCGTATTCGTCCGGGCAGAGGGCCGAGGCGTTCGACGATCACGTGCGGGTATGTGCGTTGCGTAAACTCGCCGCTATCTGTTCTGCAGAGATGGTGGGGAGCGCATGCATCTGAACTGGGACGGTTTGGTGAACGCGCGAGACCTCGGAGGGATCAGAACGCGCGACGGGCGAGTCACCCGTAGCGGGGTAGTGGTGCGATCCGAGCATCCATCCTCGCTGACCCCAAAGGGATGGACACAGCTTGTCGGCTATGGTGTCCGCACGATCATCTCGCTGGAGACCGGCGGGCTGAAGGGCGAAGTCGCTTTGCGCAGCAATCGACCGGTAGAGATACCGGTCGGAGTGGAGATGACGGTAAGGCGGGTGCCGGTTGAGGACGGCCGGGATCAGGAGTTCATGAACATCTGGGCCCGAGCCGGGATTGCCGAACCAGCAGGATCGAAGCTGCACAAACTGTTGCGGTAGACATTCCGCTCATGCGAGTGGCGCTGCCTCGGGTTGAAGGCTCTTAGAACAAATTTGCTAATTTAACGAGGTAATGATAGACTTTGTCTATCATGCTACTCGAACAAACGTCTATTGCACCGGAGGCGATCCCGGTCGATCCGCATGCCGCGGAGGTGGACCTGCTGTTCGAGCGCATGGTGTCCGAGCTGTCTGCCGTCAATCCGTTCCGCGAGGGCGTGGAGCGGCTGGGCCGGATCGAGGCCGCGCGTGCGGCGCTGTTCGCCGAGGAGGCGGTCGAGCTCATGGGTCTCGTGCAGTCCGCTCTCGCCGAGGCCGGATCGGACGCCTCCGCCGACCTCGTCATCCGGTCGGTGACGACCGAGATCGCGATCGCGCGACGCGTGTCCGATCGCACGATCCAGTCGCGGATCTCCGAGGCCTGGCGCCTCGTCGAAGACTTCCCGCTCACGCTTCACGCCCTGCAGGGCGGTAGGGTGAGCGTCGCCCACGCCCGGGTCGTCGTCTCGGAGGGCATGACCATCCGCGACCCGCAGCGCCGTGCCGACTACGAGTCGGCCGTGCTCGAACGGGCGGATGCCGTCACCCCGGGGCGGCTTTGCCGGCTCGCGCGGGCGGCCGCGTCGCAGATCGCCGAGGTCTCCTTCGAGGATCGCCACGAGAAGGCTCGCGACGAGCGGGCGGTCACCGTCGTCGAGCTCGACGACGGGATGTCGGAGGTCACGGCGACCGTCCCGACCCTCCTCGCCGCGGGCATCCTGGACCGGCTCACCCAGCTGGGCAACGCGGTCACGGCGGCGAACGCGGCCGATCCGCGCACGCTGGACCAGCTGCGCGCCGACCTGTTCTGCGACCTCCTGCTCACCGGCCAGCCCAGTGGCGACCCGCATGGTGGGATCGGTGCGATCCGTGCCGAGGTGTCCATCCTGATCCCCGCCCTCACCCTGCTCGGTCAGGGCGAAGAGCCGGCCACGATCCTCGGCAAAGGCCCCATCGACCTCCAGGACGCCCTCCATCTCGCCGCCGAGGCGTCGTCGCTCGTGCGGGTGATCACCGATCCGGTCACCGAGCTGGTCCTGGCGACCGACAACTATCGGCCCAGCGAGAGATTGCGACGATATCTGCGGATGCGGGACGGTCGTTGCCGGTGCCCCTCCTGCAACCGGTCGGCCTGGCGCAGCGACCTCGACCACACGATCCCGTACTCCGAAGGCGGGCCCACCGAGGCCGGCAACCTCGCCCACCTCTGCCCGGGGCACCACACCGTCAAGCACCTGCCCGGCTGGAGTGTGCGCCAGCTCGAGCCCGGCGTCCTGGAGTGGACGACCCCGCACGGCATCGTCGCCCTGGACCGGCCCGATACTCCGGTGCGGTTCAGCTGAGCGCTCTGGTTCAGCCGAGAGCTGCTGCGGACGCGCCGATCGAGCCGATCACGGCATCCAGCGGCGAGCCCGAGGCGTCGCGCCTGGCGCCCGTCTCCGGCAGCTCGCGGACCGAGCCGTCCGGGCCGACCGCGAGCGCGGGCTCCGGACCGGCCCAGGCGAGCACGAGGGAGTCCTCGCCCTTGAGGAAGGTGTGGCAGCGAACGCCGCCGGTCGCCCGGCCCTTGCCCGGGAACTCGGCCAGACGCGAGACCTTGGCCCGCCCCGGATCGGTCCCGGCGATCGTGTCGCCGTGCGCCGAGACCGTCGCGACGACGACCTGGGCACCGGGGTCGACCGACCCGAAGTGGATGACCGTGGCGCCGGGCGAGAGCCGGATGCCCGCCATGCCCGCAGCGCTGCGACCCTGGGGCCGCACCGACTCGGCGGGGAAACGCAGGAGCTGCGCATCCGAGGTCACGAAGACGAGCTCTTCCGCATCGGCGCCCTCGGCCGAGAGGCCCTGAGCCGCGCCGGCGACCTCGTCGCCGTCCTTGAGCGCGATGATCTCGAAGTCGGGCCGCGCCGGGTAGTCGCCGGGGGAGAGCCGCTTGACGACGCCCTGCTTCGTTCCGAGCGCTATCGGCGCCTCCGATTCGAGGGAGACGAGGGCGACGGCTCGTTCCTTCCTCGCGTCGAGCGCGAGGTACTCGGCGACCTTCGCGCCCGCCGCGAGCTGGATCGAGTTCTCCGGCACCTGGGGCAGGTCGACGGGGGAGAGCCGCACGAGCCGGCCGAGGCTCGTGATCGCGCCGATCTCGGTGCGGCTCGTCGTCACGACCGAGGAGAGGATCGCGTCGTGCTTGCTGCGCCGGGCGGCGCGCGCGGGGGAGTCCGACATCCCGTCGCCGAGGTCGACCCGGATCATGCGGCCGGTCGTGGACAGCAGCACGCGGCACGGCGTGTCCGCGATCTCGAGGGAGGGCGCAGCCGACTTCGAGGCTGCGGCGGAGCCCCCGGCCGTCGCGCCCGTGCTGGCCGGGGTCGTCGCGCGCGCCTCGGTCAGGAGAGTGCGACGCGGCGTGCCGAACTCCTCGGCGACCGCCTCGAGCTCGTCCGAGACGAGCTGCCGGATGCGCGCGGGCTCCGCGAGCAGGTGCTCGGGCTCGGCGATCTCGGCGCGCAGCCGGTCGCGCTCGGCCTCGAGCTCGATGCGCGAGAACTTCGTGAGCCTGCGCAGGCGCAGCTCGAGGATGTACTCCGCCTGAACCTCGCTCAGGTCGAAGACGTCCATGAGGCGCTTGCGGGCGGCATCCGAGTCGTCGCTCGCCCTGATGACCTGGATGACCTCGTCGATGTCGAGGATCGCCACGAGCAGGCCGTCCACGAGGTGCAGGCGCTCCTGGCGCCGGGCGAGCCGGAACCGGCTGCGGCGGGTCGTGACCGAGATCCGATGGTCGAGGTACACCTGCAGCAGCTCGCGCAGCCCGAGCGTCTGCGGGCCGCCGTCGACGAGCGCGACGTTGTTGATGTTGAACTGCTCCTCGAGCGGCGTGTGCTTGTAGAGCTGCTCGAGCACGGCCTGCGGATTGAAGCCGGTCTTGATGCCGATCACGAGCCGCAGCCCGTGCTTGCGGTCGGTGAGGTCGGTCACGTCGGAGATGCCCGCGAGCTTCTTCGAGTTCACCCCGTCCTTGATCTTCTCGATGACCTTCTCGGCGCCGACCATGTAGGGCAGCTCGGTCACGACGAGCCCGGTCTTGCGTGCCGTGACGTTCTCGATCGAGACCCGAGCGCGGGTCTTGAAGCTGCCCCGGCCCGTCGCGTAGGCGTCCCGGATGCCGTTCAGGCCGATGATCGTCCCCCCCGTGGGCAGGTCCGGACCCGGGATGTAGGCCATGAGCTCGTCGAGACCGGCATCCGGATGCGCGAGCAGGTGGCGGGCGCCTCCGACGACCTCGATGAGGTTGTGCGGGGCCATGTTCGTCGCCATCCCGACGGCGATCCCGGTGGCCCCGTTGACCAGGAGGTTGGGGAACGCCGAGGGCAGCACCTCGGGCTGCGTGAACTGGTTGTCGTAGTTGGGGACGAAGTCGACGACGTCCTCGTCGAGGTCCGCCGTCATGGCCATGGCGGCCGCGGCGAGCCGTGCCTCGGTGTAGCGCGGGGCGGCGGGCCCGTCGTCGAGCGATCCGAAGTTGCCGTGCCCGTCGACGAGCGGCACGCGCATGATGAACGACTGGTTGAGCCTCACCATGGCGTCGTAGATCGACGCGTCGCCGTGCGGATGCAGCTTGCCCATGACGTCGCCGACGACGCGCGAGGACTTCACGTGACCCCTGTCGGGGCGCAGGCCCATCTCGCTCATCTGGTAGAGGATGCGGCGCTGCACGGGCTTGAGCCCGTCGCGGGCGTCCGGGAGCGCGCGCGAGTAGATGACCGAGTAGGCGTACTCGAGGAAGGAGCTCTCCATCTCGGTCGAGACGTCGATGTCGTCGATGCGTTCGGCGGGGGCGCTGGGAGGGGTGTCTGCGGGCGTAGTCATAGGATTGCGACCATGCTACCGGCCACGATTCCGGCGCGGCCGAGCCTTGCCGATGTCCTGCCGAGTTGCCTCGCCTCGCTCCTCGGCCGGCCCAACGCGATGGCGCTCCCGCCCGTCGAACGGGCCGTCGTGTTCGTCCTCGACGGGCTGGGCGTCAACACGCTCGCCGAGAGGCCCGGCCATGCCCGCACCCTGGCCGGGGCGCTCTCGAAGGCCGCCACGACGGTCGCCGGGTTCCCGACCACGACCGCGAGCGGCCTCGCGACGATCACGACGGGCGAGCATCCGGGCGTCCACGGCATGGTCGGCTACACCGGCCTGGACCCGGAGAACGACCGCGTCGTGCAGCTGCTCACCGGATGGGGCGAGAAGCTCGATCCGCTCACCTGGCAGCGCTCCCGCACGGTCTTCGAGCGCGCGGCGGAGCACGGCATCCCGTCCTTCGCCGTCGGCATCGAGCGGTTCCGCGGCTCGGGCTTCACCTCGGCCATCCTGCGCGGCGCGAGCTTCCGCAGTGCGCGGAGCGTGGTCGGCCGCGTGGAGGAGGCCCGCCGGGTGCTCGACGAGAACGACTCCGCGATCGTCTATGTCTACGCGGCGGAATTCGATCATGCCGCGCACCATCACGGTCGGGAGTCCGACCGCGCCATCCGGGCGATCGAGGAGCTCGACGCCGCCGTGTCGACGCTCGCGACGGGCCTCGGCAGGCGGGAGGGGCTCATCGTGACCGCCGACCACGGCGCGCTCGACGTACCGGTGAGCTCCCACGTGCTGTTCGACCGGGAGCCCGGGCTGCTCGACGGCATCCGCCATGTCGCGGGCGAGCCGCGCGCGCTCCAGTTGCACTTCGAGCCGGATGCGGGACCGAAGGCGCGCGAGCACCTCGCCGCCCGGTGGCGCGAGGCGGAAGGAGACCGGTCGCAGGTCGTCACGCGGGCTGAGGCGATCGCGCAGGGGTGGTTCGGTCCCGTCGTCGACCCGGCCGTCGAGCCGCGCATCGGCGACCTCGTCGTCGCGGCGAGGAAGGCGATCGCCTACTACGACTCGCGGACGGCGACGGCCAGGTCGCGGGCCATGATCGGCCAGCACGGCTCGCTCTCGCCGGAGGAGACCCGGGTCCCGCTGCTCCGCTTCGGCGCCTATGCGCCGCGCTGAGCCCGGGTTCTAGGCCTGGTTCTAGGCCGGGTCGTCGTCCGAGCGGGCGCCGAAGACGATCTCGTCCCAGCTCGGCATGGCCGCGCGGCCGCGCTTCGACGGCCGGTGATGGGGGCTCGGCGGGGGGGAGTCCTCGAGATCGGGGAGCGGGACCTCGACGAGGCGGATGCTCCCCGTCGAGGGGTGATCGGCCATCGCGTCCTCGAGGTCGTCGTAGTGGGCGCTCTCGCGCTCGCCCCGCCGTCGCCGGAGCGCCTCGAGGAGGTCGGCGGTCTGGTTCGTGGGGGGCGCCTCCCCGGAGGTGTCCGCGGCTGCCCCGGTCGACGCGGCTCCCACGCGGCCGTAGGGGACGGCCTCGAGGTGGGGCGCGGTGTCCTGGGCGCCGCCGTCGCCGGCGGGAGAGAGCTCATGGTCGACGAAGGCGCCGCTGTCGAATCGGGAACTGTCCGCGACCCGGTCGCGTCCGTCGACCGCCCGCAGCCGCGGGATGAGGCTCGCGGCGGGCTCGCCCTGCTGGGAGAGCGTCTCCGCCTCGGAGTTGAGGGGGGCGAGCGCGGACTTCTTCGGGTCGAAGCGCCAGCGCGCGTCGTGATCGATCGTGTCCGCGGTGAACGAGAGCTTGACGACCCAGCCGGCCTCCTCCTTCCAGCTCGCCCAGCGCTCTCCCGTCGCTCCCAGCTCGTGGAGCCGGCTCAGCATGGCGGTGCCGAAGGTCGTCGGGGGGGTGCCGAAGTCGGCGTCCATCGCCGTGTGCACCGGAACGGCGAGCGCCGACTCGATGACGTACTCGCGTTCGGCGATGACCGGGCCCTCGAAGCGCTGGATGTCCTCGAGCGGCGCACCCGTGATCGAGGCGACATCCTGCGCCGACATCCCCGAGCGGATGTGCGCCTGGATGTCCTTGGGGGCGAGGCGCCGGCCGGTTCCGGAATCCGGCGTGGACTGCCTCACCTGGGACCGGAGGGCGTCGTCGATCGCGAGGCGGTATCGCTCACCGTCGTCGGAGGCGACGAGGAGCGCACCGTCCTCACCGCCGATCACTCTCAGCTCCTGCATCAGCGCGCCTCTTTCACGTCACGATTGCACTCAGAGTGCCATGCCCGGGCCGTGGAACCGGGGAATAACGCGGGCGTGCCGTAAGTTCAGTCTGGCGTGAGGGAGCGGGTGCTCCCGGATGGTTTGCTATTGCGAATCAATTGATGCAAACTACCCCCGCGATTTCGCGCAGCCGACAAGTTGAAGAAGTGGATGGTAATGGCAACCGACTACGACGCGCCACGCAAGACCGACGACGACTCGGAGTCGATCGAGGCGCTCAAGGAACGTGTCCCGGACAAGATGTCCGGGGTCGTCGACGTCGACGATGCCGACAATCCCGGCGGGTTCGAGCTGCCGGGTGCCGACCTCTCCGATCTCGACCTGGACGTCGTCGTCCTCCCGCCGCAGGCCGACGAGTTCACCTGCGTGAGCTGCTTCCTCGTGAAGCACCGCTCCCAGATCGACCACGAGGAGAAGCTCGGTCCGATCTGCCTCGAGTGCGCGAGCTGAGCTAGGACGCTCTCGCCGACTCGATGGCGGCGAGGAGCTCCTCCGGGTGCCGCGTCGAGACGAGCCAGTACGGCGTGGGATCGGCGGGGTCGGTGAGCTCGACGCGCACGACCGGCCCGACCCAGCCTCGGATGAGCAGCCAGGCGCGGGCATCCAGCTCCACCCCGCGCTGCGCCGTCGCCTCGGGCTCGCGATAGCCGGCGGTCTTCCCGGCGAATTCGAGGGGGAGGCGGGCGCGGCCGGCCACGAGCTCGGTCTCGGTCACGACGATCGACGGTGAGGCGAGCACGAGGAGCCCGGCGCAGGCGGCATACAGCGCGATCGCCACGATCACGCCGGCGGGCACGCTGATGGGCCAGAACACGAGCAGGCTCGCCGGGATCACGAGGGCCGTCGACAGGAAGAGCCAGGCGGAGGCCCACAACCGCTCCCGATAGATCGTCATGCCCCTATTCGATCAGACTTTGCGCGCCTCCCTGCACTACCCTCGAATCGTGAACGACGGTGTCGAAGTCCTTTTCCGCGGCGAGATCGTGCCGGAGTACGCGCATCCGGGCGACGCGGGCGCGGACCTGAGCGCCGCGGAGGCGGTCGAGCTCGGGCCGGGCCAGCGCGCCACGGTCGGCACGGGCGTCTCGATCGCGCTCCCCGACGGCTACGTCGGATTCGTGGTCCCGAGAAGCGGCCTCGCGGCCCGTCACGGCATCACGATCGTCAACAGCCCGGGCACGGTGGACGCGGGATACCGCGGGGAGCTCAGGGTGACCCTTCTCAACACGGATGCCGTGGAGCCCTATTCCGTCGCCGCCGGCGACCGGATCGCCCAGCTCATCGTCATGCCGGTCTCCCGCGCTCGATTCGTCCCGGTAGGCTCACTCCCCGGGAGCGACCGTGGAGAGTCCGGATTCGGCTCGACCGGCTACCGCGCAGGCGAGGACAAGGCAGGAGCATAGGCGTGGACGAGACAGCAGACCCGGCCGACGACGGCCGCGAGGAGCAGGAGCAGGCGAAGTCGGCCCCCGCCGACCGCGCCACCGCAGGCCCGCTCGACGAGGGCGAGGCGAATGCCGTACGACCCTACGTCGACCTGGGCGGGGTCAAGATCCTTCCCCGCGAGGGGCTGCAGCTGCGCCTGGAGGTCGAGGAGGGCAGCAAGCGGGTCGTCGCCGTCGGACTCGACTACGCCGGATCGACCCTCCAGGTCCAGCCCTTCGCCGCACCGCGCTCGACGGGGCTCTGGCACGAGATCCGCCACCAGATCGCCGACCAGATCGCCAAGCAGGGCGGCACCACGAAGCTCACCGTCGGGCCGTTCGGGCCCGAGCTCCTGGCCGAGATCCCCGCTGCCGCCCCCGGGCAGCCCGGGTCCAAGAGGATTGCGCGGTTCATCGGAGTCGACGGGCCGCGCTGGTTCCTGCGCGGCGTCATCGCGGGCGAGGGCGCCGTGAAGCAGGACGCGGCGGAGAAGGTCGAGGACCTGTTCCGGAGCATCGTCGTCGTGCGCGGCACGACGCCCATGCCGCCGCGCGACCTCATTCCGCTCACGATGCCGCCCTCCGCCGGTGCGGGAACGGTCGGCGCCACGAGTGTCTGACCGGGACGAGTCTCCGCCGGAGCCGGTGGAGACCTTCAAGGAGGCGTTCGGGAGCGCCGTGCGCAGAGCCGGCATCGGCCAGGTCGCGCCGGGCGAGGTCCCGACCGGAAGATCGCTGCTCACCGCGGTCGGGGGCGTCCGGGGCCTCGTCGAGGCGATCCTCCCCGGCCTCGGGTTCCTCGTCGTGTACGCCTTCACGCAGCAGGTCCTGCCGTCCGTCGTCGCACCCGTGGTGCTCGCGCTCGTCTTCGTCGGCATCCGGATCGCCACGAAGACCCCCGCGACGCAGGCCTTCGCCGGTGTCGTCGGCATCGCGCTCTCGGCCGGGCTCGCGCTCGTCACCGGCCGTGCCGAGGACAACTTCGTGCTCGGCCTCGGGATCAACGTCGCCGCGGTCGTCGTGCTCCTCGTGAGCCTCGCCGTCCGCTGGCCGCTCATCGGGCTCATCGCGGGGGTCCTGACCAACGAGCTCACGGCGTGGCGGGACGACAGGGCGAAGCGCCGCGTCCTGACGCTGTGCACCTGGCTGTGGGTGGGGCTGTTCTCGCTCCGCCTCGCCGTGCAGGCGCCGCTGTACTTCTCCGGTCAGACCGAGTGGCTCGCGGCCACGAAGCTCCTCATGGGCGTCCCGCTCTATGCCGCCCTGCTCTGGGTGACCTGGCTGCTCGTGAAGTCGGTGTACGACAGGTCCGCTCCGCGGGACGCGGGGCGCGCAGGCGACACTCCGGCGAAGTGATAGCATTTATCTTGACGTCAAGATAGTTTTGGCGGAACGGCGAAGGAGACGAGGATGTCGGCAGTGAACAGTTTCGGGGCGCAGGACAGCCTGTCGGTCGGCGGCAAGGACTACCGCGTCTACCGGATCGATCGCGTCCCCGGCCACGAGAGGCTCCCCTTCAGCCTCAAGGTGCTCCTGGAGAACCAGTTGCGCACCGAGGACGGCAAGAACACGACAGCCGGGCAGATCGCGGCGCTCGGCTCCTGGGTGCCCGAGGCCGAGCCCGACACCGAGATCCAGTTCACCCCCGCACGCGTCATCATGCAGGACTTCACCGGCGTCCCCTGCATCGTCGATCTCGCCACGATGCGCGAGGCCGTCGCCGAGCTTGGCGGCGACCCGAAGAGGATCAATCCGCTCGCGCCCGCCGAGCTCGTCATCGACCACTCCGTCATCGCCGACCTCTTCGGCACCGAGAACGCGTTCGAGCGCAACGTCGAGATCGAGTACGAGCGCAACGGCGAGCGCTACCAGTTCCTGCGCTGGGGCCAGACGGCCTTCGACGACTTCAAGGTCGTCCCGCCCGGCACCGGCATCGTGCACCAGGTCAACATCGAGTACCTGGCCAGGGTGACGATGACGCGAGAGATCGGGGGAGTGCTCCACGCCTACCCGGACACCCTCGTGGGCACCGACTCCCACACGACGATGGTCAACGGCCTCGGCGTGCTCGGCTGGGGCGTCGGCGGCATCGAGGCCGAGGCGGCCATGCTCGGCCAGCCCGTCTCCATGCTCATCCCCAAGGTCGTCGGCTTCAAGCTCACCGGGTCGATCCCGACCGGCGTGACGGCCACGGATGTCGTGCTCACGATCACCCAGATGCTGCGCCAGCACGGCGTCGTCGGCAAGTTCGTCGAGTTCTACGGAGCGGGCGTCGCCGCCGTCCCGCTGGCGAATCGCGCGACCATCGGCAACATGAGCCCCGAGTTCGGCTCGACCGCGGCCATGTTCCCGATCGACGAGGTGACCCTCGCCTACCTGCGGCTCACCGGGCGCAGCGAGGAGCAGATCGAGCTCGTCGAGGCCTATTCGAAGCTCCAGGGACTCTGGCACGATCCGAGCCGGGAGCCCGCCTTCAGCGAATACCTCGAGCTCGACCTCGCGACCGTCGTCCCCTCGATCGCCGGCCCCAAGCGCCCGCAGGATCGCGTCGAGCTCACCCGGGCCAAGAGCCAGTTCGAGAAGGACCTCGACGCCTACGTCTCCGGCTCCCACTCGAACCCGGCCGCGGTCGCCATGAAGGACGGGCGCGAGTTCACGGTCGACCACGGCGCGGTCGCGATCGCGGCGATCACCTCGTGCACCAACACCTCCAACCCCTCGGTCATGCTCGCGGCGGGCCTCCTCGCCCGCAACGCCGCGAGGAAGGGCCTCAAGTCCAAGCCCTGGGTCAAGACGACCCTCGCGCCGGGCTCCAAGGTCGTGACCGACTACTACGAGAAGGCGGGCCTCAACGGCTACCTCGAGGACCTCGGCTTCTATCTCGTGGGCTACGGCTGCACGACCTGCATCGGCAACTCGGGCCCGCTCGAGGACGAGATCTCGGCCGCGGTGAACCAGAACGACCTCGCCGTGACCGCCGTGCTCTCCGGCAACCGCAACTTCGAGGGCCGGATCAACCCCGACGTCAAGATGAACTACCTCGCGAGCCCCCCGCTCGTGATCGCCTACGCTCTCGCCGGCTCGATGGACTTCGACTTCGAGACCCAGGCGCTCGGCCAGGATCCGGAGGGCAACGACGTCTACCTCAAGGACATCTGGCCGGACGCCGCCGAGGTGCAGAAGACGATCGACGAGTCGATCGACGCGTCGATGTTCGACACGCAGTACTCCGGCATCTTCGACGGCGACGAGCGTTGGACCTCGCTCCCGACGCCGGACGGCGACGTGTTCGAATGGAACGAGGCCTCCACCTACGTCCGCAAGCCCCCGTACTTCGACGGGATGACGATGGAGCTCACCCCGGTTGCCGACATCGTCGGCGCGCGCGTGCTCGCGACGCTCGGCGACTCGGTCACGACCGACCACATCAGCCCCGCCGGGAGCATCAAGTGGGACAGCCCGGCCGGCCGCTACCTCGTGGAGCACGGCATCGACCGCGCGGACTTCAACTCCTACGGCTCGCGCCGCGGCAACCACGAGGTCATGATCCGCGGGACCTTCGCGAACATCCGGCTGCGCAACCAGCTGCTCGCGGCCGAGAACGAGGGTGCGGGCGTCGAGGGCGGCTACACGAGAGACTTCACGCGGCCGGATGCCCCGCAGGCGTTCATCTACGACGCCTCCCAGGAGTACCGGGCGGCCGGCATCCCGCTCGTCGTGCTCGCCGGCAAGGAGTACGGCTCGGGCTCGAGCCGCGACTGGGCGGCGAAGGGCACGAGCCTGCTCGGGGTCCACGCGGTCATCGCGGAGAGCTTCGAGCGCATCCACCGCTCCAACCTCATCGGGATGGGCGTCGTCCCGCTCCAGTTCCCGTCGGGTCAGAGCTGGGCCTCGCTCGGCCTCGACGGCACCGAGCGCATCGGCATCTCGGGCCTCGAGGCGCTCAACGAGGGCGTGACGCCGAAGACAGTGCACGTCGTGGCCGAGCCCACCGAGCACTCTGCACCCGGGCGCGCGCCGATCGAGTTCGACGCCGTCGTGCGGATCGACACCCCCGGGGAGGCGGACTACTACCGCAACGGGGGGATCCTGCAGTACGTGCTGCGCAGCCTCGTCTGAGTTGTTTGGCGCGCCGCCGCTCCTGCGGCGCGCATAAGGTTGCTTCATGGGCATCCTCGAGGAGATCCACTCACCTCGCGATCTCGATCGCCTGAGCCCAGCGAAGCTCACGGAGTTGGCCGCGGAGATCCGCGCGTTCCTCGTGGATCGCGTCTCGAAGTCGGGAGGGCATCTCGGGCCGAACCTCGGCGTCGTCGAGCTCACGATCGCGATCCACCGCGTCTTCGACTCGCCGCGCGACCCCATCGTCTTCGACACGGGACACCAGTCCTACGTCCACAAGCTCCTGACCGGGCGGCAGGACTTCGACGGGCTGCGGCAGGCAGGCGGCCTCGCCGGCTACCCGCAGCGTGCCGAGTCCGAGCACGACGTCGTGGAGAACTCGCACGCCTCGACCTCGCTCAGCTGGGCCGACGGCATCTCGCGGGCGTTCCGGATGACCGGGCAGTCCGACCGGCACGTCGTCGCGGTCGTCGGCGACGGCGCGCTCACCGGCGGCATGACCTGGGAGGCGCTCAACAACATCAGCGACGACAACGCCCGCAGGCTCGTCATCGTCGTCAACGACAACGGCCGCTCCTACGCCCCGACGATCGGCGGGATCGCGCACTTCCTCAACCGGATCCGCACGCGGAAGACCTACCGAACACTGCACCTCACGAGCAGCCGGGTGTTCGACCGGCTCGGCACGCCGGGGCGCGCCGTGTACCGCGCCGTGCGTGCGGGCGCCCACGGCTTCGTCAACCGGTTCTGGAACAACGACGCGCTCTACTCGAATCTCGACATCAAGTATCTCGGGCCGATCGACGGCCACGACCTCGGGGCCATGGAGGAGGCGCTGAGGCAGGCCAGGGACTACGGGGCGCCGATCATCGTCCACGCGATCACGCAGAAGGGCAGGGGCTACGAGCCTGCCCTCCACGACCAGGCCGACCGGTTCCACGCCGTCGGGCAGATCGACCCCGACACGGGCGAGTCGGTCGAGGTCGCCGACCGGCCGTCCTGGACCTCGGTCCTGGGCGACGAGCTCGTGCGACTCGCCGACCGGGACGAGCGGATCGTCGGGATCACGGCGGCCATGCTGCGGCCCACTGGGCTCCACGCCTTCGCCGAGCGGCATCCCGACCGCGTCTTCGACGTCGGGATCGCCGAGCAGCACGCCGTGACCACGGCCGCCGGGCTCGCCTTCGGCGGGCTGCATCCGGTCGTCGCGCTCTACGCGACCTTCGCCAGCCGGGCCTTCGACCAGCTGCTCATGGATGTCGCCCTCCACCGCGCGGGGGTCACCTTCGTGCTCGACCGCGCGGGGGTCACCGGCCCCGACGGACCGAGCCACCACGGGATGTGGGATCTGGCGACCCTGCAGGTCGTCCCCGGCATCCGGATCGCGGCGCCCAGGGACGCGCCGCGCCTGCGCGAGGAGCTTCGCGAGGCCGTCGCGGTCGACGATGGGCCGACGGTCGTGCGCTTTCCCAAGGGGGCGGTCGATGCCGAGTTCGACGCCGTGCGGCGCACCGCCGACGGCGTCGACGTGCTGCGCGAGGCGGCGCACCGGGACGTGCTCATCGTCTCGGTCGGAGCCTTCGCGAGGCTGGGGCTCCAGGTGGCCGAGCGGCTCGCCGCCCAGGGCATCGGCGCGACCGTCGTCGATCCGCGCTGGGTCGTTCCGGTGCCGGCAAGCCTCGTCGAGCTCGCGCGAGAGCATCGACTCGTCGTGAGCCTCGAGGACGGCGTGCGGGTGGGCGGCGTCGGCACGCGCATCCGGCAGAGCCTCCGTGACGCGGGGGTCGACACCGCCCTCACCGAGCTGGGGCTTCCCGACGACTTCCTTCCGCACGGATCCCGCGCCGAGATCCTCGAGGCGGCGGGGCTCACCGCGAAGAAGATCGCGAGGGACGTCGTCGATCAGGTGCTCGGCAGCAGGATCCCGGTCGCCAAGTCCCTCGGGGATCAGGCGGCGGGCGGGCGGCTCGCCGCGCGGCCCTCGGCCGGTTCCGGCTGATCGCGGGGGAGCAGGTCCGAGACGAGCAGGCCGAGCACCTGGGAGAGCGAGACGAGCGTGCGGAGCGAGGGGTTGGCGCTGCGCTCGGGGCGGGAGTGCCCCTTCTCGAGCTGCTGGTAGTGGGAGCGCGTGATCCCCGCGGCGTGGGCGAGCTCCTCCTGGCTGAGCCCGAGCTCCAGACGGCGACGCTGCAGGGTGATCCCGAGCTCGCGCACATAGTCGTCCCAGTCGCGCGGGGCGGCAGCGGAGGGCATGATCACCACGCTGCCCGACCCGGTTCTCGCGAAGGGCATGATAAATCAGGCATAATTGATCCGGCGTGATTCATCGGGTCGCACACCGGATGGGGGAGCACATGATCGGAACGGAACGAGCGGCAGGCATCCGCCTTCGCATCGCGATCGAGAGGCCCATGGCGGAAGTCGTGGCGGTCCTCCACTCCTGGGCGCGTCGGCTGGGGCCACCCGGTTCGCGGGGGCTCCATCTCAGTGCGACGCCGAGGCAGGACGGCCTCACGATCGGATACGGCACGTCGCGCTTCTCGGCCTGGACCACCGAGCTCGTCTTCGACCTCGAAGGGCTGTGCACCTGGGGCACCGTGACGGTCTCACCCCCACACCCGATTCTCGGTCGCGCCGCACTGACGGACTATCTCAACACTCTCGTCACTCTCGTGAACGCCATCGACCAGGGCCGTGAGGAAGCCGCGCTCGTCGCGCTCACGGGGAAGTAGCGCTAGGCGACGCCCCGGATGGGCGGGTGATGGAAGGTGTCGCCGAAGGCCCGCTCCGAGGCGCCGGAGCGGTCGAGGTAGGGCGTGGCGCCGCCCATCTGGAAGGGCCAGCCGGCTCCGAGGATGAGGCACAGGTCGATGTCCTCGGGGGCCGAGACGACGCCGTCCTGAAGCATCCGGTGGATCTCGTCGGCGAGGCCGTCCTCGACCCGGCGGAGGAGCTCCTCGCCGGTGAGGGGGCTCGTCCCCCCGGAGACGATCTCGACGGCCTTCCGGTCGAAACCGGTGATCCTGCCCTTGCCGTCGCGGTCGAAGATCTTCCCGTGCTCGGCGAGCCGGTGCAGGTTCTCGCTCTCGAAGAACCGATCGGGGAAGGCCGCATGGTGCGTGTCGAGCACGTGGGCGCCCACCGTGAGTCCGACGAGCTCGAGCAGTTCGAACGGTGTCATGGGAAGGCCGAAGGGCTTGATCGACTCGTCGACGACCTCGAAGGGCGTTCCCGTGTCGACGGCGTGCATGGCCTCGCCGAGCAGCTTGGCCAGGATGCGGTTGACGACGAAGCCGGGAGTGTCAGCCGTGATGACCGCGTTCTTGTAGAGCGCGGCGGCGGTCACCATCGCGGTGCTGAGCGTGGCCTCGTCGGTCTTCGGAGTCCTCACGACCTCCACGAGCGGCATGACGGCGACCGGATTGAAGAAGTGGAAGCCGACGAGCCGTTCGGGGTGCTCGAGCCTGGCCCCGATCTGCTCGACGCTGAGCGAGGAGGTGTTCGTCGCGAGCACCGCGGTCTCGGAGACGTGTTTCTCGATCTCGGCGAAGACCTCCTGCTTGACGCCGAGCTCCTCGAAGACCGCCTCGATGACCCAGTCGCAGTCCGCGAAGTCCGCCTTGTCCGTCGTGCCGGTGACGAGCGCGTTCAGGCGGTTCGCCTCATCCGGCGAGATGCGCCCCTTCTCGAGGAGCGCGGCGATCTCGGTGCGGATGTAGTCGAGGCCCTTGTCGACCCGGCCCTGGTCGAGGTCGGTGATGACGACGGGGACCTTGAGGCGCCGCACGAACAGCAGGGCGAACTGGCTCGCCATGAGCCCGGCGCCGATGACGCCGACCTTCGTGACGGTCTTCGCGAGGGCCTTGTCCGGTGTGCCGGCCGGCTTCTTCGCGCGCTTCTGCACGAGGTTGAAGGCGTAGATGCTCGCGCGGAACTGGTCGCCCGTGATGAGCTCGGCGAGCTTCTCGTCCTCGGCGGCGAAGCCGGTCGCGCGGTCGGTGTTCTTCGCGGCGGCGAGCAGCTCAAGGGCGGCGTAGGGCGACTTCGCGACGGTCCCGATCCTGCTCTCGAGCATCTTGCGCGCGATGCCGATCGCGACATCCCACTTGACCGCGCGCTCGATCTTCCCGGGGGAGTTCTTGCGCTTGACCTTCGTGCGACCGGAGATGACGTCGTCGGCCCACCGGATCGAGTCCTCGAGGAAGTTGGCCGGGCCGAACATCGCATCCGCGATCCCCAGGTCGAGCACGTCCTGGGCCTTCAGGGTCCTGTTGTTCTTGAGCGGATTCTCGATGACGACCTTGAGGGCGTTCTCGATGCCCACGAGGTTCGGCAGCAGCCAGGCGCCGCCCCAGCCGGGGATGATGCCGAGGAAGACCTCGGGGAGGGCGAGAGCCGGGATCGAGCTGTCGACCGTGCGGTAGTCGGCGTTGAGAGCGATCTCGACTCCGCCGCCGAGCGCGAGCCCGTTGATGAAGACGAAGGACGGGACGCCGAGCTCGCCGAGCGCGCCGAGGGCGGCGTGGCCCTGCTGGGCGAGCCGCTTCGCGATCGCGCGGCTCGGGATGTCGCCAGCGTTCGTGAGGTCGGCGCCGGCGGCGAGGATGTAGGGCTTGCCGGTCACGGCGACGCCGTGGATCTCGCCCTTGGCGGCACGCGCCTCGAGGGCGGCGAGCGTCTCGGCGTACTCGGTCAGGGTGCGCGGGCCGAGGGTGTTGGGCCGGGTGTGATCGCGGCCGTTGTCGAGGGTCACGAGGGCGAGGGTCCTCCCCTTCGAGAGGGGGATGTCGCGCACGAAGGAGTGGGTGACGATCTCGTCCTCGGAGAGCGCCAGGAGATCGTCGAAGTTCTCAGTCACGGTCACTTCCTGCTTCCGTCGTAGTGCGGGTTCTCCCAGATGACGGAGCCGCCCATGCCGAGCCCGATGCACATCGCGGTGAGCCCGTAGCGCACCTCGGGATGCTCCTCGAACTGCCGGGCGAGCTGGAGCATGAGGCGCACGCCCGAGGAGGCGAGCGGATGCCCGATCGCGATCGCGCCTCCCCACGGGTTGACGCGCGGGTCGTCGTCGGCGATGCCGAAGTGATCGAGGAAGGAGAGCACCTGCACGGCGAAGGCCTCGTTGAGCTCGAAGAGGCCGATGTCGTCGATCGTCAGGCCAGCCTTGCGCAGCGCCTTCTCGGTCGAGGGGATCGGGCCGATGCCCATGATCTCGGGTTCGACTCCCACGAAGGCGAAGCTCACGAGGCGCATCTTCGCGGGGAGGCCGAGCCCCCTGGCGGCGTCCGCACTCGCGATGATGCTCGCGGTCGCGCCGTCGTTGAGGCCGGAGGAGTTGCCCGCGGTGACCCGGCCGTGCGGGCGGAACGGCGTCTTGAGGCCGGCGAGGCCCTCCATGGTCGTCTCGGGGCGCGGGGCCTCGTCGCGCTCGGCGAGCCCCCATCCGGACTCGCTGCGGATCGCGACGGGAATGAGGTCCGGCTGGATCCTGCCCGCCTCGTAGGCCGCCGCGAGCTTGTGCTGGCTGTTCATCGCGAAGCGGTCCGAGCGCTCCTTGGTGAGCTGGGGGAAGCGGTCGTGGATGCGCTCGGCCGTCGCGCCCATGCTCAGGGCGTCGGCGCCCACGAGCTTCTCCGCGACGAAACGCGGGTTGGGGTCGGTGCCGGAGCCCATCGGGTGGTGGCCCATGTGCTCGACACCACCGGCGATCGCGACGTCGTACATGCCGAAGCCGATCGCCCCGGCGACGGTCGTGACCGAGGTCATCGCCCCGGCGCACATCCGGTCGATCGCGTAGCCGGGAACGCTCCTGGGCAGCCCCGCGAGCAGCGCGGTCGTGCGGCCGAGGGTGAGCCCCTGGTCCCCGGCCTGCGTCGTCGCGGCGATCGCGACGTCGTCGACGCGGTCGTGGGGGAGCGAGGGGTTGCGCTCGAGGAGGCCGATCATGGCCTTCGTCATGAGGTCGTCGGCCCTCGTCTGCCAGTACATGCCCTTCTCGCCTGCCCTGCCGAACGGGGTTCGCACTCCGTCGACGAAGACAACGTCAACTCTCTCGGCCACAACGTCCTCCCGGTGGTGTTCCTCCTCCCGATCCTAGGTGGCCGGAAAAAGCGCCAGGAATCCTTTGACCCTTCCTACGAGGCCGGTTCCTCGGGCGATGCCTCGCTTTGGCCCGCCTCGACAAAGGCGTCGACGATCGGCTGCGCGGTGACGTCGCACTGCCAGGGACGCGCTCCGTCCTCGAGGAGCACCGCTCGCACTGCATCCGTCGTGAGGGGCTCGGGGGGCGCCCAGGCCATCCTTCGCAGCAGCTCGGGGGTCAGGAGGTTCTCGACCGGGATCGCGAGCTCCTCGGAGAGCTCCGCGAAGGCCGCACGGGCCGCCTTGAGCCGCGCATCGGCCTCCGGATGCCGGTCCGACCAGGCGCGTGCAGGGGGGATGCCGTCGCCGTGGACGCGCAGGGGGGGGAGGTCCTCGCTCGCGAGACCGGCCTCGATCGCCGCCCACCAGCGCGGAAGCTGGCTGCGGCTCGCCCTTCCGTTGAACTCCCGGAGCTTGGCGAGATCGCCGCGGGTGGCGGGCAGCGTCTTGGCGGCGGCCGTGATCGAGAGGTCGGGGAGCAGCCGGCCCGGCGCGGTGTCGACCTCGCGCGCGTACTCGTCGCGGGCGAGCCAGAGCGCGCGGGCGACCGCGAGATTCCGCTGCTGCCGGATGGTGTGGAGACCGGAGAGCCGGCGCCAGGCATCCGGGTTGGCCGGCTTGGCCTCGCGCCGGAGCGTCGCCTCGAACTCCTGCCGTGCGATCTCCGACTTGCCCTGGGTCTCGAGGAGCCCGGCGACGGCATCCCGGAGGTCGACGAGGAGCTCGACGTCCAGGGCGGCGTAGACGAGCCAGGACTGGGGGAGCGGCCGGGTGGACCAGTCGGCCGCCGAGTGCTCCTTGGCGAGATGGACGCCGAGGAGCTCCTCGACGACGGTGCCGAGCCCCACCCGCGCGAGGCCGGCGAGACGGGCGCCGAGCTCGGTGTCGAAGATCCGCTTCGGGTCGAGACCGACCTCCCGCAGGCAGGCGAGATCCTGGCTCGCCGCGTGGAAGACCCACTCGGTCTCGCCGATCGCGGCGTCCAGCTCGCTGAAGTCGCCCACGGCGGGAGGGTCGAACAGGAAGGTCCCGGCACCCCGGCGGAAGATCTGGATGAGGTAGGCGCGCTGCGAATAGCGGTAGCCGGAGGCGCGTTCGGCGTCGATCGCGAGCGGTCCTTCGCCCGCCGAGATCGCCTCGATCGCCGCCCGGTACTCGTCCCGCGTGTCGATGACGTCGACCGTGTCGTGGGGAGCCTGCTCCATCGTCACGTGCGGGCGCGCCTCGCGGAGAGGAGGGCGACGCCGTCCGGCGTCGGTGGCAGGCCGGCGAGCATGCAGAGGAGGTCGCCCCAGGCCTCGAGGTGCGAGGCGACGGCATGGTCGACGGGTGACCAGCTCGCCCTCAGTTCGATCTGGGCGCCATCGCCCTGCTCGGCGAGGCCGCCGAACCCGGTGGAGAGGATCCGGGTGGCCGTGCCGGAGACCGCGTCGTAGCCGGCTCCGCGCGACTCGAGGGCGTCGACGAGCCAGGACCAGGCGACCTCGGCCAGGAAGGGATCGACCCCGATGTCCGTCTCGAGTGGGGCCTGGGCGTAGCACACGACGCGGAACGCCCCACCCCAGGCCTCCGGTTGCGAGGCGTCGTGGAGCAGGATGAAGCGGCCGGTCGCGAGCTCGGAGTCCGCGCTGTGGCGGGCCGGTGTGACATCGGCCGCGAAGGCGATCGAGTCGGGGGCGAGGCTGCCGGGAGCCGGGATCTCGGTGAGCACGATCTCCTCGCGGGGAGCCGCGTGCTGCAGCGACTCGAGTGCGGCGGAGAACGCCGCAGGAAGCGCTGGTCCCGTCGCGTTCGCTGGCACTGTTGAAGACTAAAGTTCGAGCGTGGAACTTTCGCGCAGGCACGCCGTCCCCCGGGCACGCGGATGGGTGATCGCGGCCGGTCTCGCCGGGATCGGCGTCGCCGTGGTCGCCGCCGCCGTGACGGTGACGGCGGTGCTCGTCGCGCGCATGGTGCTCGTGCCTCCCACGAGCCGCGAGGAGGACACCGAGGTGCTGGGCGTCGACCGGGAGGCCGGCGTCATCACCTTCAGCCGCTCCCCCGACGCGATCGTTCCCGGGCGCTACAGCTTCTGGTTCACCGGCGCGAGCGGCCACGCGAGGGTCGGGGAGATCCTCTCGGAGAGCGCCGACTCGGTCACGCGCGAGCTTCTCGCGGTCGACTCCGGAGATCTCGAGGCGGCCGAGCGGGGGCGCTTCAACGGCTGGTTCTACCGCTACCCCGGCGAGCTGGGGCTCGAGAGCGAGGATGTCGTGGTCGAGACGGAGCTGGGTGGCGCGCCCGCCTGGCTCGTTCCGGCATCCGGCGAGGACTCCGCGGAGGGCAGGTGGGCCATTCTCGTCCACGGACGCGCGGTCATGCGCGCCGAGACCATCAGGGCCGTCCCGGTCTTCCACGACGCGGGCTACAGCTCACTCCTGGTCTCCTACCGCAACGACTTCGAGGCCCCGCCGAGTCCGGACGGGCGCTACGCGCTGGGGGACACCGAGTGGCGCGACGTCGACGCGGCGATCGGCTACGCCATCCGGAACGGCGCGCGTAGCGTCGTGCTCATGGGCTGGTCGATGGGCGGCGCGACCGTGCTGCAGGCGCTCACCCGCTCGGCCAGGGCGGATGTCGTGCGCGGCCTCGTGCTCGACTCTCCCGTCGTCGACTGGGTGACCGCCCTGGATTACCAGGGCAGGTCGAAGGGGCTGCGGGGTCCCCTGCGCTCGATCGTCTACGCGATGATGAGCGGCGCGTGGGGGCGTCCGTTCACCGGTCAGGATGCGCCCGTCGACCTCGCGCGGCTCGACTTCGTGCGACGGGCGGACGAGCTCTCGGTTCCGGTCCTCATCCTGCACAGCGACGACGACGGCTACGTGCCGTCCACCGCCTCGCACGCCCTCGCCGCCGCGCGACCGGATCTCGTGACGCTCGAGGTCTTCGACACCGCGCGGCACACCAAGCTGTGGAACTACGACCCCGAGCGGTGGACTGGCGCGATCGCGTCCTGGCTCGCTCGGCTGGAGGACGGGGAGCTCAGCTCCTGAGCACCCAGCGGGCGTACAGGGTCGACTCCTCGTCGACGAGGAGCTGCTCGAGCCCGAGCCGTCTCCCGGTCGCGAGCCGGGGGAGCAGCGGAGCGTCGAGCGGCAGGAGCTGCGGGCTCGTCGAGAGGCACAGCTCGTCGACGAGATCGGCGTCCACGAGCTGAGCGGCGAGCGAGGGACCCCCTTCGCAGACGATGCTCTCGTGACCGAGACGATGCAGCGCGGCGACGGCCTGGGCGGGATCGATGCGCGGGCCGCCATGTTCGTCGGTCGTGTGGTCGCCGGTCGTGAGCTCGACGATCGAGATCTCCGTCTCGCCGAGCGAGGCGCGTACGGCGCCGACCGCCTCGGGAGGGCACAGCACGAGGACCCGGCCGGGGGCGGCATCCGCGGGGATGCGGTGGCCGGTGAGGTCGCCCGAGCCGGTCAGGATGACGAGCGTGGCCGAACGGGGGAGGAGGTAGCCCTCGGTGCGCACGCTACTCGCGCCGACGAGCACGGCGTCGGCGGCGCGCCGGATCGCGCCGAGGATCCTGCGATCGGTGCGATTGGTGAGGCTCTGCGAGGTCCCGTCGGATCCGGCGACGCTCCCGTTGACGCTCGCCACGAAGTTGAGCCGGAGCCAGCGCGCGCGGGGCGGCCGGTACAGCCCGTCGAGCAGGTCGGCCGCGTCCGGCCCGCCGAGGTCGATCTCGGCCGGGGGACCGGGGAGGAGCCTCGTGAGCGTCACGCCGCGAGCTTAGCCCTCACCTGCCGCTTCGTGCGGCCGAGGAGGGCGCTCATGCCCCGGATGCGCAGCGGGCTCACCGCCTGGGTGAGGCCGAGCGACTGCGGGTAGTCCTCGGGCACGTCGAGCACCTCCTGCGCCGTGAGCCCGGCGAGCCCCTGCACGAGGATCGAGGCGAAGCCGCGCGTCGTCGGCGCTTCGCGCGGGGCCGTGGCGTGCAGGTGCACGACCTCGTCCGCGTCGACCTCGACGAAGATGTACACCGGCGACTGGCACTCCTCGACGCGTTCGAGCAGGTCGGGATGGTCGCGATAGCGCTCGGGGAGCTCGGGGAGCTCGTTCGCGAACTCGAGCAGGAGCGTCAGCCGATCGCGCACCTCGAGCCCGAGGAACTCGTCGCGGATGCCGGCGAGCTCCTGCGGGACCGAGTCGTCGCGGTCAGCGGACATCAGCGTGCCGGAGCCTCGCCCGGCTCGCTGCCCGTCGCGATCGGGACGCGCACGGAGCTTCCCCACTCGGTCCAGGATCCGTCGTAGTTGCGCACGTTCTCGAAGCCGAGGAGGTACTTGAGCACGAACCAGGAGTGGCTCGAGCGCTCGCCGATGCGGCAGTAGGCGATGACGTCGTCGCCCTCCTCGAGCTCTGCCTCGCCGTGGTAGAGCTGCTCGAGCTCGGCACGGGGCTTGAAGGTCGCATCCGGGGCGGCGGCGCGCGCCCAGGGAACGGATGCTGCCGACGGAATATGTCCGGCGCGCAGGGCGCCCTCGGTCGGATAGCCGGGGATCTCGGTGCGCTCCCCGCTGTACTCCTCGGGGGAGCGCACGTCGATGAGCGGCTTGCCGAAGTGCGCGAGCACGTCGTCGCGGTAGGCGCGGTTCACCGAGTCGTCGCGTTCGACGACCGGGTAGTCGACCGGCGCCGGTGACGGGACCTCGGTCGTGAGCTCCCGGCCCTCCTCCTCCCACTTGGCGCGACCGCCGTCGAGGAGCCGGACGTCCTCGTGACCGAAGAGCGTGAAGATCCACAGGGCGTACGCCGCCCACCAGTTGCTCTTGTCGCCGTAGAGCACGACCGTGGTGTCGCGCGCGATGCCCTTCGAGCCGAGGAGCCTCGCGAAGGCCTCGCCCTGCACGAAGTCGCGTTCGACGGGGTCGTTGAGGTCGGTGTGCCAGTCGATCTTGACCGCGCCGGGGATGTGGCCGGTCTCGTAGAGCAGCACGTCCTCATCCGACTCGACGACGACGAGACCCGGTTTCCCGAGGTGTTCCTGGAGCCACTCCGTCGAGACGAGGCGCTCCGGATGGGCGTACTCGGCGAATCGTGCTGCTGGATCGACCTCGAGGGTCATGCGAAACCTCCATGTTGTGCCCGCGCGGCGGGCGTTCGGGGAGCGAGGGAGGGAGCGTTAGGCTTGATCCGCCCCGCTCCTACCAATGTACGCACTCAGCGGGCGTGTTGCCGAGGGCGGACTCGAGAGACGAGGTGGATGGACGTGCGCGCGGGGAGCCTGGCGGAGCGGCATCCGACCCTCTCGGGGACCGAGATCGTCGACCACCTCGTTCCGCCGAGGCAGTTCCGCACGGCGACCGTCGACTCGTACCGGCCGGATGCCGGGTACCCCTCGCAGGCGGCCGCCGTCGAGGCGGTCCGCGGCTTCGCGGCGGCCTGGCTGCCGCGTGCGACCGGGCTCTTCTCGCGACGCAAGAGCCAGGACGCCCTCCCCGGGATCTACCTCGACGGCGGGTTCGGGGTCGGCAAGACCCACCTGCTCGCCGCGCTCTGGCACCTCGCGCCGGGGCGCAAGTACTTCGGGACCTTCATCGAGTACACGGCCCTCGTGGGGGCGCTCGGCTATGCGGCGGCCGTCAACCTGCTGCGCGGAGCGACGCTCATCTGCATCGACGAGTTCGAGCTCGACGATCCAGGCGACACCCGGCTCATGTCGCGCCTGCTCGGGGAGCTCGCCGCATCCGGGACCCGCATCGCCGCGACGTCGAACACTCCGCCGAACGCGCTCGGGGACGGCCGCTTCGCCGCCGTCGACTTCCTGAGGGAGATCGACTCGCTCGCCGCGCGCTTCACGATCATCCGGATCGACGGCCTCGACTACCGGCGCAGGGCGCTCGACGGGCACGCGGTCGCCGTGACCGAGGTCGAGTTCGAGAAGGCCGTCGAGGAGGCCGAGGGCGAGGTGACCGTCGACGGGTTCCCCTCGGTTCTGAGGCATCTCTCGACGATCCATCCCTCGCGCTACGTCAAGCTCGTCGAGGGGCTCGCGGCCGTCGGCATCCGGGACGTCGAGGTGCTGCACAGCCAGGCGGACGCGCTTCGGCTCGTCGCCTTCGTCGACCGGCTCTACGACGCGCGCGTGCGCGTCATCGCGACCGGGATTCCCTTCGACCAGGTCTTCGCCGAGGACATGCTCGCCGGCGGCTACCGCAAGAAGTACCTGCGCGCGGCCTCGAGGCTCGTGTCGCTCACCTCGGATCAGCCGGACTGACCGGCGGCGGTGCCGCGCGCGTGCGGTGATGGGCGGCACGCGACGCGCCGATGGCCGCTCCGATGATCGCGGCGACCGTCGAGGCGGTCAGGACCGCGAGGGTGCCCTCGACGGCGAGCTCGGGCCGATCGCCGAAGGCGAGGTCGTTCATGAGCAGCGAGACCGTGAAGCCGATGCCGCCGAGCCCCGCGACGACGAGCAGGTCGAGCACGGGAGTCCGGTCCCCCCGGCGGACCGCGAGCGCCGAGGCGATCACCCCGCCCGCCGTGATGCCGACGAGCTTGCCGAGGGGCAGGGCCACGAGGATCGCCCAGAACGCCGGGCTGAGCTCGGCGAGGCCGACGGAGGGGATGACGACGAGCGCCGCGACGAAGGCGAAGAGCGGCAGGACGACGCCGTTGGACACCGGTTCGAGCGCCTGGCGTGCGCGCGCCGCCGAGCGCGGCGCCATGATGAGCCCGAGGGCGACCCCCGCGACGGTGGGGTGGACTCCGCTCAGAGCCACGAGCACCCAGCTGGCCAGCCCCAGGAGGACGAGGGCGGGCAGGAGGACAGTCGGGCGGGCGAACGCGGGCGGGCGATGACTCGCCCAGCCGAACAGCAGGACGAGCGGAACCGCGACGAGCAGGGGGATCGGTCGGAGGTCGGTCGTGAAGAAGACCCCGATGACGGTGATCGCCACGAGGTCGTCGATCACGGCGAGTGCGAGCAGCAGGGCGCGGATGCGCGCGGGCAGCCCGCGGCCGACGACCGCGAGCACGCCGAGAGCGAAGGCGACGTCCGTCGCGGTCGGGATCGGCCATCCGGCTCCGAACTCCGGCTCGTGCGCGATGAGCACGAACACGAGCGCCGGGACGATGACCCCTCCGACCGCGGCGGCGACGGGAACGAGGGCACGGCGAGGGCTCGCGAGCTCGCCGTGAGTGAGCTCCTGGCGCAGCTCGATCGCGGCGAGGAGGAAGAAGACGGCGAGCAGGCCGTCCTTGATCCAGCCGCCCGCCGTGAGGGAGAGGCCGAGGAGGGGAACCGGCAGCGGAGCGTCGACGACCGGCGTGATCGCCGGTCCCGCGGGGGAGTTGGCGAGGACGAGGCCGAGCGCCGCCGCGGCGAGAAGCAGGATCGCGGCGACCCGCTCCGATCTGAGGGCTCGCATCACAGCCAGCCTAGGGCGCGAAACCCGATGTTAACGCCGGCGGGCAACCTGTAACACGGCCGAAACGGCGGGGGCGACTCCGCCGAAACGCGCCGGGTGGATGCTGGCGGCCTACCTGCACAACGCAACAGAGAGGCACACACCCATGGATACCGGCGAACTCACCTGGGCGGTCACCGCCTCCGCGCTCGTCCTGCTCATGACACCCGGCGTCGCGTTCTTCTACGGAGGGCTCGTCAAGGCCAAGAGCGTCGTGAGCATGATGATGATGAGCTTCGGAGCGCTCGGCCTCATCAGCGTGCTGTGGATCCTCTACGGCTACAACATGTCCGCCGTCGCCCTGCCCTGGGACTTCGCCGGCGACCCCTTCTCCGACTTCGCGCTCGGCAGCGCCGACAACGAGACGCTCGTGGGCGCGCTCTTCGGGGCGACCTTCGCGATCATCACCGTCGCCCTCGTCTCGGGGGCGATCGCCGACCGGGCGAAGTTCGGCTCCTGGCTCGTCTTCGCGGGGCTCTGGGCGACGCTCGTCTACTTCCCGGTCGCGGCCTGGGTGTGGGGAGGGGGCTGGATCCTGAGCCTCGGCGACACGTTCGGGCTCGACTACACCGTGATCGACTACGCGGGAGGGACCGCCGTGCACATCAACGCCGGCGCCGCGGCCCTCGCCCTGGCCATCGTGCTCGGCAAGCGGGTCGGGTTCCGCAAGGGGGCGCACAAGCCCCACAACGTGCCCCTCGTGCTCCTCGGTGCCGCGATCCTGTGGTTCGGCTGGTTCGGCTTCAACGTCGGCGCCGAGTTCCTCAACGGGATGGCGAACGCCGGGCTCATCGGGATCAACACGCTCGGCGCGACCGCGGCGGCCATCATCGGCTGGCTCGTCGTCGAGAAGCTCAAGGACGGGAAGGCCACCTCGGTCGGCGCGGGCTCGGGGGCGGTCGCCGGCCTCGTCGCGATCACGCCGTCCTGCGCGAACCTCACACCCGGCTGGGGGCTGCTGCTCGGGCTCCTGGCCGGAGCGGTGTGCGCGCTCGCCGTCGAGCTCAAGTTCAAGCTCGGCTTCGACGACTCGCTCGACGTCGTCGGCATCCACATGATCGGCGGGCTCATCGGGACCGTCTACCTCGGCTTCTTCGCGACCGGAACCGGCCTCTTCGTCGGCGGGGATGCCATGCAGCTCGTGATGCAGGTCGTCGCGGCGGCGGGGGTGCTCGTCTACTCCTTCACGGTCGCCCTCGTCATCGGGTGGGCGATCAACCGCACGATCGGGTTCCGGGTGAGGAACGAGGACGAGCTCGCCGGCATCGACACGGTCGTGCACGGCGAGGAGGGCTACGTGCTCGAGACCGTCTGATCGCGAGCGGACCTCGCGCGGTCCGGGTCGGGTCGGCCGCCTTCGTGGTAATCATGGAGGATGGCCGACCCGATCCTCGTTCTCGCCTGCGCGGCCGTCGCGCTCGCCGGGGTGCCCGGCATCCTGCTCTATGGCGGGGGCACCTGGCGCCTGCTCGGGTCGGAGCTCGCGACGCTCGCCGGCCTCTGGGCGGTCGTCGGGGTGGTCCTCGCGCTTGCGGGGGTCTTCCTGCCGGGGTTCGCGGTGCTCGTCGCGGCCACCGGGGTGCTCATGGGGGCCGGGGTGGCAGCGGCGCTTGCGGAACGCGTCGCGCGCCGCGGCATCCGGATGCTGCTGCTCGCCGGCTTCAGCCTGCTCGTCTTCCTGCCGCTCGCCGTCGTCGTGTTCGGCGGGAGCGGCACCTGGCTCTATCGCGACCTCGGCGCCCTCGACTTCGCGGGGGCTTTGCCCATCGCGGTGGGCACCGGGAGCTTCACGATGGTGATCGCGATCCTCGGGGGCGAGCGCAAGGATGACGAGCGCAGACTCGCGCTGCGGGGGGCGATGCTCTTCGCCGTGGCGGCGCTCGCCGCCGCCATCGGGTTCGAGCTGAGGGTGGACGAGCTCACGCCGGCGATCGCGCTCAACATGCTCATGACCCCGGCGCTCGCGATCCTCGCCGCGGCCGGCATCGAGCGGGTCAAGCGCGGCAGGAACACGCGGGAGGGGCTCGCGGCGGGGACCGTCGCCGGAACGGCGGCCGCGCTCGCCGCCTGCGCCTACCTCGAGACCGTCACGGCGCTCATGCTCGGACTCGTCGTCGGCGCCGTCGCCGAGGTCGCCCATCGCGGGGCGAGCGCTGCCTGGCGGCTCGCGACGCCCCTGCTCGTCGGGGGGATCACCGGCCTGCTCTACCTCGGCATCTTCGGGCTGGGACCCGGGTTCGTGTACTCGGGTCAGCCGGTGCTTCTCGGTCAGCAGGCGTTCGTCGTCGCGCTCGCGCTCGGCTGGTCGTGGCTGGCCTCAGCGGCGATGCTGCTGCCGCTCAGGCCTCGGCGACGCGCTTGAGGGCGGCGAGGGTCTCGCGCATGCCGATGCTCGCGCCGTCGGCCCGGATGGCGATCTCCGCCTCGGCGCGGTCGCCGAAGCGCTCGGGGTAGGTCGGCTCCGCAGCGGGGAGTATCTCCCAGGACTCCGTGACGAGGGTTCCGCCCTCGGCAGGCTCGAAGGTGTAGCCCCACCGAGTGCGGTCGCCGTTGACGGCGAAGGCGAACTCGCGGCCGGGCTCATCGGCGACGACCTTCGAGCGGGTCTCCCAGGTGCGGGCCTCGGTGACGTTGCGGCCGGTGAACCAGGCGCCGACACCGCGGGTGTCGTCGTCCCACCAGCACTCCTTGCAGACCGGGCTCCACTCGCCCATGCGGGTGACGTCGGAGATCATGGCGTAGAGCGCCTCGGGGGAGCTCGCGATCGTGATGGACTCTGAACGGGTGCGATTCTCCATACTCGAAGCATAGTGAGTCGTCGTCGACGGAGATCCGGCATGCGAAGTCGGGACCGGTGTGGGACCGCTCACTCCGGTCTGCGGGGGCATCGTGGGGTGGAAGGAGTGCGGCTGCGGCGACCAGCGCCAGTCGGGCACGAGGCGTATCAGGAGACTCAATGAGCACGCTCACCACGCGATTCCGGACCCTGACGGCGGTGACGACCGCTGCCGCGCTGCTGACGGTCGGCCTGGCGGGCTGTGTGACGGTCTCCGAGGCCCCGGTGGGTGATCCCTCTCGCCCCGCGGACCCGGATGCGGGTGGTCGCGCGGTGATCGATGGTCCCCGGCCGGGCTGGTATGGGGAGAGCTTCGACGCACGCGGATGCCCGATCCCGGACGCCGGTGCGCCGCTCGCCGTCTTCGATGAGGGGGAGAGCCTGCTCCGCGTCCCGCTTCCCGACGGCTGGTGCGTCTACAAGTCGGTGACGTACACGCAGTTCTACATCATCCCGTCGACGATCGATCCAGGTTTCGACGCGCAGGTCCGTGCGCTCCTCGATCCGGCGGGCTGGGCCTTCGATCCCGTGGACGACGGGTCGCCGGACTGGTCGTGGATCTCCTCATACCCGGAGGGCGCCCTCAGCCTCGGCTTCACGGACGGCGACATCGACGGATCCATCTTCTTCACGACCTCGCTCACCGAAGACCAGGCGAGCGGCCGCCGCCTCTGGTATGACGCCCTCCTGAGGACCTTCGGCGATTTCGAGCTGGGCGGATACGTCGGGATCCTCGGCTTCTGGTGACCTGCGGCTACCAGACGAGGGGGAGCGGGGTTCCCGCGGTGGGCGATACCGGACTCGAACCGATGACCTCTTCCGTGTGAAGGAAGCGCGCTA
>JBIQHP010000127.1:0-4592 GCA_044508495.1 Clavibacter sp.
TTGTCTGCCATAGGGCACTCCCTCCCTCGGAAGCACGATCGGCTTCGATGTCTGCGACCTTACGCCACCGGGCAGGCTTTCGCATCCGCCGGCGCAGATCGGGGGCGAATGCCGGGCGGACGTTCAGGGTCGCAGGAGCACCTTGGTCGCGGCGCGGCCGTCCATCGCGGCGTAGGCGTCCGCCACCCGATCCAGCGGAAGCTCGAGGTCGAACACCCGGCCCGGCCGCAGGGCGCCGGAGAGCACTTCGGGCAGGAGCTCCTCGACATAGCCGCGCACGGGTGCGACGCCGCCGCGCACGCCGATGTTGTCGTTGAAGAGCGTGCGCACAGGCAGCTCGGGCCCGCCGGCGGGAACGCCCACGTAGCCGACCATCCCGCCGGGGCGCACGGAGCGGATGGCCTGGTCCATCGACTCCTTCGTGCCGACGCACTCGAGGGCGCAGTCGGGGCCGATCCGTGCGAAGAGCTCCTTGACGCGGGCGATGCCCTCGTCGCCGCGCTCCTCGATGACGTCCGTCGCGCCGAACTCGCGGGCGATGGCCTGCCGCTCCGGATGCCGCGACATCGACACGATTCGGGCGGCGCCCAGTCGGTGGGCGGCGAGCACGGCGCACAGGCCGACCGCTCCGTCGCCGACGACCACGACCGTGCTGCCCTCCGTGACGCCGGCGGAGACCGCGGCGTGGTGACCGGTCCCCATGACGTCGGCGAGGGTGAGCAGATGCGGGACGAGCGCGTCGTCCGGAACGCCAGGAGTCGCCACGAGCGTCCCGTCGGCGAGCGGGACCCGCACGAGCTCGCCTTGCGCGCCGTCGACGAAGCGGCCGTCGCGGTCATCCGTGCCCCACCATCCGCCGTTCAGGCACGAGGTGCTCACGCCGTTGCGGCAGTTGAGGCAGGTGCCGTCGCAGTAGTAGAAGGGCGCGATGACGAAGTCGCCGACGCGCACCCTCGACACCTCGGTGCCGGCCCGCTCGACGATGCCGACGAACTCGTGGCCGATGCGATGGGGCGCGGTCGTCGGGGTGACGCCGCGATACGGCCAGAGGTCGGAGCCGCACACGCAGGCGGCGACGATGCGCACGATCGCGTCGGTGTCCGCGAGGAGAACCGGATCCGGAACCTCCTCGAGGCGGATGTCGCGGGCGGCGTGGATGAGGGTTGCCTTCACGATCCCGATTCTACGGTCCCCTCTCAGGGTCGATTCGGGGGATACCCCGATAGCGCCTCCCGCTCGCGCCTGTCAGGCTGGGACCATGAACCTCATGCGTCCCCGCTCCAACCGGGTGATCGCGGGCGTGTGCGCCGCGGTCGCCGACCGATTCGGCTGGAACCCGAACACCGTCCGCGTGCTCGCCGTGCTCAGCTGCCTGCTGCCGGGGCCGCAGTTCGTGATCTACCTCGTGCTCTGGGTCCTCATCCCCTCGGAGTGAGCTTCGCCGGGAATGGATACGCCTCCCGACAGGTTGGGTCGATAGATTCAAACGCATAGGAATTCCCCGCACAGGAGAACGCATGGAACTCGAACTCGGCCTGGACACCTTCGGCGACGTGACGACGGATGCCGCGGGCGAGCGGGTCTCGCACGCCGCCGCGATCCGCAACCTCGTCGAGCAGGCGGTGCTCGCCGACGAGCTGGACGTCGACTTCTTCGGGGTGGGGGAGCACCATCGTGACGACTTCGCCGTCTCGGCGCCCGAGGTCGTGCTCGCGGCCATCGCGAGCCGCACGACGCGCATCCGGCTCGGCTCGGCCGTGACCGTGCTGAGCTCGGACGACCCGGTGCGCGTGTTCGAGCGGTTCTCCACCGTGGACGCCGTCTCGAACGGCCGGGCCGAGGTCATTCTCGGGCGCGGATCCTTCACCGAGTCCTTCCCGCTCTTCGGCTTCGACCTCGCGGACTACCAGCAGCTCTTCGAGGAGAAGCTCGACCTCTTCGCCGAGGTCATCAAGGGGGAGCCGGTCACCTGGTCCGGTCAGCTGCGCCCGGGTCTCACCGATCAGAGCGTGTATCCGCCGATCGAGAACGGCACGCTGAGAACCTGGATCGGCGTGGGCGGCAGCCCCGAGTCGGTCGTGCGTGCCGCGAAGTACGGCCTGCCGCTCGTGCTCGCGATCATCGGCGGCGACCCGCTGCGCTTCGCGCCCTATGTCGAGCTCTACCACAAGGCGCTCGGCCAGTTCGGGCGCGAGCCGCTTCCGGTCGCGGCCCACTCGCCGGGGCACCTCGCGGCGACCGACGAGCAGGCGATCGAGGAGCTCTACCCGCATTTCAAAGCCAACCGCGACCGCATCGGGGCCGAGCGCGGATGGCCGCCGGTCACGCGCGCGGAATACGAGCGCGAGGCGGCGGAGGGCGCGCTCTTCGTCGGCTCACCCGAGACGGTCGCCGCCAAGATCGCGAGGACCGTCCGAGGCCTGGGTCTCGCCCGTTTCGACCTCAAGTACTCGAACGGCACGATGCCGCACGAGCTGCTCATGACGAGCATCGGCCTCTACGGCCGCGAGGTCGCCCCACGCGTCCGGGCCCTCCTCGCCGCCTGACGCATCCGGCTTGGGGCGCGCTACCCCGTTGCCCGTGACCCTTTGACTTAACCCGTTTCAAGGAGTTTCCATCGCGGGTGGCTCTGGATGCCCATCAGCTGGCTCCGGATGGGTCGGGACTCCTTGAAACGGGTTCAGAGCACGAGGGAAGAGCGAGTGGACGACGCGGATCGCATGACGCGTAAGGTGAAAGCGAGGAAAGGAAATCCGTGAGCGACCCCGTCTACCACCCGATGACCCCTGAGCTGGCGAGGCTCCGCCGCGAGCTGGCCCCCGAGACCTACGCAGCCTGGGACCGGTTCAGCAACGCCGTCTTCGCCGAAGGCGCCCTCGACGAGAAGACGAAGCAGCTCATCGCGGTCGCCGTCGCGCACGTCACGCAGTGCCCGTACTGCATCAAGGGCCACACCAAGGCCGCCGAGCACAAGGGCGCTGCGCCCGCGGAGATCATGGAGGCGATCTGGGTCGCCGCCGAGATGCGGGCCGGGGGAGCCTATGCGCACTCGGCGCTCTCGCTCGGCGAGCTCGAGGGCCACGATCACGCCGATTGACCTCCTTGTGTGACACTCCTTGCATGCCACTCGAATTAATGTTCGAATGACGGGATGAGGTGGAGCGGCCAGGAGATCAACGCGGATGCAGCGGATGCCCTCCCCGGCCTCGCGCGGCTCGACAACCTCGTGCGCACGGTGCAGACCCCCGAGTTCGACGGGGTGACCTTCTACGAGGTGCTCGCGAAGAGCGCGCTCAACCACGTGCCCGGCCAGAGCGCGATGCCCTTCGGCTGGACCATCAACCCCATGCGCGGCTGCCTGCACCGCTGCGTGTACTGCTTCGCGCGTCCGACCCATCGCTACCTCGACCTCGACGCCGGCCGCGACTTCGACACGCAGATCGTCGTCAAGGTCAACGTCGCCGAGGTGCTCGCGAAGGAGGTGTCGCGGCCCGCGTGGGGGCGGCATCCGGTCGCGCTCGGGACCAACACCGACCCGTACCAGCGGGCCGAGGGTCGCTACCGGCTCATGCCCGGCATCATCGCCGCGCTCGCCGGCTCCGGCACGCCGTTCTCGATCCTCACCAAGGGCACGCTCCTGCGGCGCGACCTTCCGCTGCTCAAGGAGGCGAGCGAGCACGTGCCGGTCGACCTCGCGATGTCGATCGCCGTCTACGACGAGGAGCTGCAGGCCTCGATCGAGCCGGGCACCCCCTCGGCGAAGGCGCGGCTCGCGACCGTGACCGCCGTGCGCGAGGCGGGGCTCGGCTGCTCGGTCTTCCTCATGCCGATCCTCCCGTACCTCACCGATTCGCGTGCCCATCTCGACGAGGCGCTGCGGCAGGCGAAGGATGCCGGGGCCAGCTCGGTGCTGTACACCGCCCTGCACTTGCGGCCCTTCGTCAAGGAGTGGTTCATTCTGTGGCTCGAGCGCGAGCATCCGGAGCTCGTCGGGCGGTACGCGCAGCTCTATGGCGACCGCGCCTACGCTCCCTCCGGCTACCGCAAGTGGCTCGCCGCGCGCATCAAGCCGCTCATCCGGCGGTACGGGCTCGAGCGCGGCAGGGAGGACCCTGCGACGGGGGGAGTGCGCTCGAGCGCCCTCGGCAGGCTCCGCGACGGCGAGGGCGAGCGTTCGCTCCTCGCGGAGGAGCTGCCTCCGGCGATGGCGGCGCGGATGTCGTCGCCGACCCTGTTCTAGCCGTGCCGCCCGGACCCATCCCGGGCATCAGCCATGGCGTCGCCGTGAACTTCATGGGAACCCCGAGCCCCGCGGAACGCCCGGCGTAGCATCGGAATCACCCGGCACAGCGCACCACGTTGGGAGATGAGATCGATGGCCGTTCAACCCCTGGGAACCGCCGCGGAGGCTTCCGTGCCCGTCGCGCAGAAGCCCGTCGCGCAGAAGCCTGTCTCGCAGAAGCCCGTCTCGCAAAAGCCTGTCACCCAGAAGCCCGTCACGCGCGAGATCATCGTGTACGGCGGCCGCCGCTTCAGTTGCACCCCGGAGATGGCGCGCATCTTCCTCAAGCATGCGCGCGAGGTCATCGAGA
>JBIQHP010000128.1:0-4523 GCA_044508495.1 Clavibacter sp.
CCCACGAACGCCCTCGTCGAGGGCGGCTGCAACGGGACCCTGCGCGTCGACCTCACGACGCGAGGCCTCCGCGCCCACTCGGCGCGCGCCTGGGTCGGCCGCAACGCCGTCCACGGGGCCGCCCCGATCCTCGGCATCCTCGCCGCCTACGCCCCGCGCGAGGTCGAGGTCGACGGCCTCGTCTACCGCGAGTCCCTGGGCGCCGTCGGCATCCGCGGAGGGGTCGCCGGCAACGTCATTCCCGACGAGTGCACGGTCGAGGTCAACTACCGCTTCGCGCCGAGCCGCTCGGGCGAGGAGGCCGTCGAGCACGTGCGCGAGCTGTTCGCGGAGATCCCGGATGCCGAATTCTCGGTCGTCGACCTCGCCGAAGGCGCCCGTCCCGGCCTCGACGCGCCGCTCGCGCAGGAGTTCCTCGCCGCGGTCGGGGGCACCGCGCTCCCCAAGTACGGCTGGACCGACGTCGCCCGCTTCTCGGCCCTCGGCATCCCCGCGGTCAACTACGGTCCGGGGGACCCGCTGCTCGCGCACGCCGACGACGAGCGCGTCGACACCGCCCAGATCACCGAGTGCGAGCGGGGACTGCGAGCGTGGCTGACCGGGGCGTGAATCGGAACGCGGTCGACCGGCACGCGGCCAAGCAGCCCAGCCTCGCCCGGCAGCCCCTCCGCAAGGCCGTGCTCATCCGGTACCGGATGACGCCCTGGTGGCTCAGGGTCGTCGTCGTGTGGGCGCTCTCCCGCGTCGTGACGACCGGCATCCTGCTGTGGTTCGCCGCCCGGCAGCCAGTGAACGCGTGGACGGGTGCGCACCCGGACTACCTCTCCTTCGCCCAGCTCTGGGACAGCACCTGGTACCACATCGTCGCGGCCTCCGGGTATCCCTCGGTGCTGCCGCTCACCGGCGACGGGCACGTCGGCGAGAACGCCTGGGCGTTCCTGCCGGGCTACCCGCTGCTCGTGCGCGGGCTCATGGTCGTCACGGGGCTGCCGTGGGCGCCGCTCTCGGTCTTCGTCTCCCTCGCCTTCTCGCTCGCGGCCGCGCTCATGGTCTATCGGCTGCTGCGTCTCGTGCTCCCGGGCGAGACGGCGCTCTTCGCGGTCGTGCTGTTCTGCGTCGGGCCGCTCTCGCCGATCCTGCAGGTCTCCTACGCCGAGTCGATGCACACCTTCCTCCTCGCCCTCGCGCTCTGGCTGCTCGTGCGGCGGCACTACATCGCGCTCATTCCGGTCATCGCGATCATGGCGATCACGCGGCCGAGCGGGCTCGCCTTCGCGCTCGCTCTCGGCCTGCACCTCATCCACCGCTTCGTCACGAGAGAGAGCGACCCGTTCCCGGCCTGGGAGCGCATCCTCGTGGCGGGCGTCGCGGTCTTCAGCGGCCTCATGGGGCTCGCCTGGCCGTTCCTGGCCTGGATGGCGACCGGGTCGATCACGGCCTACACCGACACCGAGCTCGCCTGGCGGGTCCCCTACACCGGCTACCGGGAGCTCATCCCGTTCACCCCATGGCTGCAGGGCGCGGAGTTCTGGATGCCTGGCCCGGTCGGCGTCATCCTGCTCGTCCTCGTCGTGGCCTGCTTCTTCGTCTTCCTGTTCACGCCGTGGTCGCGCAGGCTCGGGGTGACCCTGCGGATCTGGGTCGCGAGTTACGGGATCTACCTGCTCGCGGTGTTCTTCCCGCAGTCGAGCACGTTCCGACTGCTCATCCCGATGTTCCCCCTCGCGGGGGCGCTCGCCCAGCCCCGCTCCCGCTGGTATCGAGCGGGACTCGTCGTGCTCTGCATCGCCGGGCAATGGGTCTGGTGCCACTACTGCTGGTGGGTCGACGGCTACGACTGGACGCCGCCGTAGACCCCGCGGTTTTCGGGCGCCGGACAAATGCGGGATAATGGAGGAAGAATCCAGGAAAGGGGACCATTCATGGCAGCCATGAAGCCGAGGACCGGTGACGGGCCGATGGAGGCTGTTAAGGAGGGTCGACTCATCATCGTGCGCGTGCCGCTCGAGGGCGGTGGCCGCCTCGTCGTCTCGGTGAACGACGCCGAGGCGAAGGAACTCCATGACGCTCTCGCGGGGGTCGTCGCCGCAGCCAAGTAGGGATCTGGTCTAGAACCCGAAGGTCACGACGGGCGGAAGCGCTCCTTCGTGCAGCAGGTCGAGCACGTGCTTCTCGTGCGGCACGACCGGATGCGGGAGCACGTCGAGCGCGAACCAGCCGAGGTCGGCGGCCTTCTCGGTCTCGAGGAGGCGCGGTTCGCCCTGCCAGATGCGGCACTCGAAGAAGAAGTCGACGCGCTCGTCGACGGGCCGGTGGTTCGTCTGCGTGCGGTGCATCGCCGTGAGGGGCGTGAGGTCGCGGGACCGGACGATGATCCCGAGCTCCTCGGAGGCCTCCCGGCAGGCCGCCTCGAGCGCCGACTCGCCCTCCTCGACGTGTCCGGCCGCTGCCGCGGCCCAGTGGCCGTCCATGAAGCCGGTGCCCTCGCGCAACTGGAGCAGGACGTCCTCGCCGCGCCGGAGGAACAGATAGGCGGCCGGGACCACCCGGAAGCGGTTCACGGCTACTCTTCGATCCTGGTGAGCTGCAGCAGCCCGTCGCCGACGGGGGAGAGAGCGCTGATGACGGCCTCGGAGGCGGAGAGCTCGCGCAGAAGGCTGCGGTATCCGGCGACGACGTCGTCGCGATAGGCGGGGTCCGCGACGTGGCCGTGCCAGAGAGCGTGGGCGACGACGACGACCCCGCCGACGCGCACGAGCCTCAGGCCGTGCTCGACGTACTCGATGACCGAGTGCGGGTCGGCGTCGATGAAGACGAGGTCGTAGGCCTCCTCGTTCATCCGGGGGAGCACCTCGCGGGCGCGGCCGGTGATGAGACGGACGTGGTTGGCCGGGATGCCGGCGTCGAGGAAGGACTTGCGAGCATACTGCTGGTGGTCGGCCTCGATGTCGATCGAGGTGAGGGTCGCCTGCGGTGCGCCGGAGAGCATCCACAGGCCGCTCACGCCGGCGCCCGTCCCGATCTCGATGATGTTGGTCGCGACGGTCGTCGCGGCGAGCACGGCGAGCTGGGCGCCCATCGCCGGGGTCACGGCGTCGATCCCCAGCTCGAGGGAGTGGGCGCGCGCCTGGACGACGTCGTCGTCCTCGACGACGAACTCCTCCGCGAACTTCCAGTCGCTTTCTTTTCCGGGCACCCGTTGCTCCTCGCTCCCTCAACTCTAGGGCCGAATCCGCGGCCGACGGGCTAGTCTGAACTGGTGTTCGGATTGACGTTCGAGAAGCTCCTGGTGATCGGGATCCTCGCCGTGTTCCTGCTCGGTCCCGAGCGGCTTCCCTACTACGCTTCGCAGCTCGCCCGGCTCGCCAAGAGCCTCAAGAGGATGGCGGACGGCGCCAAGGACCGGATGCGCGAGGAGATGGGCCCGGACTTCGACGAGGTCGACTGGAAGAAGCTCGACCCCCGCCAGTACGACCCGCGGCGCATCATCCGCGAGGCTCTCGCCGAGGACGTGCTGACCGCGACGGCACCGCCGATCGCCGACTCCGCGTACGCCAAGCGCAAGCGCCGCCTCGAGGAGGAGGGCAAGCAGGCGCCCTTCGACGCCGAGGCCACGTAGCGGCGGCTGGTTTCGATACGCCGCCTTCGGCGGCTACTCAACCAGCGAGTCATCGCTGGTCGAGTGCCGCGCGGAGCGCGGTGTATCGAGACCGCTTCAGCGGCGGCGCAGCGCCTTGAGCGTCCGCAGCAGCAGGAGCATGACCCCGCTGAGCCTCGCGAACTCGGCCGCGGTCCTCGGGAGGGTCAGCAGCCCGGTCGTCTCCGCGATCGTCTGCGATTCCACGAAGCGCAGGAGGCCCTCCGGTCCGTTCCGGCGCCCGAGCCCGGACTTCTTCATCCCGCCCATCGGGGCGTCGAGCGTGGAGAACGAGGCGCGATAGCCCTCGTTGATGTTGACGCTCCCGGTCTCGATGGTGGCGGCCAGCTCGCGCGCGCGGCGGCGCGATCCGCTGAAGATCGAGGCGTTGAGCCCGAACGGCGAGGCGTTCGCGGCGAGAACCGCCTCGTCGACCGTGTCGACGACGGTGATCGCGACGACCGGGCCGAAGGTCTCGTCGCCGGAGCACTGCATCTCCTCCGTGACCTCCGTGAGCACGGTCGGCGCGTAGAACAGCGGTCCGAGGTCGGGTCGCGCGGCGCCGCCGGCGAGCACCGTCGCGCCCTTGGCCACGGCATCCTCGACGTGCGCCTCGACGCGCTCGAGCTGGCTCGGAAGGGTGAGCGAGCCGACATCCGTCGAGTAGTCGAAGGCCGCGCCCTGCACGAGCGCCTTCGTGCGCGCGACGAACTCGGCGATGAAGGCCCGGGCGACGGGCCGGAGCACGTAGACGCGCTCGATCGAGACGCACAGCTGGCCCATCGACGAGAAGCAGGCGTAGACGGCCGAGCGCGCCGCCCTGACCGGGTCGACGTCGTCGAGCACGATCATCGGGTTCTTGCCGCCGCGCTCGAGCGAGGCGCCG
>JBIQHP010000129.1:0-4504 GCA_044508495.1 Clavibacter sp.
TCCGGATACGTCGACGCGATCACCGGGGAGGGCATCCGGGTCGGGCTCGCCCAGGCGCGCGCGGCGATCGGGTGCGTCGTCACCGGCGAGCCCGCACGGTACGAGCAGGCCTGGCGACGCGCGACGCGGGACTACCGGATGCTCACCTCCGGCCTCGTGGCCCTCGGTCGCTCGCCGCTGCGGAACTTTATCGTGCCTGCGGCGCACTCGCTCCCCGGCCTCTACGGCGCGATCGTCGAGCGCCTCGCCCGCTGACCCGTCCCCGCCCCCACCCGTCTCCCACCCCCACCCGTCTCCCGCCCCCACCCGTCTCGCGCCCCCACCCGTCTCGCCGACCGCATCCGTTGACTCGGGTCATTCTGCGGGTCGCACAGACACTGAACCCGCAAAATGACCCGAGTCAACGGGAGGGGGAGCTCAGGGGAGGAGCAGCTTCCTGAGCTCGGAGGCGGTGGAGACGGAGGCGATCGCCCCGACGGCCTCGGCCGGCGCGCCGTAGCCCCACTCGACGAAGATCGTCGGGATGTCGTGCTCCCCGGCGCCCTCGATGTCGTAGTCGCGGTCGCCGACCATGACAGGTCGCGAGGTGTCCGCCCCGACCCGCTCGAGCCGGTGGATCGCCGCCTCGACCACATCCGCCTTCGCGCTGCGCGTCTCGTCGACCGAGGCGCCGGCGATGACGTCGAAGTACCGGGTGAGGTCGTGGGCGTCGAGGAGGGCGCGAGCGGGTCTCTCCGGCTTCGAGGTGGCGAGCGAGACCCGGAGCGGGCTGCGATGCAGCGAGCGGAGGAGGACCGGGATGCCGGGGTAGACCTTGACCCCCTTCGTGCCGTTCTCGAGGTAGTAGCGACGGTAGATGTCGAGCGCCCTCGCCGCCTTCTTCTCGTTCATTCCGGCGAAGTCGTGGAACGCCTCGAGGATGGGCGGGCCCACGTAGCGGAGCAGCTCCGCCGGCGTCGGGACGGGCATCCCGAGCTCGGTGAACATGAGCGCGAGGGTCGCGGTGATCCCCGGCGCCGAGTCGGCGATCGTGCCGTCCAGGTCGAAGAGCACGCAGGTCCAGTCGGGTGTCACGCCTCCGAGCCTACGAGGTCCCCCGCAGCTTTCATCATTCAGGAGGTGAGGTGAAAGGAGTGGCAGCTGCCGAGTCCTGAGCTATGCATCCGCCTCATCCTCCTCTTCAGTCACACCAACTCCTGAATGATGAAAGTCAGAAGAGGCGCAGGTGGGCGTCGTCGAGGCCGCGCAGGGCGTCGTAGTCGAGCGTCACGCAGCGGATGCCGCGGTCGGTCGCGAGCGTGCGTGCCTGCGGCTTGATCTCCTGCGCCGCGAAGACGCCTTGGACCGGCGCGAGCAGCGGGTCGCGGTTCATGAGCTCGAGGTAGCGGGTGAGCTGCTCGACCCCGTCGATGTCGCCGCGCCGCTTGATCTCGACGGCCACACTGCCGCCGTCGGCATCCTTCGCGAGGATATCGACCGGCCCGATCGCGGTCATGTACTCCCGGCGCACGAGCCGGTAGCCGGGTCCCAGCACCTCGATCTGCTCGGCGAGCAGCCGTTGGAGGTCCGCCTCGACGCCGTCCTTCTGCAGCCCGGGGTCGATGCCGAGCTCGTGCGAGCTGTCGTGCAGGATCTCGTGGATCGAGATCACGAGCAGGTCGGCGGTCTTCACCTGGCTGACCTTCCAGAGCGCGACGACCCCGGCATCCGCCTGCTCCGGGTCGGGCTCGATGACGGTGAGCACGCAGGGCGGGCTCATCCAGTTGAGCGGCTTGTAGGAGAGCGAGTCGGAGTGCACGAGCACGCTGCCGTCGCCCTTGAGCACGAGCAGCCGCGTCGCGAGCGGCAGATGCGCGCTCAGCCGCCCGGCGTAGTCCACGGAGCAGCGGGCGATGACGAGTCTCACCGCTCCACGCTACCGGGGCGATCGCCCCGAGCCGCGACTCGCCCGGAAAGATCGTGCGAAACACCAGGCGCCCCTCGACGGCGTGCTCTTGCGGCTGTGCCATTCTCGTGGTGTGACCGATGCAGCAGTGCGCACTTCCCGGGAAGGGCACGACGAGGGCGCTGGTTGGCGACGCTGGCGAATCTCGGCAATCCTCGGCGGGCTCCTGCTCGCCGTCGCGGGCGTCGCTTGGTACTTCATCGCCACTCCCGCCGTTTGGCAGGCGATCTTCGACGACTGGTACTACGCCGACTATGTGGGTTCCCCTCCGGAGGACCTGACGGCCTTTTCGCACGGCGTCGCCAACCATGACACCCCGTTGGACTGGAGGCTGCAGCTTCCGCTTTGGCTGCTCGTCGGCACCGGCGCGGCCGTGATCGCCGCAGTCGCCGCTCTACCGCAGTCGCGGGAGGCCCGCCGAACGAGAGCAGCCCGGATGCGGGCGGCCGGAGTCGGGATCGCAACACTGGGCGGGGCGATCAGTCTGATCGGCTTCCTGGCGCCGGATGCCAACGGCTGGACCCTCTTGTTCGCCAGCTATGCCGGTAAGGTCTGGATTCCGGTATTCGTGATCGGCGTGATCCTTCTCGTCGGCGGAGTGGTGCTCCTCATGGTCGCAGCAGCCACCGGCCCGGCGGCGAGCGCCCGTGCGGCGTCTCAGGAGGAGGCGCGGGTGGCGACCGCCGAAGTTCGCAAGCAGGCCGCGATCGAAGCGCAGGCGGAGCAGATCAAGCAGTTCGAGGCGGCTTACGCACTCGCCCACGACGGGAAGGCGCCACCACCGGGGTATGCGCCGCCTGCGTACTTCGCAGCGAGGTCGCCGTCCGACGGTCTGAACTCGCTCGCGGTGCTGTCGTTCGTGCTCACCCTCGTCGCGGCGGGATTTCTCGGGCTCATTCTCGGACCGATCGCCCTCGGGCAGATCAAGCGAACGGGTGAACGCGGGCGGGGACTCGCGGTCGCGTCGATCGTCATCGCGGCGGTCTATGTCGCGGTGATCCTCGTCCTCGTCGTCGTGTTCGCCTTCATCCTCAGGCGCTGAGCACGAGCCCCGACGCGGAGACTCGAGGGTCATCGTCATCGCGGGGCTCGACAGACCCGGCCGGATGAGGGGAGACTCGAAGGACCAGGTCCATCAACGAGGAGGAACCATGGCATCCGTAGCACGGGTCACCACTCTGAGCGTGAGCTCGGACAAGTCATTCGACGACGCCATCCAGGCCGGCGTCGCCCGCGCCAACAAGACGCTGCGCGGCGTCAGCGGCGCCTGGGTCAAGGAGCAGAAGGTCGAGGTCTCCGGCGGCAGCATCGTCAGCTGGCGCGTGGTGCTCGAAGTGACCTTCGTGCTCGACGACTAGCGGGCGGGCGCCTTCGACCGGTCGCGGGCCGAGCCGGAGGCGACTCCCGCGACCACGATGAGCACGAGCACGAGCAGGAGCGCGTGCAGCAGTCCGAAGTGCTCGCCGAGGAAGCCGATGAGCGGCGGTCCCACGAGGAAGGCGCAGTAGCCGATCGTGGCGACCGCGCTCACCCGGGCCGTCGCGGTGCGCGGATCGTCCGCCGCGGCCGACATGCCGGTGGGGAAGCCGAGCGCCGAGCCGAGCCCCCACAGCACGACGCCGCCGACGGCGATCCACAGCACGGGCACGAAGATGAAGACGAGCAGCCCGAGGGCGGCGAGAACGGCGGATGCCCGCAGCACGGGAACCCGCCCGTAGCGGTCCAGAACCCGCGGCCCGGTCAGCCGGCCCACGGTCATCGCCGTCACGAAGACACCGAACACGACGGCCCCCGTCGGCTTGTCGACACCGTGGCCCTCGACCGCGGCGAGCGAGAGCCAGTCGTTGGCCGACCCCTCTGCGAAGGCCATGCCGAGCACGATGAGCCCGATGAAGAGGGTGCGAGAGTCCTTCCAGATGGCCAGTCGCGCGCGCCAGCCGTCCGGAGCGGCCTCGCCCGATTCGTCGGCCGCGTGGAGGATGGTCTCCGACTGCGTGAGGCGGGCCGCGAGAAGACCGGCCACGAGCATGACCGTCGAAATGATGACCGCCTGGAGCGCGATCGAAACCTGCCAGAGCTCCGCGAGGGCGCCGAGGCCGGCGCCGATCATCGTCCCGAAGCTGAAGAAGGCGTGGAAGACCGGCATGATCGTGCGGCCGAGGAGGCGCTCGTTCACGGCGCCGGAGAGGTTCATCGCGACATCGCACAGGGCGGTCCCGACGCCGTAGATCGCGAGGCCGGCGAAGCAGACCCAGTAGAGCTGCCCGAAGGTCACGGCGAGGCCGGCGACCGTGAGACCGAGCGGCGCGGCCACGAAGCAGGCCGCCATGACGGTGCGCGCGCCGAATCGCGCGATGACGTGGCTCGACGAGAGGAGCCCGAGGATCGATCCGACCGCGAGCGCGAAGATCAGGATGCCCATCTCCGCGGTCGAGATCGCCAGCTCGGCCTTGATGGCGGGGGTTCGCGACATCCAGCTCGCGATCCCGACTCCGCAGAGGGCGAAGACGACGAAGATGCCGTTGCGCCAGGCGTGGATCTGGTGGCGGCTGAGTCCGG
>JBIQHP010000130.1:0-2375 GCA_044508495.1 Clavibacter sp.
CATCGCCGAGCAGACCGGCACGGCGGTCTCCCGGATGCGCGCGGGCGACTTCGTGATCGCACCCTTCTACTACTGCGACAACACGTGCATCAACTGCCGCAACGGCGTGACCACCTCCTGCCTGAACGGCGGATGGTGGGGTGCGGATGACCGCAACGGCGAGTTGGTGGACGGCGGGCAGGGCGAACGCGTGCGCGTGCCCCTCGCCGATGGCACTCTGGTCGCCACACCCGAGATTCCGGATGCCGCGCTCATTCCACATCTCCTCACCCTTGCCGACGTCATGGGGACGGGCCACCACGCTGCGGTCTCTGCCGGGGTGACGAAGGGCAGCACCGTCGCGGTGGTTGGAGATGGCGCGGTCGGGTTGTGCGCAATTCTTGCCGCGCACCGTCTCGGGGCGTCACGCATTGTCGCGATGTCCCGCCACGCGGAACGCCAGGCGATTGCGCGCGAGTTCGGCGCGACCGACATCGTCGAAAAACGCGGAGACGACGGAGTTGCCCGCATCAAGGAACTGTTCGACGGGATCGGTGCCGACTTCGTTCTCGAGTGCGTCGGAACGAAGGAGTCGATGGATCAGGCCATCCGCTCCGCGCGACCCGGGGGCATGGTCGGCTACGTCGGTGTGCCTGCCGGCGGGCCAGAATTGCCGATTCGCACCCTGTTCAACAACAACATCGGGGTGCGCGGCGGCGTTGCGCCCGTGCGCGGCTACGTCGAGGAGCTCCTGCCCGAAGTGCTCTCGGGGGTCTTGAAACCCGGCTCCGTCTTCGACCTCGAGCTCCCGCTTTCTGACGTGGCGGAGGCATATGCGGCGATGGATGAGCGCCGCGCGACGAAGGTGCTGTTGCGCCCCTGAAAACTCGCCGAGCATCCGTGCGGGTTGCCGAGCATCTGGATGCGGAAATCCTCGGTGTGGCGTAAGGTCGGGTCTAATCGAAGCCGATCGTGCTTCCGAGGGAGGGAGTGCCCTATGGCAGACAAATCGCCCAAGAAGAGCAGCAGCAAGACCGCGGCAGCAAAGTCTCTTAAGGAGAAGCGCGCCGACAAGAAGGCGAAGGCAGCCTCTAAGAGCAACAGCGCATAGCTGTATCACCTATGCCGCGACTTGCCTCGCGCATTCGGGGAGCCGGGCCTCTTGGGCCCGGCTCCTTTTTGCGCTGCCCGGGCCCAGTGGGCCTGGCTCCTTTTGCACTAACCTCGCCTGCATGAAGAACCTGCCTCTCCGCGAGCGGAAGATCGACGTCTTCTTCCTCGTGATCTTCTCGGCCTTCACGGTGACCTCGCTCATCAGCGACCTGCTGCCGACGCTCGGGATCGACTTCAGCGCGCCATCCGGCAACTTCTTCGTCGACTCGAACCACTGGTACGCGCACGACGCCGACCCGCTCTTCCTGCACCCGCCGGTCTGGATGCGCTTCGTCACGGGGCTCTCGGCCTTCGTCTATCCGGTCTTCTACGTGCTGCTCGTGATCTCGATCGTGAAGGGCTGGAACTGGATCCAGCTCCCGAGCGTGATCTACGCGACGGCGATCTCGGTCATCACGGGCGTCGTCGTCTTCGGCGTCGAGTTCTTCGGCGAGCCGGAGTTCCAGACCCAGAACCCGGTGAAGTTCCTCGCCTTCAACCTGCCCTACGTGCTCGTGCCGATCCTGCTGCTCATCCGGATGCGCAAGCCCCTGCCGTTCGCTCGCCGGTTCTGACGCTCGACACGCTCACCGGGGGGTCATCACCCTCCGCAGGATGACGCGCTCGGCGAGCGTCCAGGCGGTCGTCACGGTCAGGTAGATCGTCGCCGCGAGCGGTACGACCGTCGCGAAGACCACGGTGAGGAACGGGAGCCAGCTGAGCGCCGGGACCAGCCCCTGCATGGCGGCGGCGACGCCCTCCGCCGGTGCGGCATCCGGCACCTTCTGCGACTCGGCGAACCTCAGCGCGACCCGGCGCGAGAGCCAGGCCGTCGTGGCGATGACCGCGAGCAGCGCGGCGAACACCAGCACACCGGGCCACGCCTGCCCCGAGCCGAGGAGCGCCACGAGCGAGGTCCCGAGCGGCACTCCCCCGAGCTGCTCGGCAAGCAGCAGGTTCGGATGCCCGGCGATCGTGCCGAGGATGAAGAGGCCGTAGACCGCGGAGAGCACGGGCGCCTGCGCGAGGGTGGGGAGGCATCCGGCGAAGGGCGAGGCCTTCTCCCGCGCGTAGAGCTCCATGGTCTTGCGCTGCAGGACCTCGGGGTTCTTCCGGTAGCGACGCTGCAGTTCCTGCAGCTGAGGAGCGAGCCGCCGCCTGCTGAACTCGGCGCGCACCTGCGAGCGTCCGACGGGGATGAGCGCCGCGCGGACGAGCAGGGTCACGAGCACGATGGCCAGAGC
>JBIQHP010000130.1:2475-4475 GCA_044508495.1 Clavibacter sp.
CCGCAGCTCGCGGGCGCTGGGCGCCGCGACGAAGCGCGCGACGAGCAGCGCGCCCAGCGCGAGGGCGACGGCCCCGGCGAGGAGCGCGGTCGACGGCTCGGACTGGGCGAGCACGAGCGCGATGAGGGAGACGGTCATGAGCATGACCAGTCGCTCCCTCATCCGCCGCATGCCGTCTACGCTACCGTGCCCGCGAGCAGCGCGTCGAGGCGGCCGTACCCGTCCGACATGCCGCCCTCCATTCCGCTCGAGACCATCCCGTCCCGCGCCTCCTGACTCGGGTAGACGGCGTGGCCCGTGAGGCGGCTGCGACCGCCCCCGAGATCCTCGAAGCGGATCGACTCGATGCTCACGACATCCGGGAAGCCCTCGAACTCGAAGGTCTGGATTGCGAACTCGTTCTCGCGGACGACGTGGAAGACGCCGTTGAAGGCATAGCGGTTGTCGCCGTCGATATGGGTGTAGCGGTAGCCGCCGCCGGTGCGGAAGTCGTACCGCTCGACCTCCATCCGGTATCCGTTCGGGCCGAGCCACTGTGCGACGAGCGCGGGGTCGCGGTGCGCCTCGAAGAGCGCCTCGACGGGCGCGTCGAACTCGCGCACGAAGTCGATGAAGGGAACGCCCGCTTCGGCGGTGACGATGAGTGCGTTGGTCATTTCTTCTTCTCCTCGATCGTTTCCAGCACGGCGTCGAGTCGGCGACGCGGTTGATCAACAGAGTGCCGCTCGGCCACCAATCGATAGGCGTCGATCCAGCCGGTGAGAGCCTCGAGCGCCGCCGGATCGAGATGGCACGGCCTGCGCTGGCCATCCCGGGTGCGGGTGATGAGCCCAGCCCCCTCGAGCACCTGGATGTGCTTCGACACCGCCTGCTTGGTGATCTCGAAGGGCGCCGCGAGCTCGTTGACCGTCGCCGGTCCCCGGGAGAGGCGGGCGACGATGGCCCGCCTCACCGGGTCGGCGAGCGCCATGAACGCATGGTCGAGCGCGTTATCCTTTGGAGCATCCGACATCAGATCAACCTATCGCTTTATCAACTCTTTAGTTGATTATTAGACGATAGAACGACACGCCTCTGCTGTCAAGACCCGGAATCAGCCCTTCGCGACCGTGACCGCGACCGGCGTCGGATTGGCAAACAGGTCCAGGACCGGGCAGTGCGCATCCACGGCCTCCCGCAGCTCCTGGTAGCGCTCCTCGGCCTCGGGACCGGTGATGGTGATCGCGAGCCGCACGGCGCCGAAGCCGGCGCGCACGCTCTCGTCGATGCCGAACAGGCGGCGCGCGTCGAGATCGCCCTCGGCGGCGATCTCGATGTCGTCGACGCGGATGCCGAGCGCGTTCGCGTAGAGCCGGTACACGACGATCTGGCACGAGATGAGCGCGCCGAGCGCGAACTCGACCGGGCTCGCCGCGACGTCGTCGCCCGCGAGCGCGGCCGGCTCGTCCACGAGGAACTCGTGGGAGCCCGCCGTGATGCGACTCGCGACGGACCCCTCTCCGGTCCCGCGCACGCGGTAGGTGAGGTGGGCGGAGGAGGCGTCGGCGGCGATGCGGTCGGCCCAGGCGGCGCCCGCTTCGGCGAGCCGCTCGGCGCGCTCGGCGGAGTCGATGGGAGGAACGGAGACGGTGTCGATGAGAGTCATGACTGGACGGTAACCCCAGCCGGTGCGGGGCGTCGGTTCGTGACGTCACACGGGGAAACCGGGAGTAACCTCCCGATGACGGCCTCCGACTTGGCCAGGCGGCCCGCGAGGTCTATCTTTGACCGGGCGCGCGGATGTCGGGGGAATAACCGAGACTCCTCCTGTGCTCCATCCAGAGCGCGTCACACTCCCTGACTTGGAAAAGAACCCATGAACGAGCCTGCAGTTCCGACCCTCGACGACGCCACCGACAGCACGGCCGGCAACGCTGCAGCCGGCGACGCCGTGTCGACGAGCGCCCGCAACCGCCTCGTCATCGGGCTCATGCTCGTGTCGGCGTTCGTCGTCATCCTCA
>JBIQHP010000131.1:0-4369 GCA_044508495.1 Clavibacter sp.
TGCGCGAGTTCTCCTTGCCCTGGCCGAGCTGGTCGCCGTCGTAGGTGTACCAGGCGCCCGACTTCTTGACGATCTCGTGCTCGACGCCGAAGTCGATGAGGCTGCCCTCGCGCGAGATGCCGGAGCCGTACAGGATGTCGAACTCCGCCTGCTTGAACGGCGGGGCCATCTTGTTCTTGACGACCTTCACGCGCGTACGGTTGCCCACGGCATCCGTGCCCTCCTTGAGGGTCTCGATGCGCCGGATGTCGAGCCGCACCGAGGCGTAGAACTTGAGCGCCTTGCCGCCCGCGGTGGTCTCCGGGCTCCCGAAGAACACGCCGATCTTCTCCCGGAGCTGGTTGATGAAGATCATCGTCGTGTTGGTCTGGCTCAGCCCGCCGGTGAGCTTGCGCAGCGCCTGCGACATGAGCCGGGCCTGGAGACCGACGTGGGAGTCGCCCATCTCGCCCTCGATCTCCGCGCGCGGCACGAGCGCCGCGACCGAGTCGATGACGATGAGGTCGATCGAGCCGCTCCGCACGAGCATGTCGGCGATCTCGAGCGCCTGCTCGCCGGTGTCCGGCTGGGAGACCAGGAGGGAGTCGATGTCGACGCCGAGCGCCTTCGCGTACTCGGGGTCGAGCGCGTGCTCCGCGTCGATGAACGCCGCGATGCCGCCACCGCGCTGCGCGTTCGCGATCGCGTGGAGGGTGAGCGTCGTCTTGCCGGAGGACTCCGGTCCGTAGATCTCGACGATGCGACCGCGCGGCAGCCCGCCGATCCCGAGCGCGACGTCGAGGGCGATCGACCCCGTCGGGATGACCGCGACCGGGGCGCGCTCGTCGCTGCCGAGGCGCATGACGGAGCCCTTGCCGAACTGGCGGTCGATTTGGGCGAGGGCGGTGTCGAGCGCCTTCTCGCGATCTGCTGATGTTGCCATGATGACTCCTTCGTGATCGGTGCGGTGTGCCTGTAGGCTGCCGTTCCTCCCGCTGCCGATGGTGCAGGGCCAGTGGGTACCGCGACAAGGCGTTCGGCTGCTATCGCCGATGAGTCAGACAGTACGCTTCACCGGTGACATTTCCCGGCACCGACGGGCGGACTGTGGACAACTCCTCTTCGATGGCTGCTGTGAAAGAGCCTACACACCTGCGAAGAAATGTTCGATGTCCCGCGCCCGGCGTGTCACGCGTTCATCGCGGCCTGCGGAGCCCGGCTCCATGCCACCGGTTCTCCGGCACGTCGTTGGTCCGGCACAGCGCCAGCCAGATGTCCCGCACCGGGACGCCGGCCGCGATCGCCTGCTCCGAGGTCAGGTCGCCGACCTCGCCGAGGACGAGATCGCGCGTGAGCGCAGCGCCGAAGGTCTCGCCGAACTCCTCCGCGACCGCGCGCCGGAACTCGCTGAGCCGCACGGTCAGCGGGCTACCAGCTCCGTGTCGAAGTCGGCGACGAGGTCGTCGGGCACCGTGTCGGGGATGATGTTGATGCCCTCGATGACGGCGAGGCGGTCGCCCACCTCGCGCATGATGACGGAGATCGGGGTCTCCAGGGCATCCGCGACCGAGGCGAGGATCTCGGAGCTCGCCTCCTTCTGGCCGCGCTCCACCTCGGAGAGGTAGCCGAGCGCGACGGAGGCCTTGCTCGCGACCTGGCGGAGGGTGCGGCCCTTCTGCAGACGAAAGTCCCGGAGAACGTCTCCGATTTCCTGACGGACTAGAACCATGGGACCCTCCTCTTCCTGTCGAGATCTTCCATTGTGTCAAGCTGTGCTGCCGCGGCGCCAATCGGCCCCGTCACTTTACAACCTCGTGCGATCAAACTCTAACCACTGCTCTCTGTAGGGTCATTGTGAATCACCAGTTGTAACGAGATCGATGCTGGAGCTATTCCCCCCTCGGGACCAGTCCCCGTTCGAGTGCCTCTCCCACCCAGCGGAGGGCCTCGGCGACCGTCCGGGCGCGGATCTCGTCTCGCGAACCGCTCAGGGACAGCTCGCGCACGAGCGTGTCCGCGCCGAAGGAGAGCCCGAGGTAGACCGTGCCCGGCTGCTGCCCGCCTTGCGGGTCCGGGCCTGCGACACCCGTCGTCGCGATGCCGACGTCGGCCGCACGACCGGCGACGGCGAGACGGTCGCGCACGTTCCTCGCGAGCTGGCCGGCGACATCCGGATGCACGGGTCCGTGCTCGGCGAGGAGCGCTCCGTCGACGCCGAGCAGGGTGCGCTTGAGCTCCGTGCTGTAGGCGACGATGCCGCCGAGGACGACGGCGGACGCTCCGGCCGGCCGGATGAGCTCGGCGACCAGGAGGCCGCCGGTGAGCGACTCGGCGACCGCGACCGTGAGGCTGCGCGCGGCGAGCTCCTCGACGAGCTGGGCTGCAGAGCCGGCGGAGCCGGACATCTCAGCCGGACCCCTCTGCCGAGCGCGAGTGGCGCACGGCCTTCACGAGGTAGTCGATCCCCGTGACGATCGTGAAGAGGAGGGCGACCCCCATGAGCACGGCGTTGAACCAGTGCATCCACTCGCCGAGCAGGAGCCAGACCGGCACGAGGTAGAACGAGATCGCGACCGCCTGCACGATGGTCTTGAGCTTGCCGCCGCGCGAGGCGGGGATGACCCGGTCCCGCACGACCGCGAGCCGGAACGCGGTGATGCCGAACTCGCGCACGAGGATGACGATCGTGACCCACCACCACAGCTCCCCGAGGATGGAGAGGGTCACGAGGGCGCCGCCGATGAGCACCTTGTCGGCGATCGGGTCGAGGAGCTTGCCGAAGTCGGTCACGAGGTTCTGCCGCCGCGCGAGAAGCCCGTCGACGCTGTCGGTCACGATCGCGAGGATGAAGATGCCGGCGGCGAGATAGCGCAGGAGCCCGAACTCCTGGCCGTCGGCGCCGTACTTGTCAGCGACGAGCAGCCAGATGAAGACCGGGGCGAGCAGGATGCGCACGACGGTGACGATGTTCGCGACGTTCCCGGTGCTCGCCGGGGTGTCCCCGCTGCGGGCGACCCTGCCGCGCATCGGATTGCTCCTGCCCTCCGGCGGCGACGTCGCGGGGAGTGGCACCCTTACTCCCTGTCGGTCAGCTTCCAGGCATCCTCGTCTGACGAGCCCTCGACCACATCGTATCCGTTCGCAGCCTCCGCGCCCGGATCCGCCGGGCCGTCGCCCCGCAGTCTCGCGAGCACGGCCGGCAGCTGCTCGACCGAGACGAGCACGTCGCGCGCCTTGGAACCCTCGGAGGGACCGACGATCTCCCGCGACTCGAGGAGGTCCATGAGCCGCCCCGCCTTGGCGAAGCCGACCCGCAGCTTGCGCTGGAGCATCGAGGTCGACCCGAACTGCGTGCTCACGACGAGCTCGGCCGCGGCGAGCAGCACGTCGAGGTCGTCGCCGATGTCCCCGTCGATCTCGCGCCGTTCGGTCGCCGCGTCGACGTCCTTGCGGTACTCGGGCCGCGCCTGCGCCGTGACGTGCTTGACGACCGCGGCGACCTCGCTCTCGCTCACCCAGGCACCCTGTACGCGCATGGCCTTCGAGGCGCCCATGGGCAGGAAGAGCGCGTCGCCCTGGCCGATGAGCTTGTCGGCCCCCGGCTGGTCGAGGATGACGCGCGAGTCGGTCATGCTGCTCACCGCGAAGGCGAGCCGGCTCGGCACATTGGCCTTGATGAGACCCGTGACGACGTCGACGCTCGGCCGCTGGGTCGCGAGCACGAGGTGGATGCCGGACGCCCGCGCGAGCTGCGTGATCCGCACGATCGAGTCCTCGACGTCGCGCGGGGCGACCATCATGAGATCGGCGAGCTCGTCGACGACGACGAGGAGATACGGGTACGGCCGGAGCTTGCGCTCGCTCCCCTCGGGCAGCGTGATCTCCCCCGCGACGACCGCCGCGTTGAAGTCGTCGATGTGCCGGTAGCCGAAGCTCGCGAGGTCGTCATAGCGCATGTCCATCTCCTTGACGACCCAGGAGAGCGCCTCGGCGGCCTTCTTGGGGTTCGTGATGATGGGCGTGATGAGGTGCGGGACACCGGCATAGTGGGCGAGCTCGACGCGCTTGGGGTCGATGAGCACCATGCGCACCTCGGCGGGCTTGGCGCGCATGAGCAGGCTCGTGATCATCGAGTTGATGAAGCTCGACTTGCCCGATCCGGTCGAGCCGGCGACGAGCAGGTGCGGCATCTTGGCGAGGTTGGCGACGACGAAGCCGCCCTCGACGTCCTTGCCGACGCCGATCGTCATGGGGTGCGGGCTCGAGGTGCTCGCCTTGGAGCGCAGCACGTCGCCGAGCGAGACGATCTCCCGGTCGGTGTTGGGGATCTCGACGCCGATCGCGCTCTTGCCGGGGATGGGCGAGAGGATGCGCACCTCGTTGCTCGCGA
>JBIQHP010000132.1:0-4322 GCA_044508495.1 Clavibacter sp.
CCGCAGACCTCGCACACGACGTAGACGTCGGGCAGGAAGTTCATCTCGATCGTGATCGTGCCGTCGCCCGAGCAGTTCTCGCAGCGCCCGCCCTTGACGTTGAAGCTGAATCGCCCGGGGAGGTAGCCGCGCGCCTTGGCCTCCGCCGTCTCCGAGAAGAGCGTCCGGATGCGATCGAAGACGCCTGTGTAGGTCGCGGGGTTCGAGCGCGGGGTGCGGCCGATCGGAGCCTGGTCGACGTGCACGACCTTGTCGAGGTTGTCGAGGCCGGTGATCCTCGTGTGGCGCCCCGGGATCTGGCGGGCGCCGTTGAGCTGGTTCGCGAGGGAGCGATAGAGGATGTCGTTGACGAGCGAGGACTTGCCCGAGCCGCTCACCCCGGTCACGGCGACGAAGGTGCCGAGCGGGAACCCGACCGTCACGTCCTTGAGGTTGTTCGCCTTCGCACCCTCGACGGTGAGGATGCGGCCGGGATCGACCGGCCTGCGCGTCGAGGGCGTCGCGATGCTGCGGCGCCCGGAGAGGTAGTCCCCGGTGATCGAGCGCGGGTTCGCCAGGAGCTCCTCGTAGCCTCCCGAATGGACGACCTCTCCTCCGTGCTCGCCGGCCCCCGGGCCGATGTCGACGATCCAGTCCGCCGTGCGGATGGTGTCCTCGTCGTGCTCGACGACGATGAGGGTGTTCCCGAGGTCGCGGAGCTTCACGAGTGTCTCGATGAGCCGGCGGTTGTCGCGCTGGTGGAGCCCGATGCTCGGCTCGTCGAGCACGTAGAGCACCCCGGTGAGCCCCGAGCCGATCTGGGTGGCGAGCCGGATGCGCTGGGCCTCTCCCCCCGAGAGCGACCCGGCCGCGCGCGCGAGGTTGAGGTAGCCGAGGCCGACCTCGAGCAGGAACTCGAGCCGGGCCCGGATCTCGCGCAGCACCGCGGCGGCGATCTTCGCCTCCCGCGCGTCGAGCACGACGTCGTTCATGAAGGCGAAGGAGCTCTCGAGGCTCAGGTCGGAGACGGCGGCGATGCTGTGGCCGCCGACCGTGACCGCGAGCACCTCGGGCTTGAGCCGCTTCCCCTCGCAGACCGCGCAGGGGATCTCCCTGAGGTAGTTGGCCCAGCGCTGCCGTGCCGAGTCGCTCTCCGCCTCGTGGTACTTGCGCTCGATGTAGGGCATGACGCCCTCGAACCCCGTCGAATACTTCATCTCCCGGCCGAAGCGGTTCTTCCACTTCACCGTGACCTTGAAGTCGTTGCCGCGGAGGATCGCCGTGCGCACCTCGTCGGAGAGCTCGGACCACGGGGTCTCGAGCGAGAACTCGAGATCCGCGGCGAGCCCTTCGAGAAGCCGCTGGAAGTAGTTGAAGAGGCCTTTGCCGGACTGCGTCCAGGGCAGGATGACGCCTTCGGCCAGACTCAGCGACGGGTCTCCCAGGAGCAGCTCGGAGTCGACCGACATCCGGGTTCCGAGACCCGAGCACTCCGGGCAGGCGCCGAAGGGGGCGTTGAAGGAGAACGTCCGCGGTTCGATCTCGGTGAGCTGGACGGGGTGGCCGTTGGGGCAGGAGAGCTTCTCGGAGAAGCTGCGCCAGGCATCCGGCCCGGTCCCGTCGACGAAGTTGATCGACACGAGCCCGTCGGTGAGCCGCAGCGCCGTCTCGAGCGAGTCGGTGAGCCGGGTGAGGATGTCGTCGGCCGCCACGAGGCGGTCGACGATGACGGCGATGTCATGCTTGTACTGCTTCTTGAGGGTCGGCGGCTCGCTCAGCTGCACCTGCTCGCCGTCGACGAGGGCACGGGAGTAGCCGCTCGCGGCGAGCTCCCTGAACAGGTCGACGAATTCGCCCTTCTTCTGCGAGACGACCGGGGCCACGACCTGATAGCGGGTTCCGGCCTCGAGCTCCATGAGCTGGTCGGCGATCTGCTGCACGGTCTGTCGCTCGATGCGCTCGCCGCACTCCGCGCAGTGCGGGATGCCGATCCGCGCCCAGAGAAGCCGCATGTAGTCGTAGATCTCGGTGATCGTGCCGACCGTGGAGCGCGGGTTGCGGTTGGTCGACTTCTGATCGATCGAGACCGCGGGGCTCAGCCCCTCGATGAAGTCGACATCCGGGCGGTCGACCTGGCCGAGGAACTGACGGGCGTAGGCGGAGAGCGACTCGACGTAGCGGCGCTGGCCCTCGGCGAAGATCGTGTCGAAGGCGAGGCTCGACTTGCCCGAGCCGGAGAGCCCGGTGAAGACGACGAGCGAGTCGCGCGGGATCTCGAGATCCAGGTTCTTGAGGTTGTGCACGCGCGCGCCGCGCACGCTCAGCACGTCGTTGCCGAGCTGCCGCCCGGCGATCGTCGCGAGCATCGCGGACTCGTCGAGGTCGGCGGACTCGTCTGGCGCATCGACCGCGCTGATCTGGGGCATGGACACTCTCACCATTCTACCGAGGCCACCGACATCGGACCGGCGGCGCTAGAGATGGCCGGCCGCCTCCATCTGGCGCAGCTCCTTCTTGAGGTCGGCCACCTCGTCCCGCAGGCGGGCGGCGAGCTCGAACTTGAGCTCCCCCGCCGCCTGGAGCATCTGCTCGTTGAGATCCCGGATGATCGCCTCGAGGTCGTTCGCGCCGCTCGCCGCGAGCCCGGTCGTCCGCAGCGCCGGGGTCGGAGCCCGTTTCCGGCCGTCGCGCCCGGCCAGGAACTGCTCGGTGTCGGCGTCCTCGCGCGCGAGGACATCCGTGATGTCGGCGATGCGCTTGCGCAGCGGGGTCGGGTCGATGCCGTTCGCCGTGTTGTAGGCGACCTGCTTCTCGCGGCGGCGGGTCGTCTCCTCGATGGCCTGCTTCATCGAGTCGGTGAGCACGTCGGCGTACATGTGCACCTCGCCCGAGACGTTGCGGGCCGCGCGCCCGATCGTCTGGATGAGCGAGGTCGAGGAGCGCAGGAAGCCCTCCTTGTCGGCGTCGAGGATCGACACGAGCGAGACCTCGGGCAGGTCGAGACCCTCGCGCAGGAGGTTGATGCCGACGAGCACGTCGAACACCCCCTGGCGCAACTCGGTGAGCAGCTCGACGCGCCGCAGCGTGTCGACGTCCGAGTGCAGGTAGCGCACCCGCACGCCGGCCTCGGTGAAGTAGTCGGTGAGCTCCTCGGCCATCTTCTTGGTGAGGGTCGTCACGAGCACGCGCTCGTTCCGCTCCGCGCGCAGCCGGATCTCCTCGAGCAGATCGTCGATCTGGCCCTTGCTCGGCTTCACGACGATCTTGGGGTCCACGAGACCGGTCGGGCGGATGACCTGCTCGACGACGCTGTCGGTGATCCCGAGCTCGTAGCGGCCCGGGGTCGCGGAGAGGTAGACCTTCTGGCCCACGCGCTCGAGGAACTCGGTCCAGGTGAGCGGCCGGTTGTCGAGGGCGCTCGGGAGCCGGAACCCGTGCTCGACGAGCGTGCGCTTGCGGCTCGCGTCCCCCTCGTACATCGCGCCGATCTGGGGCACGGTCACGTGCGACTCGTCGATCACGACGAGGAAGTCCTCCGGGAAGTAGTCGAGCAGGCAGTTCGGCGGCTCGCCGGCGCTGCGGCCGTCGATGTGCCGGGAGTAGTTCTCGATGCCGCTGCAGAAGCCGATCTGCTCCATCATCTCGAGGTCGAAGGTCGTGCGCATGCGCAGGCGCTGCGCCTCGAGGAGCTTGCCCTGGCGCTCGAGCTCGGCCAGCCGCTCCGCGAGCTCCTCGCGGATGGTGCCGATGGCGCGGTGCATGGTCTGCGGGCTCGCGGCGTAGTGCGTCGCCGGGAAGAGCGAGACGGAGTCCATGGAGCTGATGACGTCGCCGGTGAGCGGGTGGAGCGTGTAGAGCGCCTCGATCTCGTCCCCGAAGAGCTCGATCCGGATCGCGTGCTCCTCGTAGACCGGGATGATCTCGATCGTGTCGCCCCGCACCCGGAACTTGCCGCGGGAGAAGTCGACGTCGTTGCGCTGGTACTGCATCGCGACGAGCCGGCGGATGAGCTGGTCGCGCGGGATCGTCTGGCCCACCTGGAGCGCGACCATGGCCTCGAGGTACTCCTCGGCGGCGCCGAGGCCGTAGATGCACGAGACGGTCGACACGACGACCACGTCGCGCCTGCTGAGCAGGGAGTTCGTCGTGGAGTGCCTCAGCCGCTCGACCTCGGCGTTGATCGAGCTGTCCTTCTCGATGAAGGTGTCGGTCTGGGGAACGTAGGCCTCTGGCTGGTAGTAGTCGTAATAGGAGACGAAGTACTCGACCGCGTTGTTCGGCATGAGCTCGCGGAACTCGTTCGCGAGCTGGGCGGCGAGCGTCTTGTTGTGCGAGAGCACGAG
>JBIQHP010000008.1:0-12061 GCA_044508495.1 Clavibacter sp.
GGCTCGGTGTCGGGGATGGGGCTCGCGTCGCGCCCGCGCAGATCCGGATGCGCGCGCCGGAACACGACGGGGATGACGAAACCGACGAAGGCGAAGGCGATCGCGACCCAGAAGGCGCCGGGTGCGTCGAAGGCGTCGATCATGAACCCCGCGGCGGCGGAGCCGAGGGCGGCGCCGATGAGCTGGCCGGTCCCGACCCAGCCGTAGGCCTCGGCGGTCTCGCTGAACTTGACGCTCGCCGAGACGATCGCGAACATGACCGCGAGCGCGGGGGCGATGCCGACGCCGGCGAGGGCGAGCGAGAGGGCGAGCCACCAGAACTCGAGCGAGGCGGCGGCGACCGCCATCCCGAGGAACATGATGAACATCCGCCGAGCAAGCGCCCAGGGTCCGATCGGGATGTGGCCGAAGGCGAGTCCTCCGATGAGCGAGCCGACCGAGAAGATCGCGAGCACGATCCCGGAGTTCGGGCTGTCGTGCCCGAAGGTCGCGACGACGCCCGCCTCGACAGCCGCGCACGCGCCGACGAGCAGGAACCCGGTGACCGTCGCGAGCAGCACGGCCGGCCGCGAGAGCACGACCCCGAGCCGGCGCCGGCTGCGCGGGATGCGCACGCGTCCGACCTCGGGGGAGGAGATGAACCAGATCCCGCCGACCACAAGGAACGCCATGGCGAGCACGACCGCGAGCACGGTGCTCACCTGCGTCGCGACGAAGGTCGTGATGACCGGGCCGACGACCCAGATGACCTCCTGGGCCGAGGCGTCGAGCGAGAAGAGCGGCGTGAGCTGGCGCGAGTTCACCATCTTGGGATAGATGGTGCGCACCGCGGGCTGGATGGGCGGGCTGCTGAGCCCCGCCACGAACCCGATGACCATGTAGATCGGCACCGGGAGGACGGGGGCGAAGGCGATGACCCCGAGGGCGGTCGCGCACACCGCGAGGGTGAGGACGAGCACTCTCCGCATCCCCCAGACGCCCATCCACCGGCTCGTGAGCGGCCCCGCGATCGCCTGCCCGACGCTCGTCGCCGCGAGCACGAGGCCGGCCGCCCCGTAGGAGTGGTGGAGGCGCTCGATGTGCAGCAGGAAGGCGAGGGAGAGCATCCCGAACGGGAATCTCGCGAGCAGTTGCGCGGACATGATGCGCGCGACCCCGCGCGTGCGCAGGAGGTTCCAGTAGCTGTCCACGAGAGTCCAAGTCTATCGGCGGGCGGGTCGCCGGCCGGTGCCGCGCCGCGGCCGTCGGGGGCGCATCCGGATGTCGGTGGCAGGCCCGAAAATGGACTCACAGCCTGTGCAGAACTCGCCCGAGTTATGCACAATTGTGGATGACACGCCCACTACATATTGGGTTTAGCGATTGCCGAATACCCGCTATATAGTGATGGGACTGCAACAGAGCAAGGAAGGGCCGAACCCCTGGATTCGGTCGGATCGGGCAAGGCGCAGCGTGTTTCGCGGGTCCGTCCGGGGCCTGTTCGGGGAGAGGGAACCGCCGGTCGGAACGGCTTTCTCTCAAGGATTCGGGAGTTCTCATATGGCCATCACCGTCGTCAAGCGCAACGGGCAGCGCGAGCCGTACGACGCCAACAAGATCAACCTCGCGATCGAGAGGGCCAGCGCCGGCCTCGACGAGAACATCACCTGGGTCACCCAGATCGCGAGCGAGCTCGAGCTGACGCTCTTCGACGGCATCACGACCCAGCAGCTCGACGAGGCGGTCATCCAGGTCGCGCTCCAGAACGTCAAGGACGACCCCGAGTTCGACACCGTCGCCGCCCGCCTGCTCCTCAAGACGATCTACAAGCGCGTGCTCGGCGACTACGAGACCGACGAGGAGCTCCGCCGCCTGCACGTCGAGCACTTCGAGCCCAACATCCGCCGCGGCGTCGAGGAGGGGCTGCTCGACACGCGGCTGATCGAGATGTTCGACCTCGACCTGCTCGCGAAGACCCTCGAGCCCGCCCACGACGACCTGCTCAAGTACATCGGCGTCGTCACCCTCAACAACCGCTACGGGATCAAGGGCCGCAACGGCGACGCCCTCGAGGTTCCGCAGTACTTCTGGATGCGCATCGCGATGGGCCTCTCGCTCAATGAGGCCGACCCCAACGCGCAGGCCATCCGGTTCTACGAGAAGATGTCGAAGCTCGAGTACCTCGCCGCGGGCTCGACCCTCGTGAACGCGGGCACGAGCTACCCGCAGCTCGCCAACTGCTTCGTCATGGAGATGCAGGACGACATCGAGCACATCGCCAAGACCACGCGCGACGTCATGTGGCTCACCAAGGGAACCGGCGGGATCGGGCTCTCGGTCACCAAGCTGCGCGCCCAGGGCTCGCCCATCCGGAGCAACAACACGACGTCGACGGGTCCGATCCCGTTCATGCACACGATCGACTCGGTCTTGCGCGCCGTGAGCCGCGGCGGCAAGAAGTTCGGCGCGCTGTGCTTCTACATGGAGAACTGGCACCTCGACTTCCCCGAGTTCCTCGACCTGAGGCAGAACTCCGGCGACCCCTATCGCCGCACGCGCACCGCCAATACCGCGGTGTGGATCAGCGACGAGTTCATGAAGCGCGTGCAGAACGACGAGGACTGGTATCTCTTCGACCCGCTCGAGGTCGCCGACCTCAACGAGCTCTACGGCAAAGCTTTCTCCGAGCGCTACGCGGAGTACGCGGCGATGGCCGAGGCCGGCGAGCTCCGGATGTTCAAGAAGACGACCGCGCGTGAGCAGTTCAAGGCGATCCTCATCTCCCTCTCCGCGTCGAGCCACCCGTGGCTCACCTGGAAGGACACGATCAACAATCGCGCCCTCAACAACAACACCGGCACGATCCACCTCTCGAACCTGTGCACCGAGATCTGCCTCCCGCAGGACCTCGACAACGTCTCGGTCTGCAACCTCGCCTCGATCAACCTCTCGCAGCACCTGCTGGATGGAGGAGGCATGGACTTCGCGAAGATCGAGGAGTCGGCCCGCATCGCGGTGCGCCAGCTCGACAACCTCATCGACATCACGAAGTCGAGCGTGCCCGAGGCCGACTTCTCGAACCAGCAGAACCGCGCGGTGGGCCTCGGCGTCATGGGCTTCACGGATGTCGTGGAGCGGATGGGCTACAGCTACGAGAGCGAGGAGGCCTACGACCTCATCGACGAGATCATGGAGCACGTCTCCTACGCCGCGATCGACGAGTCGACCGAGCTCGCCAAGGAACGGGGCTCCTACCCGAACTTCGAGGGCTCGGGCTGGTCGAAGGGCATGGTGCCGCTCGACAGCATCGCCAAGACCGAGGAGGACCGCGGGGTGCCCATCACGGTCAACCGCACGACCCGCCTCGACTGGGACGCCCTGCGCGCGAAGGTCAAGGGCGGGATGCGCAACGCGACGCTCATGGCGATCGCGCCCACGGCATCCATCGGCCTCGTCGCCGGGACGACGCCGGGGCTCGACCCGCAGTTCACGCAGATCTTCAGCCGGTCGACCTCTTCGGGCAAGTTCCTCGAGGTCAACCGCAACCTCGTGCGCGACCTGCAGGAGCTCGGGCTGTGGGGGAGCGTTCGCGAGTCGATCCTGCGCAGCCAGGGCGACATCCAGACAATCGACTCGATCCCCGACCACCTCAAGGAGGTGTACAAGACGAGCTTCCAGCTCTCGCCGTACGCCTTCCTCGAGGTCGCCGCGCGCGCCCAGAAGTGGATCGACCAGGCCATCAGCCGCAACATGTACCTCGAGACGCGCGACCTCGGCGAGATGATGGACATCTACTACGGCGCCTGGGAGCGCGGCGTCAAGACGACCTACTACCTGCACATGAAGCCGCGGCACCAGGCCGAGCAGTCGACCGTCAAGGTCAACAAGGCCGAGGAGATCGACGCGGGGGCCAAGCGCGGATTCGCGGCGGCGGGCGCTCCGGCTGAGCCGGCGGCGGCATCCGCCCCCGCGCGCAAGGGCTTCGGCTTCGCCGGGCTCGCGCCGAAGGGCGGCGAGTGATGGACAACGAGGAGTACTTCGTTCCATCAGACCCGATGGACGAGCTGCAGTGCGACAGCTGCCAGTAGAAGTCACCGCTGGTTGAGTAGCCGCCGCAGGCGGCGTATCGAAACCACACGAAGAGAAACAGGAAGAGAACGATGTCAGGGATTCTCGGTACGGGCGTGCAGGAGGGGCTGCTGCTCAAGCCGGTCAAGTACCAGTGGGCCATGGACCTCTACGACCAGGCGGTCGCGAACACCTGGTTCCCGAACGAGATCCAGCTCGACCAGGACATCGCCGACTTCAAGAAGATGACGGATGAGGAGCGCCACGCGATCACGTTCCTCATGAGCTACTTCAACCCGAACGAGCTGCTCGTCAACAAGGCGCTCGCCTTCGGGGTCTACCCCTACATCAACGCGGCGGAGTGCCACCTCTACCTCGCCAAACAGATGTGGGAGGAGGCCAACCACTGCATGAGCTTCGAGTACGTGCTCGAGACCTTCCCGATCGACCGCGAGGCCGCCTACAACTCGCACGTCGAGGTGCCGTCGATGGCGCGCAAGGAGGAGTTCCAGGTCAGGTTCATCAAGCGGATGACCGAGGAGACCCTCGACATCACGACGACGGAGGGCAAGCAGGACTTCGTGCGCAACCTCGTCGCGTACAACATCATCCTCGAGGGGATCTGGTTCTACTCGGGCTTCATGGTCGCGCTGAGCTTCCGGCAGCGGAACCTCCTGCGCAACTTCGGCTCGCTCATGGACTGGGTCATCCGCGACGAGTCGCTGCACCTCAAGTTCGGCATCAACCTCATCCTCACGGTGCTCGAGGAGAACCCCGAGCTTCAGACTCCCGAGTTCGCGGCCGAGATCAAGCAGATGATCCTGGATGCCGTGGAGATGGAGGAGGAGTACAACCGCGACCTGCTCCCCGGCGGCATCCTCGGCCTCAACGCGACCTACATCAACCAGTACGTCAAGTACCTCGCCGACCGCCGGCTCGAGGAGCTCGGCTTCGATCCCGAGTACAAGGTCTCGAACCCGGCCAAGTGGATGGCGACCGCGAACGACACCTACGAGCTCGTGAACTTCTTCGAGTCGACGAACACCTCCTACGAGGCGAACGCGAAGGCCGTGACCGGCAGCAAGAAGGAGTGAGGTCGCCGTTCCCTCGGAACGGTGCAGTCGACGCCCGCCGTTCGCGCAGGTTTCCGCCGCATCCTGAGCTTTTCGGCAGTCGACCGGCTTGCCGCAGCGGAATTTTGCACGGTGTGCAGGAGTAGGCTGCGGATGCCGGCGTGACAATGGGGCGCGCGTCACTCGAGTCGCATCGCCTCCTCCCGTCGGGCACCATTCACCAGGAGAAGAGAAGGTCAGAAATGCGCACCAAGTACGCGCTGCCGGCGATCGTCGCCGCTGCAGCACTTTTGCTCACCGGATGTGTGGACAACAGCACGGACACCCCCGGTGGCAACGGGGGCGACACCCCCGCAGTCGGCGTCGACGCCGCGGCGGCCGCGCTGCTGCCCGACGAGATCAAGTCCGCCGGCAAGCTCGTCATCGGGATCGACCCGACCTACGCGCCCAATGAGTACAAGGACGACGCGGGCAATCCGATCGGCTGGGACGTCGACCTCGGCAACGCCATGGCGGCCAAGCTCGGCCTGACTCCCGACTACCAGATCTCGAGCTTCGACAAGATCATCCCGAGCATCACCGGCGGCACCTACGACATCGGGCTCTCCTCGTTCACCGACAACGAGGAGCGGGAGAAGAGCGTCGACTTCGTCAACTACTACCAGGCCGGCATCCAGTGGGCTCAGCAGATCGGCAAGACCGTCGACCCGGCGAACGCCTGCGGTCTCACGGTGGCCGTTCAGGCGACGACCTACGAGGAGACCGACGAGCTGCCCGCGAAGTCGCAGGAGTGCACGGATGCCGGCAAGGCGGCCATCACGATCCTCAAGTTCGAGAAGCAGGACGAGGCGACGAACGCCGTCGCCCTCGGTCGCGCCGACGCCATGACGGCGGACTCGCCGATCACGCAGTACGCGGTCTCGCAGCAGAGCGACAAGATCGAGCTCGCCGGCGACTCCTTCGATACCGCCCCCTACGGCATCGCCGTCAAGAAGGGCTCGGCGCTCGTGAAGGCCGTCCAGGCCGCGCTGCAGTCGCTCATGGACGATGGCAGCTACAAGAAGATCCTCGACAACTGGGGGGTCTACAGCGGAGCGGTCGCGAAGATCACGATCAACGCGGCGACCGCCGGCTAGGTCGATGAGCTCGCCGGACTCTGGCCGCTCGGCGGCACGGGACACCGTGTCGCCGAGCGGCGGCGGGCAGCCTGCCCCCATCAAGGCCATCCGCCTGAGGCACCCGTGGCGCATCGCCATCGCCGTCGTTCTCGTCGTGCTGCTCGCCCTCTTCGTCCTCGACGCCGCGCAGCGCGAGGCCTACGGCTGGGACAACTTCGCGAAGTACATCTTCGACAAGCGCATCTCCCAGGCGGCCGGATTCACCCTGCTGCTCACCGTCTACTCGATGGCCATCGCCATCGTGCTCGGCATCGCGCTCGCGGTGATGCGCCTCTCCGAGAACCCGGTCGTCAAGGGCGTCGCCTGGCTCTACCTGTGGATCTTCCGCGGCACCCCGGTCTACGTGCAGCTCGTGTTCTGGGGGCTGTTCGCGACCATCTACTCCACGATCGACATCGGCATCCCGTTCACCGCGCCGTGGCTCTCGCTCGAGACGAAGAACACGATCGACGTGTTCTGGCTCGCCGTCATCGGGCTCTCCCTCAACGAGGCCGCCTACATGGCGGAGATCGTGCGCGCCGGCATCCTCTCGGTCGACAAGGGTCAGGATGAGGCGGCGACCGCGCTCGGGATGTCCTGGCTGCAGACCATGCGCCGCGTCGTCATCCCGCAGGCCATGCGCATCATCATCCCCCCGACGGGCAACGAGGTCATCTCGATGCTCAAGACCACCTCGCTCGTCGCCGCCGTGCCGTTCAGCTTCGACCTGTACGGACGCTCGCGGGACATCTCCGCCGTCATCTTCGATCCGATCCCGCTGCTGCTCGTCGCCTCGGCCTGGTATCTGCTGTTCACCTCGATCCTCATGGTCGGCCAATACTTCCTCGAGAAGCGCTTCTCGCGCGGGGTCGGGCAGGCGAGGCCCGACAGGAAGGGGACGACCGAGACCGGTGCCGTTCCCCTGGTCACGGCCCCGGCGACCGTCATCGACCGCAGCGAAGGAGGAAAGGGATGAGCGCCGTCGCACCGGGCGCCCCGATGGTGCATGCCGACTGCGTGTCCAAGAGCTTCGGCTCGAACGAGGTGCTCAAGAGCATCTCGCTCACGGTCACGCGCGGCGAGGTCCTGTGCCTCGTGGGTCCGAGCGGCTCGGGCAAGTCGACGTTCCTGCGGTGCATCAACCACCTCGAACGCGTCGACGCCGGACGCCTCACGGTCGACGGCGTGCTCGTCGGCTACGAGGAGCGCGGCGACAAGCTCTACGAGCTGCACCCGAAGGAGGCGGCCCGCCAGCGACGCGACATCGGCATGGTGTTCCAGCGGTTCAACCTGTTCCCGCACATGACCGCGCTCGAGAACATCGTCGAGGCGCCCATCCGGGTCAAGGGCGTGGCGAAGGCGGATGCCGTGGCACGTGCCCGGGAGCTGCTCGCCCGCGTCGGGCTCGAGAGCAAGGCGGATGCCTACCCCGCTCACCTCTCGGGCGGCCAGCAGCAGCGCGTCGCGATCGCGAGGGCCCTCGCCATGGATCCCAAGCTCATGCTCTTCGACGAGCCGACCTCGGCGCTCGACCCCGAGCTCGTGGGCGAGGTGCTCGACGTCATGAAGAAGCTCGCGGAGTCCGGCATGACGATGATCGTCGTGACGCACGAGATGGGATTCGCGCGGGAGGTCGCCGACTCGCTCGTCTTCATGGACGGCGGAGTGGTCGTCGAGTCGGGCGACCCGCGCGAGGTGCTCGGCAACCCGCAGCATCAGCGCACGAAGGCGTTCCTCTCCAAGGTGCTGTAGCGGGCGAAGCCTCCGCTGGTTGAGTAGCGCGCAGCGCGTATCGAAACCAGGTCTCGATACGCCTGCTGCGCAGGCTACTCGACCGGCGGGAGAGGACTCCGCTGGTTGAGTAGCGCGCAGCGCGTATCGAAACCAGGCTGTGGATAACCGCTTCGGTGTCGTGTCGGTGGGCGACAATCATCCGGTGCCTCACACCTACATTCTCGAGTGCCGCGATGGCAGCTACTACGTGGGCAGCACCTGGGATCTGGACCACCGCGTGTGGCAGCACTCGATCGGCAAGGGCTCCGAGTATACGAAAAGGCGTTTACCGGTAACCCTCGTCTTCGCGGCGGAGTTCGAGCGGATCGATGAGGCCTACGCGATGGAGAAGCGGATCCAGGGGTGGTCGCGGCGCAAGCGGGAGGCGCTCATCGAGGGGCGATATGAGGAGTTGCCGGGACTCAGCCGAAAGGTGTTTCGCAGGGGTGGTCTCGATACGCCTGCTGCGCAGGCTACTCGACCGGCGGGAGAGGACTCCGCTGGTTGAGTAGCGCGCAGCGCGTATCGAAACCCGGTCTCGATACGCCTGCTGCGCAGGCTACTCGACCGGCGAGCACCGCAGCTACTCGACCGGCGAGGCGGCGGGGGTCCAGCGGATGTGGGCGGGCGGGGTGTCGGTGTCGGTCTGCTTGAGGAGCGAGAGGCGGGGGCGCACGGCGTCCGTGCGCGCGGTCGGCGGCTTGCGGGACCCGGCCCGGAACGGCGCGATCCACTCGGCGCCGGCCCCCCGGTAGTCCTGGTCGGCGGCGGCGTGCAGGGTCCATTGCGGATCCCACAGGTGGGTGCGGCCGAGTGCGACGAGATCGGCACGGCCGGCGAGCAGGATCGAGTTGACGTCGTCGTAGGAGGAGATCGCCCCGACCGAGACGACCGTGACGCCGGCCGCGTTCGCGACCGTGCTGCGGATGCGGTCGGCGAACGGCGTCTGGTAGCTCCGGCCGAACGCGGGGCGCTCCTCCTTGGCGATCTGCCCGGACGAGACGTCGATGCCGTCGGCGCCGTGGGCGATGAAGGCGGCGGCGATCTCCACGGCATCCTCCTCGGTGTTGCCGCCCGGGATCCAGTCGTGGGCGGAGATCCGCACGAGCATCGGCCGTTCGGTCGGCCACACTGCGCGCACGGCGTCGAAGACCTCGAGCGGATACCGGAGGCGGTTCTCGAGGGAGCCGCCGTACTCATCGGTGCGAAGGTTCGAGATGGGGGAGAGGAAGGAGGAGAGCAGGTAGCCGTGCGCGGCGTGCAGCTCGAGCAGGTCGAAGCCCGCCCCCGCCGCACGGACGGTCGCGGCGACGAACTCCTCGCGGATGCGGTCGAGATCCGCCCTCGTCGCCTCGCGCGGGAGGTTGCCGCCAGGGCCGTAGGGTACCGCGGAGGGGCCGAGCACGTCCCAGCCGCCCTCGGGCAGCGGGTCGTCGAGGCCTTCCCACATGAACTTCGTCGAGCCCTTGCGTCCCGAGTGGCCCAGCTGCACGCCGATCCTCGCATACGAGCTCGAGTGGACGAAGTCGACGATGCGCCGCCATCCGTCCGCCTGTCCGTCGGTGTAGAGCCCCGTGCAGCCGGGGGTGATGCGTCCCTCCGCCGACACGCACACCATCTCGGTCATGACGAGTCCCGCCCCGCCGACCGCCTTGCTGCCCAGGTGCATGAGGTGGAAGTCGCCCGGCTCGCCGTCGACCGCCGAGTACATGTCCATCGCGGAGACCACGACCCGGTTCTGAAGCTCGAGCGAGCCGACGCGGTGCGGCTGGAACATCGGGGGGGCGACGCGATCGCTTCCGATCCTCGCCGCGAAGTCGGCCGCGACCCGCTCGGCGAACTCGCCGTCGCGCACCGCGAGGTTGTCGAGGGTGATGCGCCGGCTGCGGGTGAGCAGGTTGAAGCTGAACTGCAGGGACTCCTGGTCGCGGTACTGGCCGATGTTCTCGAACCACTCGAGCGAGGCCTGGGCCGCGCGCTGGGTCGACTCGACGACCGGCCGCCGCTCGGTCTCGTAGGCGAGCAGGGCATCCGGGACGCGAGCGTGCTCGTGCAGGCAGGCGGCGAGGGCGAGGGCGTCCTCCATGGCGAGCTTGGTGCCGGACCCGATCGAGAAGTGGGCGGTGTGGGCGGCGTCCCCGAGCAGCACGAGGTTCTCGTGCCTCCAGTTCTCGTTGCGCACGGTCGTGAAGTTCAGCCACTTGGAGTTGTTCGAGAGGATGGCGCCCCCGCCGAGCTCCTCCGCGAACAGCTCGGCGACGCGCTCGATCGAGGCCGTGTCGCTCACCCCGGGAGGGAAGACGAGGCCCTCGCTCGCGTCGAAGCCCGCCGCGCGCCACACCTTCTCGTGCATCTCGACGATGAAGGTGCTGCCCCCGGCCGAGTAGGGGTAGCCATGGATCTGCATGACGCCGTGAGGGGTCGTCTTGACGATGAAGGTGAAGGCCTCGAAGGCGCGGTCGATCCCGAGCCACATGTACTTCGACCTGCGCACGTCGACGGACGGCCGGAAGCTCTCGGCGTAGAGCGCCCTGGCCGTCGAGTTCAGGCCGTCGGCCGCGATGACGAGGTCGTAGTCCCGCAGGAGCGAGTCCGTCTCGGGGGCGAGCGTCGAGAAGAGCACGGTGACGCCGAGCTCGGCGCAGCGCTCCTGGAGGAGGGAGAGCAGCTCCTTGCGGCCCATGGCCGCGAAGCCCTGGCCGCCGATGGTGCTCATGCGGCCGTCGACGATGATATCGATGTCCGTCCACCGGGCGAACCGCTCTTCCATCTGCCGGGCGATGACCGGATCGGCGTTGGCGATCCCGCCGAGGGTCTCGTCGCTGAAGACGACGCCGAAGCCGAAGGTGTCGTCGGCGGCGTTGCGCTCCCACACCGTGATGTCGTGACGGGCGTCGAGCTGCTTCATGAGCGCGGCGAAGTACAGGCCGCCCGGGCCGCCGCCGATGACGGCGATCCTCATGCGGTGGACTCCGCGTCGCTGCCGGCAGCATCCGCGGCCGCCCGCTCGCGCAGGCGGAAGTGCTGCAGCTTGCCGCTCGGGTTCCGCGGCAGCTCGGTCACGAAGTCGATCCGCCGCGGGCACTTGTAGATCGCGAGCCGTTCCTTGACGAAGGCCTTGATCGACTCGGCGAGCGCGTCCCCGGGCTCGACTCCCTCGCGCGGGACGACGTAGGCCGCGATGACCATGCCCCGGTCGGGGTCTGGCCGTCCGACGACCGCGGACTCCAGGACATCCGGATGCTGGTCGATCGCGGCCTCCACCTCGGGGGCGCCCACGTTGTAGCCGGAGGTGACGATCATGCTGTCGGAGCGGGCCTGGTAGTGGAAGTAGCCGTCCTCGTCCCTGAGGTAGGTGTCGCCCGTCACGTTCCAACCGCCCGAGACGTAGTTGCCCTGACGCTCGTCGTCGAGGTAGCGGCATCCGGTCGGGCCGATGACGCCGAGCCGGCCCATCTCGTTCGGGCCGAGCTCCTCGCCGTCGTCCCCGAGGATCGTGGCGCGATAGCCGGGGACGGCCTTGCCCGTGGAGCCGGGACGGATGTCGTCGCCCGCGGCGGAGATGAAGACGTGCAGCAGCTCGGTCGACCCGATCCCGTCGACGAGCCGGATGCCGGTCGCCGCCTCGACCCCCTCCCAGGTCTCCTTCGGGAGGTGCTCGCCGGCCGAGACGCCGACGCGCAGCCCCCGGAGCGCATCGCCCTTGCCCTCCTTGAGGATGGCCCGGTAGGCGGTCGGCGCGGTGTAGAGCACGGTCACTCCATGCTTCTCGGTGAGCTCCGCGAACTCGACCGGCGTGGCCTTCTCGACGAGGAGCGTGGCGGCGCCGAAGCGCAGCGGGAACACGACGAGCCCGCCGAGCCCGAAGGTGAAGGCGAGGGGCGCGCTGCCGGCGCACAGGTCGTCCGGCTGCATCCTCACGATGTGCCGGGCGAAGGTGTCGGCGTTGGCGAGGATGTCGCGATGGAAGTGCATCGTGACCTTGGGCATCCCCGTCGTGCCCGAGGTGGG
>JBIQHP010000008.1:12161-16161 GCA_044508495.1 Clavibacter sp.
CGCCGGCCTTGAGCACGGCGAGCCAGCAGGCGACCGCCCAGGGGTTGTTGGGCATCCGGAGCATGACGCGGTTGCCGGGGACGATCCCGTGGTCGTCGACGAGCACGTGCGCCACGCGATTGGCGGCCGCGAGCAGGTCGCCGTAGCTCCAGGTCTCGCCCCCCGGGGTGCGCAGGGCGACCCGATCGGCGCCGAGCCGGGCGATCGTGTCGTCGAGGAGCACGGTCGCGGCGTTCATCCGCTCGGGGTACTGGAGTTCGGGGAGGGTGAACTCGAAGACGGGCCAGCTCTCCTGCGGGGGCAGATTCTCCCGCGTGAAGGTGTCCACGTGGGCCGAGGGTGACAGCTCCATTGCCGTACCTTTCTGTTTCTCTCTGTGTCGATGAGTCGCGTGTCGATGAGTCGCGTTCAGACGACGGGCGGGCGGATGAGGCCCTCCTGCGCGACGGTCGCCACGAGCCGGCCGCCGCGGTCGAAGAACCGGCCGAGACCGAGGCCGCGGCCGCTGCTGAGCGAGGCGGCCTCCTGCGCGTAGAGGAGCCAGTCGTCCGCCCGGGCCTCGCGGTGGAACCACATCGCGTGGTCGAGGCTCGCCGTGACGAGGCCGGGCTCGGCCCATGGCATCCCGAGCACGCGGAGGAGGGGCTCGAGGATGGTGTAGTCGCACACGTAGGCAAGCGCGAGCCGGTGCAGGTCGGGATCGTCGCCCAGCCGGTCGAAGGCCTTCACCCAGACGGCCTGGTGCGGAACGCGCTCGCCGTCCGCACTCAGGTAGAGCGGGCCGGGCACGTGGCGATGGTCGAAGCTGCGCCCGTGCGACCAGTAGCGCGCCGCGTCGCCGCGGGGTCCGGCGGCGCCCGACTCGTCGCCGAGGGTCTCTGCCGCGCTCGGGAGGCTCTCCGGGCCGGGAGCCTCCGGCATGGCCGGCTGGTGATCCGGTCCGGGCTCGGGCACCTGGAAGGAGGCGGTGCACAGGTACACGGCCTTGCCGTCCTGGATGCCGCGCACCTGGCGGGTAGAGTATCCGCGGCCGTCCCGCACGACCTCGACCTCGTAGCGCACCTCGGCGCCGATGTCGACGGGGCGCAGGAAGTAGCTGTGCATCGAGTGCAGCGGGCGGTCGTGGTCCACGGTCGCCATCGCCGAGGCCGCCGCCTGAGCGACCATGTCTCCGCCGTAGGCCTTGGGCCAGGGGACGTACTGCGTCATGGCCGTGAAGGCGCGATCGGAGACCTCGGCCGGCACCTCGGTCACGGCGATCGCCCGGCGGAAGACCTCGGCGTCGTCGGTCATGCCCGGCGGAAGCCCACCAGAACGGAGTCGTCGACCTCGTCGAGGTTGACGACGATGTTGTCGGGCGTTCGCGTCGTCAGCCAGACGAGCTCCTCGGTCACCGACATGTTGCACTCGACGTGTGGCATGTACGGCGGCACGAAGACCCAGTCGCCCTGGGTCATGTCGAGGTACTCGCCGTAGTTCTCGCCGAAGTAGATGCGCCCCGCGCCGCGCAGCACGTAGCCGCCGGTCTCGGCCTCGCCGTGGTGGTGCGGCAGGGAGCGGTATCCGGGATCGTTCTGCACGAGGCCGAACCAGATCCTCGTCGCGTCGGTGTGCTGGGGTCCGACGCCGGAGACCCGGATGCAGCCTCCCGACGACATCGTGTGGGTGTCCTCTTGCCCGCTCCGGGTCACCTGCGGTACGAGGTCCCAGCGCAGCTCCTGCTCGCTCATGGCGGTCCTTTCCTGGATGGTCGGTGGTTCAGCGCCTCGCGGCGCCCATGCGGATGGTGTTGCGAAGCTCGCCGATCCCCTCGATCGCGGTCGTGACGACCTCGCCGTCGTGCAGGAAGCGGGGCGGCTCCATGCCGGTGCCGACTCCTCCCGGCGTGCCGGTGAGCACGAGGTCGCCGGGTGAGAGCGCGGTGAACTGCGAGATGTAGGAGAGGAGGTGCGCGGCGTCGAACACGAGCTCGCGAGTGTTGCCGGACTGCATCCGCTCGCCGTCGACGAGGCAGGTGACCTCGAGCCCGCCGACCGGGTCGATGGCGTCGGCCGTGACGACGACCGGGCCGAGCGGGGTCGTGCGGTCGAAGGCCTTGCCCTGCAGCCACTGGAGTGTGCGGTACTGCCAGTCCCTCATCGACACGTCGTTGGCGACCGTGTAGCCGAGGATGCCGGCAGCCGCCTGCTCGCGGTCGGCCCGGTGCAGGCGCTCGCCGACCACGACGGCCAGCTCGGCCTCCCAGTCGACGCTCTCGCTGCCGTGCACGAGGATGTCGGCACCCGGGTCGGTGAGGGTGTCGGCGAACTTGGCGAAGAGCGTGGGGTGCTCCGGGAGGTCGCGGCCGGTCTCCTGGATGTGGTCGCGGTAGTTGAGGCCGCAGCAGAGGATCTTGGCCGGGCGCGGCAGGGGATTCAGGAAGACGAGGTCGGCCGGGTCATGGCGAGCGGCATCCGAGGCGAGCGCGGCGTCGATGAGGTCGCGCCAGCCGGCGGCGGCGAGGAGGGCGCTGAGGTCGGGCGCATCGAGGAGCAGCCATCCCGCATCGTCCGCGACCGCTGCGTGCGTGCCTGCCGAGCCTTTCGTTGCGGGGCGCACCGTCGCGAACTGCATCGTTCTCCTCGCTGGAATATGTCGCAAACGTTGCGACCGTCAGGTATCGTCAAGATTACACGTTGTCACCGCCCGTGAAAAGAGGCTGCCGCCATGACCCGTCGCATCGTCAATCCGCCGGAGCTCGCGAAGTCCATCGGCTTCGCCCACGGAATCCTCGCCGGTGACGTCGTCTACCTGGGCGGTCAGACCGCGCTCGACGAGAACGGCGAGATCGTCGCGGGCGGCATCGTCGAGCAGTTCGTGCGCTGCTTCTCCAACGTGCTCACGACGCTCGCGGCGGCCGGCGGCCGGCCGGAGGATCTCGTGAGCGTCACGATCTACCTCACCGACGTCGAGGACTACCAGCGTCACGGTCGCGAGATCGGCCAGCACTGGCGCGCGATGGCCGGGACCGAGTACCCCGCGCTCGCCGGCATCGGCGTGAGCCGGCTGTGGCAGCCCGAGGCGCTCATCGAGATCCAGGGGATCGCCGTTCTGGGCTCCGGGTCCTGAGCCTCGGAGCTCCCTGGGCTCAGGCTTCCCGGGATGCCTCGGCGAACCGGCGAGCGGGAGCGTCGAGTCTGTCGCGGAGCCCGCTGAACAGCCGCTCGGCGCTCACGCCGCTCCAGTCCGCCGGGAGGTAGTCGAGCGGAAGCCCGGGGTCCAGATAGGGGAACCTCCGCCAGGCCGTGAGAAGCGCGACGTAGTCGCGGAAGGCGGTAGCGTCATCCGCCTCGCCACGCCCGCGCTTCCAGTGCTCGGCCATGGGCTCGAAGCGCCCGAGGAAGTCGCGGTAGAGCGCGTCGAGCGCCGCGAGGTCCCACCACCGGCCGACGGTCTCGCGGGCGTGCTCGGCGGTGAGGTGCGTCGCGCGGAACAGCTCGACATAGTCGCCGAGTCCCGCCCGCTCGATCGAGCCCCGGATCTCGTCGGTGATCGTGGACGGCGCGATCCACAGACCAGGGGAGACCTGGCCGCACCCGAGCCGGGTCAGGATGCTGCGGAGGCGATGCCGCAGGTGCCGCTCGCGCTCGGGGACCGAGAAGGAGGCGAGCACCCAGGGATCGCCGGCGCCGGCGCGTCTCGGGTTGAGGATGCGCTCGTCGCCGGCCCGGAAGACGCCCTCGAGGCGGGGTGCGAGGCGGTAGCCCGCCGCCGAGCCGACGCGCACGCTCTCGAGCACCCCCTTCCCCTTGAGCCGGGAGATCGAGGAGCGCGCTCCCGCCTCGTCGACGCCGAGCTGTCTCAGCATGCGGATGACCTCGGCGACGGCGAGCGCGCCGCCCTGCTCGCGCGCGTAGAGACCGAAGATCGTGACGATGAGGTGGCGGTGCCCCGATGCGGAGGCCACGGGGGCGGATGTCGATCCCTGGACGGTCGTCACGGTCACAGACTACTGCGCGGC
>JBIQHP010000008.1:16261-18732 GCA_044508495.1 Clavibacter sp.
GGGCTCACCGGCTCGGAGGCTCCGAGGTGCTGGGCGAACAATGACAGGCGCAGCTCCTCGAGGAGCCAGCGGGCGCGGACGAGCGCGGGAGGCGCATCCGGATGCTGCGGCAGCTCGCCGCCCGCCGCACGGTAGCGCTCGGTCGCGGTATGCACCTCGGACATCCAGGTCCGATCCCGGCCGAGGTTCTCGGCGAGCTTGCCGACGCGGTGCGTGATGCCGGCGAGGTAGACGGGCACGCGGCGGAGCTGCGCGAGCCCGGTGCGCGCGACGAAGCCGGAGAAGACGAGGGCGCCGAGCTGCTCGCGCGCATCGGCGAGAGGGGCGATGAGGGCGATGTTCGAGGCGCCGGCGATGGCCTTCTCGGCATCCCGCGCGGCGGAGAGCACCGCGCTCGTGAGGCTCACCGCCTCGAACATCGAGTCGAGGACGGTCGCGGAGAGTCCGTCGCGCACGGCCTCGAACTCCGCCCGGGTGCGGACGTCCCGCTCGCCGAGCACGGCATCCGCGCAGGCGAGCATGGTGTCGGCGAAGAGTGCCGCCGTCGAGGGGTACGGGCTGCGGGCGAGGGCGAGCTTCTCGGCGTGCGTGAGATGCTCCTGCACGTAGGCGGTCGGCGAGGGGACGGCGAGCTGCAGCATCCGGAGGACGCCCCTGCGATGCTCGCGGGCCTGGTCGTCGGCCGTCGCCATGAGCCGGATGGCCGTGGTCGTGCCCTCGTCGACGAGGGCCGGGTAGGCGCGGATCGTGTTGCCGGCCTGGCGTGTGTCGAGGATGCGGGGGAGCTCGTCGAAGTCCCAGGTCGCGATCCCGACGCGCTCGATCGCGTTGGGGGTGCTCACGACCGCCTTCGCGACCGATTCGCGCGTGCGGGACTTGAGCTTGTGCTGAAGGCCCTCAAGATCTTTGGAGGTCGCGACCGGCCGACCCTTCTCCCCGATGACGGCGAAGGTGATCCGGAGGTGGTCGGGAATCCGATCCACGTCGAAGTCGTCGACGGCGACCGGGGTATAGGTCTCCCGCTGGATCCGTGCCGCGAGGAACTCGCGCAGGCTCAGGTCTTCCGAGCCCTCGGCGGGAGCGTCCTGCAGCAGGCGCTTCGCCCATTGGGCCGCAGGCACCACGTTGCGGCGGATCGCCTTCGGCAGCGACTTGATGAGCGCGGTCACGAGCTCCTCGCGGAGACCGGGCACCTGCCAGTCGAAGCCGGCCGGCGAGAGCCGGGGGAGGAGCGCGATCGGCACCCGCACGGTCACGCCGTCGTCCTCGGCACCGGGCTCGAAGCGGTAGCCGAGAGTGAGGGTCTGGTCGGCCTGGTGCCAGGTGCTCGGGTAGCTCCCTTCGAGACGGCCTTCGGCTTCCTGAGGGAGCGGGACCTCGGGGAGCGGGGCGTCGTCGAGAAGGTCCTCGCGGCGCATCGTGAGGAGGTCCGGCGTCTCGGCGCGCGCCTTCTTCCACCACGACTCGAAGGCGCGCTGGTCGGTGACCTCGGCAGGCAGCACGCGATCGTAGAACCCGAACACCGCTTCGTCGTCGAACAGGATGTCGCGCCGCCGGGTGCGCTCCTCGACCTCGGCGAGCTCGCGGCGCAGCGCGCGGTTGGCGCGGTCGAAGGCCACGAGCCTCGTGTCGATGCCGCCTCTCCGATCGAGTTGGCCGAGATCCCAATCGCCGTCGACGAGGGCGCTCCGGATGAACAGCTCGCGCGCGAGCTCGGCGTCGATGCGGGCGAGCTGCACGCGACGTCGCGCCACGATCGGCACCCCGTAGAGGGTGACCCGCTCGTACACGACCGCGGAGCCCTGCTTCTTCTCCCAGTGCGGCTCGCTGTAGCTGCGCTTGGCGAGGTCCCCCGCGATGGGCTCGGCCCAGGAGAGGTCGATCGCGGCGTTCGTGCGCGCGAACAGCCGGCTCGTCTCGACGAGCTCGGCGCTCATGAGCTCGGCCGGCTGCTTCTTCGCGAGCGCCGAGCCAGGGAAGATCGCGAAGCGCACCTGCCGTGCGCCGAGGTAGTCCCCGCGCTGCTGCTTCTTGCGGTCGCCCTTCTGCTCATCCCGGATGCCGATCTGACTGAGCAGGCCGGCGAGGAGCGAGCGGTGGATGCCCACGGCATCCGGTTCGCCGGGGTCGCCCTTCTCGACGGTGAGGCCGAGCTGCTTGGCGAGTCGGGTGAGCTGCCGGTAGACGTCGCCCCACTCGCGGATGCGAAGGTAGTTGAGGTACTCCGCCTTGCACAGGCGCCGGAATGCGCTGCTGGAGAGCTCTTTTTCCTTCGTTTTGACATGGCGCCAGAGGTTGAGGAGGGTGAGGAAGTCGCTCGACTTGTCGGTGAACCGGGCGTGGGCCTGGTCGGCCTGCGGGCGCTTCTCGAGCGGGCGCTCGCGGGGGTCCTGGATGCTCAGGGCCGCGACGATCGCCATGACCTCGCGGGTCACGCCGTGCCTGCCCGACTCGATGACCATGCGCCCGAG
>JBIQHP010000008.1:18832-26844 GCA_044508495.1 Clavibacter sp.
CCATGACCTCGCGGGTCACGCCGTGCCTGCCCGACTCGATGACCATGCGCCCGAGCCGCGGATCGATCGGGAGCCCCGCGAGCTGCCGGCCGATCCTGGTGATCCTGATTCCGGACGTCTCCCGCCGACCGGGACGGCCGTCGGCGCTGGGGTCGCGGCGAAGGCCAGAAATGGCCTTCGCGCCGAGTTCCATTTCGGCGAGCTCCACCGCGCGAAGCTCCACGAGCAGTTCCAGCCCGTCCTTGACCCCGCGCGAGTCGGGCGGCTGCAGGAACGGGAACTTCTCGATGTCGCCGAGCCCGAGCGAGATCATCTGCAGGATGACGGCCGCGAGGTTCGTGCGCAGGATCTCCGGCTCGGTGAACTCCGGCCGCGACAGGTAGTCCTCTTCCGAGTACAGCCGGATGGCGATGCCGTCGCTCGTACGGCCGCTGCGGCCCGAGCGCTGGTTGGCGGAGGCCTGCGAGATCGCCTCGATCGGCAGCCGCTGGATCTTCGACCGCACACTGTACCGGCTGATGCGCGCGGTTCCGGCGTCGATCACATACCGGATGCCGGGCACCGTGAGGCTCGTCTCGGCGACGTTGGTCGCGAGCACGATGCGACGACGGATGCCGGCCGGCCGCGAGCCGAAGACCCGGTGCTGGTCGGCGGCGCTCAGCCGTCCGTAGAGGGGGAGCACCTCGGTCGCCGGGAGGCTCCGTGCCCGGATCGCCTCCTCGGCATCCCGGATCTCGTTCTCGCCGGAGAGGAAGACGAGCACGTCGCCGTCGCTCTCCCGGGCCAGTTCGTCGAGCGCCGCGTTGATGCCCTCGAAGAGGTCGAGCCCCCGCGGTCCCGCCCCGCCATCCCCGTTGTGCAGGACATTCTTGTCGCCGCGCCCCGATTGTCCATGGTGATCGGGCTCAGGGCGGCGGATGTCCTGCACAACGGTGACGGGGGAGTCGTCGTCGGGGTCGTCGGGAGAATCGGGCGCGAGGGGGCGGTAGCGGATCTCGACGGGATAGCTGCGGCCGGAGACCTCGACGATGGGCGCCGGGTTCCCTCGCGCATCCGCGAAGTGCCGCGCGAAGCTCTCGGGATCGATCGTCGCACTCGTGACGATGAGCTTGAGCTCGGGCCGCTTCGGCAGCAGCTGCTTGAGGTAGCCGAGCAGGAAGTCGACCGTGAGGCTGCGCTCGTGCGCCTCGTCGATGATGATCGTGTCGTAGCGGCGCAGCATCCGGTCGCGGTGGATCTCGTTGAGCAGGATGCCGTCGGTCATGAGCTTGACGCGGGTGTCCTTGCCGACCGTGTCGGTGAAGCGCACCTGGTAGCCGACGAGGCCGCCGAGCTCGGTGCCGAGCTCCTCGGCGATGCGCTCGGCGATCGTGCGCGCGGCGATGCGTCGCGGCTGAGTGTGGCCGATCGACTCGCGGCCGAGCTCGAGGCAGATCTTGGGAAGCTGCGTCGTCTTGCCCGAGCCGGTGGCCCCGGCGACGATCACGACCTGGTGGTCCCGGATGGCCGCCGCGATGTCGTCGCGCCGCTGGCTGACCGGCAGGTCGGGCGGGTATGTGATGGGCACAGTGTGGATGGCGGGAATCATGAGCCCTCCAGCCTAAGCCGGGCCGGGATGCGCGGAGTCATTCAGGCACCCGAGGGTGCAGTTATGTATACATAATGAAGACGCGCCTGGTGATTCTTCCGCCATTTCGCATCTTCGGGTACGCTATGTATACATTGAGCGGAGGTTCGGATGCGCGCGAGCGACACGGCATACGCCGCACTCCGCGACGACATCCTGCACTGGAGCACGCCCCCCGGCACCGTCTTCGCCGAGGTCGAGCAGGCGGAGCGCCTGAACCTCTCTCGCACACCCATTCGCGAGGCCTTCGCGAAGCTCACGGCCGAAGGGCTGCTCGTCGCGCTTCCCGGCCGCGGGCTCGTCGTGAGCGAGCTCTCCCGCGAGACGATCGTCGAGCTCTTCGAGCTCCGGCTCGCGCTCGAGACCGAGGCCGCGCGGCTCGTCGCCCTCCGTCGCGATCGTGAGGTCTTCCTCGCCCTGCGCGAGGAGTTCGCCGCGGCCCCGGAATTGCTCGAGCGGGACGACGACCGGCACGACTACTACGCGCTCACCGAGCGTCTCGATTCGGCGATGGACGACGCGGTTCAGAGCCGGTTCCTGCTCGGCGCCATCCGCCAGTTGCGTCCGCATCTCGTACGGGCCCGCCGGCTCGCCCGCGACAACCGGGAGCGCCTCCTCGCCGCCGCCGCGGAGCACCTCACGATCGTCGAGGCGATCGTCGACGGCGACGCCGAGCTCGCGGCCGATGCGACGGCCGTGCATCTCAAGAAGAGCCTCAGGAACATCCTCGCCGCGGTCGATGCCGCGGCGGAGGGCACCGCATCGCCGTCCGACAGATAAGGGAAGTCATGGATCAGCACGAAGTCCGAGTACACAGGAGCGAGGAGAACCTCGCCCGCGAAGACCAGCTCGCCTGGAAGATCGCCGAGGTCGCGACCGACCCGGTCGCGGTGACGCCCCAGGCGACCGACATGGTCATCAACCGGATCATCGACAACGCGGCCGTGGCCACGGCCTCGCTCCTGCGCGACCCCGTGATCGCGGCACGCAGCCAGGCGCTCTCACAGCCGGTCTCGATCGGGGGCGTCGGTGCGACGGTGTTCGGCAAGCCCATCGAGCGAAGGGTCACCCCTGAGTGGGCGGCCTGGGCCAACGGGGTCGCCGTGCGCGAGCTCGACTACCACGACACCTTCCTCGCCGCCGAGTACTCGCACCCCGGCGACAACATCCCGCCGATCCTCGCCGTCGCCCAGCACGCCGGCCGCACGGGCGCCGAGCTCCTGCGCGGAATCGTGACCGGATACGAGATCCAGATCGACCTCGCCAAGGCGATCAGCCTTCACGCCCACAAGATCGACCACGTCGCCCACCTCGGCCCGTCGGCCGCGGCCGGGATCGGAACTCTGCTCGGCCTCGGCACCGAGACGATCTTCCAGGCCATCGGCCAGGCGCTGCACACCACGACGGCGACGCGGCAGTCGCGCAAGGGCGAGATCTCGACCTGGAAGGCCCACGCTCCCGCCTTCGCCGGCAAGATGGCGGTCGAGGCCGTCGACCGGGCGATGCGCGGCCAGACGAGCCCGACCCCGATCTACGAGGGCGAGGACGGCGTGATCGCCTGGCTGCTCGACGGTCCGGATGCGCGCTACACCGTTCCGCTGCCGTCCCGCGGCGAGGCGAAGGCGGCGATCCTCGACAGCTACACCAAGGAGCACTCGGCCGAGTACCAGGCGCAGGCCTGGATCGACCTGGCCCGCAAGCTGCACCGCGAGCATCCGGAACTCGCCGACCCGGCGAACGTGGCGAGCATCGTCATCCGCACGAGTCACCACACCCACTTCGTGATCGGCTCCGGAGCGAACGACCCCCAGAAGTACGACCCGGCCGCGAGCCGCGAGACGCTCGACCACTCGATCCCCTACATCTTCACCGTCGCCCTGCAGGACGGCGAGTTCCACCACGAGCGCTCCTACGAGCCCGCGCGCGCGAACCGCCCCGACACGGTCGCGCTGTGGAAGAAGGTCACGACCGAGGAGGACGCCGAGTGGACGCGCCGCTACCACTCCCTCGACCCGGCCGAGAAGGCCTTCGGGGGGAGCATCGAGATCACCCTGGCCGACGGCTCGAGGATCGCCGACGAGATCGCGGTGGCCGATGCGCACCCTCTCGGCGCGCGCCCCTTCGCGCGTGAGCAGTACATCCACAAGTTCCGCACTCTCGCCGAGCACGTGCTCGACGAGGAGGAGATCGAGCGGTTCCTCGCACTCGTCCAGCGGCTTCCCGAGCTCGGGGCCGAGGAGCTCGGCGGCCTCACGGTCGTCGCGAAGCCCGGCCTGCTCGCCTCCGTCCCGACCCCGGAAGGACTCTTCTGATGCTGTACTCGTCCGTCACCCCCGCCACCAAGCGTCAGCTCCTGCGTGAGCGGCTCGCCGCCGGTGAGCTCCTGCGCTTCCCCGGCGCCTTCAACCCGCTCTCCGCGAAGCTCATCCAGGACAAGGGCTTCGAGGGCGTCTACATCTCGGGAGCCGTGCTCTCCGCCGACCTCGGGCTCCCCGACATCGGCCTCACGACCCTCACCGAGGTCGCGCAGCGCGCCGGCCAGATCGCGCGCATGACCGACCTGCCGGCGATCGTGGATGCCGACACCGGCTTCGGCGAGCCGATGAACGTCGCGCGCACGGTGCAGACCCTCGAGGATGCCGGGGTGGCCGGCCTGCACATCGAGGACCAGGTGAACCCGAAGCGCTGCGGCCACCTCGACGGCAAGGCCGTCGTGGACTCCGACACCGCGATCAAGCGCATCCGCTCGGCCGTCACTGCGCGCCGGGACCCGAACCTGCTCATCATCGCCCGCACCGACATCCGGGCGACCGTGACCGGTTCGGGCGGGCTGCAGGCCGCGATCGACCGCGTGAAGGAGCTCGCCGGCGCCGGCGCCGACGTGATCTTCCCCGAGGCGATGAGGGACCTCTCCGAGTTCGAGGCGATCCGCAAGGCGGTCGACCTGCCCGTGCTCGCCAACATGACGGAGTTCGGAAAGAGCGAGCTCTTCACGACCGAGCAGCTCGCCGGCATCGGCATCGACATCGTCATCTACCCGGTGAGCCTCCTGCGGCTCGCGATGGGGGCGGCGGAGCGGGGGCTCGACACGCTGCTCGCCGAGGGTACTCTGAGACCAGCCGTCGGTGACATGCAGACCCGCGCGCGACTGTACGAACTGCTGGACTACGAGGCCTACAACACCTTCGACTCCGGCGTCTTCAACTTCACCCTCGAGACGAACAGGGACTGACATGAGCGAAGAGATCCACAAAGGCCTCGCCGGCGTCGTCGTCGACACGACCGCCATCTCGAAGGTCAACCCGGAGACGAACTCGCTGCTCTACCGCGGCTATCCCGTGCAGGAGCTCGCCGCGAGCTGCCAGTTCGAGGAGGTCGCCTACCTGCTGTGGAACGGCGAGCTGCCGAACCCGCTCCAGCTCGAGGAGTTCCAGAAGCTCGAGCGCTCGCAGCGCGCCCTCGAACCCCGCACGAAGCGCGTGATCGACGAGCTGCCGCTCACCGCGCATCCGATGGACGTCGTGCGCACGGCGGTGAGCGTCATCGGCGCGTGCGATCCGGATGCCGCGGACAGCGAGCCCGGCGCCAATCTCAACAAGTCGATCCGCCTGCTCGCGCAGCTCCCCGCGATCGTCGCCTACGACCAGCGCCGCCGACGGGGCCAGGAGCTCGTCGAACCGCGCGAGGACCTCGCCTACTCCGCCAACTTCCTGCACATGACCTTCGGCGAGGTTCCCGAGGTCACGGTCGTCAACGCCTTCGACGTCTCGATGATCCTCTACGCAGAGCACTCCTTCAACGCCTCGACCTTCACGGCCCGCGTCGTCACGAGCACGCTCGCCGACCTGTACTCGGCCGTCACCGCCGCGATCGGTGCGCTCAAGGGACCGCTCCACGGCGGAGCCAATGAGGCGGTCATGCACATCTTCGAGGAGATCGGCACGGCGGACCTCGCCGAGGCCTGGCTCGACGGAGCCCTCGCGAACAAGCGCAAGATCATGGGCTTCGGGCACCGGGTCTACAAGCACGGCGACTCGCGCGTTCCCACGATGAAGGCGGCGCTCGACACCCTCGTGGCCGAATACGATCGCCCGGATCTGGCCGCCCTCTACGACGCGCTCGAGAAGGCGATGGACGACCGCAAGGGAATCAAGCCGAACCTCGACTACCCCTCGGGGCCGGCCTACCACCTCATCGGCTTCGACACCGAGCTGTTCACCCCGCTCTTCGTCATGTCGCGCATCACCGGCTGGACCGCGCACATCATGGAGCAGCTCGCCTCTAACGCGCTCATCCGGCCGCTCTCCGCCTATGACGGAGTGGCCGAGCGGCACCTGCCGGCACAGTAGTCTCGGAGCGTGACGCGGAATCGAGGCCGGATGCTGCGGCTCGCCGGCATCGGTCTCGTCGTGGGGTTCTTCTCCGGCCTGTTCGGGGTCGGCGGCGGCATCGTGCTCGTTCCGCTCCTCATCGTGGTGGTCGGGTTCGCGCAGCGCCGGGCGAGCGGCACCTCGCTCGCGGCCGTGCTCCCGACCTCGATCGCCGGCATGATCGCCTACGCCTCCCACGGCTCGGTCGACTGGATCGCCGGCGGGCTCATGGCGGCCGGGGCGATCGGCGGGTCGCTTCTCGGCACCTGGCTGCTCCACCGCATCCACCAGACGGTGCTGCGCTGGATCTTCGTGGCGTTCCTTGTGCTCGTCGCGATCCGGATGCTCTTCCTCGTCCCCGACCGCTCCGCGCTGCTCGACTTCACGCCCTGGGTCATCGCCGGGCTGCTCGTGCTCGGACTCGTGACCGGCCTGCTCTCCGGGCTCCTCGGGATCGGCGGAGGGGTGTTCGTGGTGCCGATGCTCATGCTCGTCTTCGGCATCGGTGACCTCGTGGCGAAGGGGACCTCACTGCTCATGATGATCCCGACCGCGATCACCGGCACGATCGCCAACGTGCGACGCGGCCACGCCGACCTCGGGGCCGCCGCGGTCATCGGCTGCCTCTCGGTACCGGCCTCGATCGGTGGCGCCGCGCTCGCCTGGGCGGTGCCGCCGCTGCTCGGCAGCATCCTGTTCGCGCTCCTGCTCGTCTACTGCGCCGTCCAGCTCGCCTGGAACGCGCTGCGCCCTCCACGACCGGGCTCGCCCGAGAAGCCGGCGTCCCCGGCCTAGGCTGGAGGCATGGACAGCATCACGCTCAACGACGGCACGACCATCCCGCAGCTCGGCTTCGGGGTCTTCAAGGTCGATCCGGCCCAGACCGAGCGGATCGTGAGCGAGGCGCTCGAGGTCGGCTACCGGCACATCGACACGGCCGCCATCTACGGGAATGAGGAGGGCGTCGGGCGGGCGATCGCGGCATCCGGGATCCCGCGCGACGAGCTCTACATCACGACCAAGCTGTGGAACGATCGCCAGGGCGAGGCACCGGTCGCGCTCGCCGAGAGTCTCGGGAAGCTCGGGCTTGACCGCGTCGACCTCTATCTCGTCCACTGGCCCGCTCCCGCGAACGACCGCTACGTCGAGGCCTGGCGCTCGCTCATCGAACTGCGCGAACAGGGGCTCACGACGAGCATCGGTGTCGCGAACTTCCTCGTGCCCCACCTCGAGCGGCTGCTCGCGGAGACGGATGTCGTTCCGGCCGTCGACCAGATCGAGCTTCATCCGGCCCACCAGCAGCCCGCGACCGTCGCCTTCGCGCGCGAGCACGGCGTCGCGATCGAGTCCTGGGGGCCGCTCGGCCAGGCCAAGTACCCGCTGCTCGAGCTGCCCGAGGTCACGGCCGCGGCGGCGGCGCACGGCAAGACTCCGGCCCAGGTCGTCATCCGCTGGCATCTGCAGAGCGGCTACATCGTGTTCCCGAAGACCAACCACCGGGAGCGCATGGTGGAGAACTTCGGCGTCTTCGACTTCGAGCTCACGGATGCCGAGCTCGCCTCGATCACGGCGCTCGAGCGCGGCGGCGACGGCCGGGTCAGCAGTCACCCCGACACCGTCAACTGATCACCCGTTTCAAGGAGTTTCTGCCTCTGAGGTGCCTGGTTGCCCTAGGGCAGCCCTGGCGGGCTCAGATCTCCTTGAGACGGGATAGGGCGTCAGGGGTAGAGGCGGCGGTGGGTCCAGCCGGAGGCGGTGCGGTCGTAGCGAAGGCGGCGGTGCATGCGGTCGGCGCCGCCGTGCCAGAACTCGATCGAGTCGGGCCGCAGCCGGTAGCCGTTCCAGTCGGCGGGGCGGGGGAGCGGCGTGCCGGGCGCTCCGAGCCTCGCCGCCTCGGCGCGGTAGGCGGCGTCGTCCCCGAGGTCGGCGCTCTGCGTGGATGCCGCGGAGGCCGCCTGCGACTGCACCGGCCGGTCGGCCCAGATCGCGTCGGACTCGGCATCCGGGAGCAGTTC
>JBIQHP010000008.1:26944-28799 GCA_044508495.1 Clavibacter sp.
TCGCCGGTGACGGAGGGCCGGGAGGGCATGTCAGCGCGCTCCGAGCTGAAGCAGCACACGCTCACCGCGGGGGCTCGGGACGAGCACCTCGGCGAGACCCGCCGCGTGGAAGGCCCGCTCGAGCTGCTCGCGGGACTCGGAGAAGTGCTCCCAGTCCTCGGTGTGGACGCCGACCACCTGCCGGGCGGCGAGGATCGCGGCGGCCTCCGCGGCATCCGTCGAGCCGAGCGTGAGGTCGGCGTCGATCTCCCGCACCCGGGCGGCGCCGGCGTTGAGCACCGCGACGGGGATGCCGTCGGCGGCTCCCACGACCTCGCGCACGACCTCGAGCGAGGCGTTGTCGCCGCTGACGTACACGGCCGGCTCGCCGTCGGCGTGCAGTGTGAAGCCGATGACCGGCCCCAGCAGCTCGGCGACGCCGTCGGGTCCGTGAAGCGAGCGCGTCGCGGTCACCGTCACGGCACCGATCGCACGGGTCTGCCCGGGGGCGAGACCGACGGCCGTCCCGCCGAGCTCGGTGGCCCCGGCGGTCGTCGTGAGGGTGATCGGCACGGTCGCGAGGAAGGCGCGACCCGCGGTGTCGAGGTTGTCCTCGTGGTGGTGGTGGGAGAGCAGGACGAGATCGACCGGGCCGAGCTCCTCGGGCTGGAGGGCGAGGCCCCGGGTCTTGACGAGCGCCTGTCCGCCATCCGGATCGGGATAGCTGCCGGGCTCGTCGAAGGTGGGATCGGTGAGGATGCGCAGGCCGGCGTACTCCAGGAGCACGGTCGGCCCGCCGAGGTAGGTCGCGGCGAGTTCGCTCATGCTCTCAGGCTAGCCCCGCCCCGACCCCTGCCGGCGTACGGTGGAAGCATGCCCAACGCCCTCGCCGACGCGCTGAGCCCCTACCTGCGGCAGCACGCCGGCAACCCGGTGGACTGGCGGCAGTGGGGCCTGGAGCCCTTCGCGGAGGCGGCACGGCGGGACGTGCCGGTCTTCGTCTCGATCGGCTACTCGACCTGCCACTGGTGTCACGTCATGGCGCGCGAGAGCTTCAGCGACCCGAGCATCGCGCGGCTGCTCAACGAGGGCTTCGTGGCCGTCAAGGTCGACCGCGAGGAGCATCCGGAGGTCGATGCCGGCTACCTCACCGCGGCGAGCGCCTTCACGCAGAACCTCGGCTGGCCGCTCAACGTCTTCGTGACACCACGGGGGCAGGCGTTCTTCGCGGGCACCTACTGGCCCCCGGATGCCATGATCGGGCATCCCTCGTTCCGGCAGGTCCTCGAGGGGGTCGGGGACGCCTGGGCGAACCGGCGAGCCGAGGTCGAGACGAACGCGGCGGAGGTCGCCGCCGCGATCCGCGCGCACGGCGCGCGCCCGGCTGGAGCGCTTCCCGACCGCGTCGCGCTCGGCACGGTGGTCGGCCTGCTCGCCGTGCACGAGGACGTCGAGTACGGCGGGTTCGGGACCGCGCCCAAGTTCCCGGTCGTGCCGGTCCTCGGATTCCTGCTCGAGCACGGCAGTGCCGAGGCGGTCGGTCTCGCCGATCGCACGCTGACCGCGATGGCGGCATCCGGGCTCCGCGATCCGGTCGAGGGCGGCTTCTTCCGCTACGCGACCCGTCGCGACTGGACCGAGCCGCACTACGAGCGCATGCTCTACGACAACGCGCAGCTGCTCGACGCCTACGCTCTGCTCGCGATGCGCGTCCCCGAGCGGGCGGCACTCGCGAGTGAGGCGGCGGAGGGGGTCGCCGGTTTCCTGCTGGGGACGATGCGCCTGCCGGGCGGTGGCTTCGCCTCGGCCCAGAACAGCGAGAGCGTCGTCGACGGCCACCTCGCCGAGGGCGACTACTACGCGCTCGACGCCCAGG
>JBIQHP010000008.1:28899-35077 GCA_044508495.1 Clavibacter sp.
GCCTGGGCGGCGAGGGCTTCGCGATTCCCGGCGGTGGCGACCCGGTCCTCGCCGGGTTCGGCATCGACCCGGGCGTCGACCCGACCGAGGGTGCGTACCCCTCGGGTGCGAGCGCGCTCGCCTCCGCAGCGCAGACCCTCTACCTGCTCACCGGCGATCGGCGCTACCGGGTCGCGAGCGAGCGGGCGATGGAGCAGCTCGCCCCGCTCGCGATCGCGCAGCCGATGGGCTTCGGCGCCGCGCTCGCCGCCATGTCCGCCCTCGCCTCGCCGGTCGAGCAGCTCGTCGTCGTGACGCACGACCCGGATGCCGAGCTCGCGACGGTCGCGCGCGGCTGGTCCCGCCCGGGCGGCCTCGCGGCGATCGTCACCCAGGAGCAGGCGACGGAGTGGAACGGCGCGGGCTTCGAGCTCTTCGACGGCAGGGTGGTCCGCGACGGACTCGCCACCGCCTACCTGTGCAGCGACTTCGTCTGCCGGCTCCCCGTGACGGAGGTCGCGGAGCTGCGCGTGCTCCAAGAGGGCTGACGCGACCCGTCGCGTTCGGCTACGAGAGCACGGCCCGACGCGCCGAGATCACCCCGGTGTCGAATCCGAGCAGGTGGAGCCCGCCGTGGAAGCGGGCATGCTCGACCTTGAGACAGCGGTCCATGACGACCGTGAGACCCTTCGCCTCGCCGTCGATCGCCGCCTGCTCGTTCCAGATGCCGAGCTGCACCCAGACGACGGGCGCGCCGACGGCGACGACTTCGTCGACGACCGAGGGGATGTCGGAGGCGCGCCGGAAGACGTCGACGATGTCGGGGACCTCCGGCAGCGAGGCGAGGTCGGGGTAGACCGGCTCGCCCAGGATCCGATCGGCGTTGGGGTTGACGAAGTAGACGCGGTAGTCGCTCGACTGCAGCAGGTAGGTGCCGACGAAGTAGCTTGAGCGCGCAGGGTTCGGCGAGGCGCCGACGATCGCGATCGACTCGGCCCTCCGGAGGATGCCCTGCCGTTCACGCGCGCTCGGGCCGACCCAGGTCCGCTGGGACTTGAGCAGCCTGGCGAGGGGCGAGTCGGCAGGGAGGTCGCAGCTGAGGCCGTTGGCGAGGACGGTCGTGACGGTGCCGGTCATCGCGCGCCTCCGGTCGTGGCCTCGAGGGCCTGATCGAGGTCCGCGAGGATGTCATCGGGGTCCTCGATCCCCACGCTCAGGCGCACGAGGCCGGGCAGCACCCCAGCGTCGAGCAGCTGCTGCTCGGAGAGCTGCGCGTGCGTCGTCGAGGCCGGGTGGATCACGAGGGTCTTCGCATCGCCGATGTTGGCGAGGTGGCTCGCGAGCTCGACCGACTCGATGAAGGCGCTCCCTGCGGCCCGGCCTCCCTCGACCCCGAAGCTGAAGACCGAGCCCGGCCCGTCCGGGAAGTAGTGCGCGGCGCGATCGTGGTGCGGATGCGAGGGGAGGCCCGCCCAGTTCACGAACTCGACGCGCGGATCGGCCTCGAGCCATTCGGCGACGATCCGGGCATTGTCGACGTGGGCGCGCATCCGGAACGGCAGGGTCTCCACGCCCTGGGCGAGGAGCCAGGCGGAGTGCGGGGAGAGGGCGGGGCCGATGTCGCGGAGCTGCTCGGCGCGCAGTCGGGTGAGGAAGGCGTACTCGCCGAAGTTGCCCGACCAGCTGAGCCCGCCATAGCTCGGCACTGGTTCGTCGAAGAGCGGGAAGCGGTCGCTGTGCCATGGGAACCGGCCGGACTCGACGACGACCCCGCCGAGCGTCGTGCCGTGCCCGCCGAGGAACTTCGTCGCCGAGTGGACGACGATGTCGGCCCCCCATTCGATCGGCCGGTTGAGATAGGGCGTCGCGACGGTCGAGTCCACGACGAGCGGCACCCCGGCCTCGTGGGCGATCGCGGCGAGCCCCTCGAGGTCGGCGATCTCTCCGGAGGGGTTCGCGATCGACTCGACGAAGACCGCCTTGGTCGCGGGGGTGATCGCCGCCGCGTAGTCTGCCGGAGCGGTCCCCTGCACGAAGGTCGTCTCGACACCGAAGCGTCGCAGGGTGACGTCGAGCTGCGTGATCGATCCGCCGTAGAGGCTCGCCGCGCTCACGAGATGGTCACCCGCGCCGGCGAGCGAGGCGAAGACGAGGTACTGGGCAGAGAGCCCGCTCGCCGTCGCGACGGCCCCGAGGCCGGCCTCGAGACTCGCGACGCGCTCCTCGAAGGCGGCGACCGTGGGGTTCGTGAGGCGGCTGTAGATGTTGCCGTACTTCTGCAGGGCGAAGCGGGCGGCGGCGTCCGCGGTGTCGTCGAAGACGAAGGCGCTCGACTGGTAGATGGGGAGCGCGCGCGAGCCGCTCGCGGCATCCGGGATGTTGCCGGCGTGGATCGCACGCGTGCGGAAACCCCACTCGCGGTCGCTCGTCCTGGCCATGCCGGTCACGCTACGCGAGCGCGGCGCAGGCCATCACGGGAGCCGTTACACGACGTAACGCTGGCACCGGATCCGGAGCGGCGTGACGTCAGCGCGAGACCAGCTCGTCCGCCGCGATCGTCTCGGGCTCGTCCTCGGACGTGCCGCCCTCGTCGGGTGCCGGATGCGCCCGGAACCAGAGGTAGGTCCCGACGCACAGGGCGGCGAAGGCGAGCAGCACCGCGAGCCAGATCCAGAACGGACCCCGGATGTCGCCCCACAGCGCGCCGCTCGGCACGACGACGACGAAGAACGCGACGAGGGCCACGAGGTAGGTGCCGAGCCACTGCATCCGGGAGTGGCGGTAGAGGCTGCGGCCGTCGAGGAAGCCGATCGGCAGAAGGCCGATGACGAGGCCGGAGATGCCCTCGGTCGCGACGGCGACGAGGGTGTCGTCGAGAAGCGCCCCGCCGAAGGCGTCCGGTGCGACGACGCCGTCGACGATGCTGTAGGCGAGCCAGCCGGCGATCGCGAGCCCCAGCACGACGCCCGCCCAGGTCAGCACGTAGCGCGCCTCGTCCCTGAGCTTCGCGGAGGCGCTCAGAGAGAGGCCGAGCACGAGGCCGACGAGGAGGCCCGGCGCGAAGTCGAGGAGGCGCGAGAGGACGACCCCGGCGAGGGCGACGAGGAGGCCGAAGGGCTGCAGCTCGATGACGGAGGCGATGCTCCAGCGGCGACGGAGGATGACGCTCGTGACGACGTTCGCGACGTAGCCGAGCACGAACATGCCGATCGCGCAGGCCAGGAACAGCCGCAGCGACACGAGGTCGAAGCCGAACCGGGGATCGGAGAAGCTCAGCACGAGGGCGGCGAGCGTCGTGAGCGCGAGCCCGCCGACGACGGGCGCCCTCCTCAGGCGGTTCCGCAGCCGTTCGAGCCAGGGCAGCTTCGGCCGGCGGATCCGTCCGAAGATCCGCTCGTAGTTCTCGTCGAGGGTCGAGTTGAGCAGCTCGGCCGGGAAGGCGACGAGAAGCAGCAGCGCGAGGCTGCTCCCGGCAGCCGCGACGACCACGAGCGGGTTGCCGAGGATGTCCCCGAGGGTCGGAAGGGACCGGCTCAGCGTGTTCGGGGCGACGGGATCGTCGCGGTCGGCGGTGCCGGCATCCGAACGGCTCGGAAGGGGCGGCAGGACGACCTCGGTCACCGCGGTCGGGGGCTGGATGGCGATCTCGGAAGCAGCCATGACCGTGACCGGGATCTGCGAGGTCTGCGACTCGCCGTCGGGGGACGTGACCGTCACGACGTAGTGGTGATCGCCCGGCTCCACCGTGTTCGGGATGTGGGTGTTGAGCCTGAAGGTTCCGTCGTCCCTGACGACGGTCCTGCCGAGCGGCACCGGATCGGAGTGGAGCTCGCCGACGACGGTCGACCCCGCCGGGAGGTCGCTTCCGGTGAGGGTCACGTTCTGGCCCGGTGTCGGGCTGTCGTCGTCCGAGCTGAACTTCAGTAACCAGGCGACGGGCAGCGTCGGCGGAGGCGCCGGGATGACGGTGAGGCTCAGCAGGATCACCGGCGCGCCGCTCGAGTTCCCCGCCGCGTCGGTCTGCGCGAATCCGAAGTTGTAGACCCCCGGGCTCAGGGTCGTCGCGACGGTGCAGGCGAACCCGCCCTCCGTGCCGACGGGAGTGCCTTCGACGCACGGCACGGGGATCCCGCCACCGCGGACGATCTGCACCGTCGCCTTCATCTCGGCCAGGCCGGTGATGACCGGATGCGGGTTCGTGGTCGTGGCCCGGATGACGCCCCCGACGAGGGTGCCGCTCGGGGTCCATACCTCCGGCGCGTCGGGCGCGACCGTGTCGACCTCGAAGCGGAGGAAGGGGGTCGCGCCCGGAGAGGAGTTGAGGGAGGTGTCGGTCAGCCCGAGGTGGAGGTCATAGTAGCCGTCGGGGGTCATCGGCGTCGTGAGCTCGCAGAACCAGTTTCCGCTGCCGTCCACGATCGTCGGCATGATCATGCAGGTGTTGCCGACGACATCGAGCGTCGCGCCGGGCTCTCCGGTCCCGTAGACCGTGGGGGTCGTGTCGTTGGTGACCACGAGGTTCATGCCCAGGGCGACAGTGCCGATGGGCGAGGTGACGATGGGCGGTGCGGGGGGCGCCACGTCGACGTAGGTGAGCTCGAGCTGCTCGTCCGGCGACGGCTCGGACACCGGGTTCCCGGCGCGGTCGAACTGGTTGCTGCCGAAGACGTAGATGCCCGAGGTGGGGAGCGGGGTCGCGAGCGTGCACGACCACTCGCCGAGGGCATCCACGATCGGCGGCCCGCCGACGCAGCCGACGACCGAGTAGTTCTGGTACATCTTGATCGTCGCGAAGGGCTCGCCGGTGCCGGTGATCGTGGGGGTCGGGTCCGTCGTCGAGGAGATGAGCTTCCCCGAGCCGTCGACGGTCCCCGGCGGGCCGGTGATGTCGGTCAGTCCGGGATTCGTCGTGTCGATGTGGATCGTGCGCGAGGCGGAGCCGACGGCGTCCCCCGGCGACCCGCCGACGAAGTAGGACCAGTCGCCGTCGGCGACCGGGCCGATGTCGGTCGTGCAGCTCCAGACGCCCGCGACGACCGGCACGCCCGTGCAGAAGTTGAAGTCCCCTGGCACGATGACGTTGACGGAGGTCGTGGCCGGGTCCGCCGTGCCGGAGAACGAGGGCTCGTTGTCGTTGGTGTAGAGCTCGTCGTCGGGGACCGTGATCGTCGGCGCGGCGACGCGGGTGATCATGATCGAGGGGCCGTGCACCGAGGTGCCGTCGGCGTTCGTCGCGGTCGCGTCGAGGTAGTTGATACCCGGGGCGAGCGTCGCGGTCGTCGGGGAGCAGTTGAACCAGACGGTGGCACCGGGGGTGTCCGTCATCGTGCAGTACGGCACGTTGTTGACCAGGTCGTTGGAGAGGTAGACGTCGATCTGGGTGACGTCGATGTCCTTGTTGCCCTGAAGGTCGCGCTGGTCGGCGCTCGTGATCCACGGCGCGAAGAGCTGATCGATCGTCGGAGGCGCGGGGATCGCCGCGTAGGCCGCCGTCGAGCCGGCCGCGACGGAGAGCAGCACGAGCGCACTGACGGCGCCGATGGCGGCGATTCTGCGCGAGATCACGGGGGACTTCTCTCGATGCGGGGTCCGGACCCGCCTCCGTGACGGGGAGGCGGACGCATCGAGTGCGAGTCCGGCGCTCACCAATCTAGCGCCGAATCGAGCCGCTGTCAGTAAGCGGTATACCGCGACGGGGTCAGCGCCAGGTCGGCAGCCAGTAGTGCAGCTGGATGAACTCGAGCGGCACCTGCATCGCCGTCCACAGCGGGTAGAAGAACGCGCTCACGAGCGCCATCGCGACGAGCACGACCGCCACGAGCCGGATGCCGCCGAGCCGTCGCCAGGTCTCGTCCGTTCGCCTGCCGAGCAGCAGGCCCATCGCGAAGACGAGGGCGAGCACGAGGAAGGGCTCGAACACGATCGTGTAGAACTGGAAGACCGTGCGGTTCAGGTACAGCAGCCACGGCAGATAGCCGGCGCCGAGCCCCAGGAGGATCGCCCCGACCCGCCACTCGCGGTGGCGCACGAGCCGGTAGACGAGGTAGCACGCGGCGGCGACCGCTCCCCACCAGATGAAGGGGTTGGCGACGCCGGTGATGGACTCGCCGCAGCGGGTGAACTCGCATCCGGACTGCCCCTCGTCGGTGCCGAGGTAGTACATCGCCGTCGGGCGCACCATGAGCAGCCAGGTGAGCGG
>JBIQHP010000133.1:0-4247 GCA_044508495.1 Clavibacter sp.
CTCGATGGCGTCGAGGATGACCGTGAGCCCGGCCACGTAGGTATCGCGGAAGCTCAGCGCCGAGAAGTCCGCCCAGATCGGGAAGAGGTGCGGATGACTCGTCGCCGTGACCGGTACGGAGGTGGGGGCCCACGTCGCTTCGCCCACCGTGTCGGCGCTCGCGAGCTGTTCGTGAGCCGCCATGGCGGTGAAGGAGAGCACGAGGCTGGAATAGGCGCCGTAGTGCTTGAGGAGGCTGGGCCCGCGCAGGCCGGCGGCCGAGATCGCGGCGATGATGCCGTCCACGAGCTTGAGCTCAGCCTGCCCCACCTCCCTCTGAGCCATGGCGTTCAGAGCGAGCGCCGGATGCGCGAGGAAGACGTCGTGGAAGGCGAGCGCCCCCTCGTGCAGCCACTCGCGCCATGCCGCCGCAGGATCCGCCGGGAGCAGAAGGCCGACCCGCTCGAGGAGGCGGTCGGCGAGCGCTCCCATGAGCGCCTCCTTGCTCGGGAAGTGGCGGTAGATGGCCGTGTGATCGACGCCGAGCTCGCGTCCGAGCGCGCGGAACGTGAGATCGGAGACGCCGGGGGTCGCCGTGAGCTCGAGTGCGGCGTCGACGATGAGGGCGCGGCTGAGTCGCGTCGGCCGGGTGCTCCGGGTCTCGGGTGTCACGGGATCATTCTCGCGTGCCCGCCCCCGTCGGGTCGAGGCCGGGCACGCGAGGTCTAGTGGCTCGTCCTCCGCCGGCGCACGAGCGCGGCGCCGAGAAGGACGAGCAGCATCGCGGTCAGGGCCACGGGCGCCGGGGCATCCACGCCGGTCGAGGCGAGGGCGGGCATGGCGACCGGTCCGGTGTAGGAGATCGCGCCGATCGTTCCGTTGGCGAGCAGGGTGAACCAGGCCTGGGCGGTCAGCACCGTGCCGTCCGGGGCGATGCCGGTGAGGAGAAGGCGGTGTGCGCCCGGGGGCGTCGCCACGGGCAAGCCGATCTTCCAGCTGAACCCGCCGGTCGTGTCGATCGTCCCGGTGTGAAGCAGCACCGGCGTCGAGAACAGCTCGAGCGTGTAGGTCGAGCCGACCTTGAGGCCGCTGCCGGTGATATCCGACTCGGCCAGGTCGATCGGCGTCCCCGCGGAGAAGTCGAGGCGCAGATCGATCGCGGGCCTCGCCGCGATGACGCCGGCGAAGGTCCGATCGACCGATCCGTAGTCGTTCGTCGCGGTGATCGTGACGGTGTACTCGCAGGGGTCGGACGGTCCCGCAGGGGTGTCGCATTCCGGCGTTCCGGCGATCGCTCCCGTCGTCGGGTCGAGCTCGAGGCCGTGGGGGAGGGAGCCCGCGGTCACCGAGTACTCGATCACGGGATCGCCTTCCGCCTCGACGCCGCCCAGGAAGGGGATGGTCTCCTGCAGTGCGAGGGCGGTATCGCTCTCGTCGGTCCAGGTCGGGGGGATGCCCGGTCGAAGGACGTTCCCGGCGAACAGGTGGGTCACGGTCCCGAAGCCGTTGTCCGCCGTGACGACGAACGAGTACGCGCAGCCCTCGTCCGCCCCAGCCGGGGACGCGCAGTCCGGTGTCCCGGTGATCGTCCCCGTCGACGACTGGAGGACGAGCCCGAGGGGCAGGGCGCCTCCGGTCACCGAGTAGGTCACGGTGCCTCCCGTCGCGGCGATGTCGGAGTCGTAGGGGCTTCCGCGACGCGGGTCCGAGATCTCGGTGTCGGTCCACACCGGGGCCACGGCGAGCACGATGTCGTGGGCGGAGCCGTCCCAGTCCACCGGCCCGGTCGGGTCCGCGCCGACCTGGGTTCCTGCGGCGTTCCAGCTGCGCTCCGTCTCCTCGTCGAAGGCGGCGGTGAGGGTGTAGGTGCGCTTGGCGTCGTTCACGCTCGCGACCGTCACCGTGAACGAGTAGCTGCCGTCGCCCGCCGTGGTGGTGGTCTGCGTGTTCTCGACCGAGGCGTCGGTCGGCTCGAGGGTGACGAGGAGACCGCCCTTCGGCACGTCGTTGATGGAGACGACTCCGCTGACGCGGTCTCCGGCGTACACCGTGACCGCCTTCGTGCCGCTGGACGGGGCGAAGTCGTCATTGCCCGAGTAGTGGGCCGTGACGGTGCGGTCGCCGGTCAGGGACCCGGCGACGGAAGTCGAGAGCGTCGCCGTGCCATCGGATGCGACGGCGACCGGTGGACCGATCTCGGTGCCGCCGAGTGAGAACTGGACGGTTCCTCCGGTGAGAGGCGAGGCATCCGCCGCCACCACCTGGGCGCTGAAACCGACGGCCGAGATCGGGTGGAGCAGGCCGGAGTCCACGGTCGTCGTGGTGGCCGTCCTCCCCGACTCCACGTCGCCCTCGAAGCGGAGCTCGAACTGGGTCTCGCCCTCGAAGGCGACGAGGTTGAACGTGAACGCCCCCGCCTCAAGCGGGGTGCCGGAGATCACCGCGCTCGGCCCCGAGCTCGTCGAGAGGGAGAGCCCGTCGGGAAGGCTTCCTTCCTCCACCGACCAGCTGTAGCTCCGCTCGATGCCGAACTGAGGGCCGGTGATGGTTCCCGTGTAGGTCTGGCCCGAGGTCATGAGGGGAAGGGTCCTGGTTCCGCCGTTGTCGTCCCAGGTGCCGTTGACCCCCCAGGGGGCCACAGCCTGGCCGGTGTAGCCGCTCGCCGCGTGGGCGGGCGTCGTCACGACGGTGGCCAGCACGAGCGTCAGGGCGGTGAGGGCGACCGTCCAGAGTCGAGGGCGGTGACGCAGGCGGGCGTCGGTGGTTGTGCGCATGGGATTCCCGTCTCTGGGGTTCGGAGAGTCGTCGATGAGTCAACGTTGGTGTCAACAGTGGTGACTCCAGTCACGGTATCGACATCTCCCGAGTGCTCTCCACTCCCCCTTCGGGGGTGGGGCCCCCGGGCCGGTGGCGGGCTAGCCTGCCTGCCGCGCCACCATCTCGGCGATCCAGATGGGCGCGAAGGGCGAGGTGCAGTTCGGGGGAGTCGGGTAGTCCTTGAGAACCTCGAGCCGTTCGCCGATGTCGATCGCGCGGGCGCGCAGATCGGGATTCCGGATGCCGATCTCCGCCAGGCAGTGATTCATCGCCCACTGCAGGCGCTCGGGGGCATCCTTCATCTCGGCCTCGATCCTGTCGAGCAGCCCGACGAGGTCGAGGCCATCCGGGCTCTTCACGACCCGCTCGGTCGTGAGCGCCCAGCCGGCGCTCGCGACGACGGGGTCGGCATCCGCGAACCAGGCCCGACGCAGCTCCTCCGCGTGCGCACTCTTCTTCACGATGTAGTTGACGAGCCAGTCGTGCACCTTGGGGATGCGTGCCGTGCGCAGCATCGTGTCGAGCTCGCCCCGCTCGAACGCCTTCGGCCGGCTGGTGAGGATCGCGAGCAGGCGCGCGACGGTGTCGCCCGTCGCCCAGAGCTCGCGAGCGAACTCCTGCTGGGTCCCCAGCCGCTTCGCGACCGCGCGGAGCGACCCGAGGTTCACGCCGTGATCGTCGCCGTGCCGCTCGTTGACCTCGCGCATCCGAGGGTCCTCGAGCGCGGCCAGCTCGGCCAGGACCTCGGTGAGCTGCGGATCCGCCATCGTTACCCTCCTCGCGGGTCGCGTCTGGCGTCCAGCCTAGAGGCAGCCGATCGGGGCATCCAGGGGGAGGGTAAATCGCTGCCGCCCGGCGCTATCGTGATCGCATGGTCGAGAGGTCCGCGCGCGGGCGCCCGCCGCACCCCGACGTGCTGACGCCGGCGGAGTGGCGCGTGGCCCACGCCGTGCGGCACGGGATGACGACGCGTGCGATCGCACGGCGGCAGGGCGTGAGCGTCGACGCCGTGAAGTTCCATCTCGACAACATCCGGCGCAAGCTCGGCCTTCGGACGCGCGCCCAGCTGCGCACCTGGGTGGGCGTGCCGGCGGACAGCATGCTGCGGCAGAAACCACGAGAGAGAGGAAGCACCGTGAGCGGGACGGGACTGGCGAGGCTGGGGCAGGTCTCCCGGCGGGTCAACGACATCGAGAAGGCCGTGGCGTGGTATCGCGACGTGCTGCGACTGCCGCACCTCTACACCTTCGGCGACCTCGCCTTCTTCGACCTGGCGGGCACGCGGCTGTTCCTGACCGCCATCGACGAAGGCGCGGGGGTGGTGGGTGAGTCGATCCTCTACTTCGCGGTCGACGACATCCACGAGGCTCACGCCTCGCTCGCGGAGCGCGGCGTCGTGTTCACGAGCGCGCCGCACCTCATCCATCGGCACGACTCCGGCGTCGAGGAAT
>JBIQHP010000134.1:0-4225 GCA_044508495.1 Clavibacter sp.
CGCCCTCTGGCTCGTCGACGGGCGCCCCGTCCGCCTCGTCTGGGAAGGCCGCAGGTATAGGGTCAACGACACCCCGACTCGGCTTGGTGATCCGGCTGAGACATGGTGGCCGGCCGAGATCATGCACGCCCCGCCCGGGTTCATCGGCTGGCGGTTCCAGGCACGCGACAAGAGCGGGGACGTGCGCATGTTCGAGGTGCGGCAGGTCGACGGGGAGTGGGAGCTGCTTAGGGTGTACGAGTAAGAGCTCGCCAATCCTGCGGCAGGAACCGTCTAGGCGTACGCAAACTCAAGGCTTGGCGTAGGCAAACTCGCTGCCTCGTCTCGGAGCTGCAACCGCACCGTCTTGCCGTGGTTTTCCTTGATCTTGAGAACCAGCATGCCCATCGAGAGGTCGCGGTTAATGATCAGGTCGGCCGTCGCTGTCCGGTTCGGATTGAACGTCATGATCTCGAAGTACTTCGCGTAGGCCACCACGACATTTGCCAGGCCGCCTTCAGCACGCACTCGTGCGAGTACTTCGCTCGCGTACTCGCTCGGGAGCGCAACAATAATCGGCGCAACACCTTCTGCGTCGCGAACAAGTGGAATCTTTGGGTGCTTGACTGCAAGAGTTCGCATTACTCGCTTCGACGCTTCAACGCGCGACGACACGCTGGATTCGCTCATTTCTATGCCTTCTCCCTTGTAGCTTCATTATATGCAGCGCCGATCGCTTCCCAATACTGGTTTTGTAACACCTCTTGGTTAGTAATCATTTCGATGATCTCGGGTGGGTCGGAGTGATTCCCGTTTCGATGAACGTGGACGCTACCGTGATTACACGAATCAATGCAGAGGATTTCGTCCCATTCTCCTGAGGAATTGAGGGTGCTGAGGACGACGGCAAATTCGATGATCTTGCCGTCACGTCTATAGGTCACGGTGCGCTGCGAGATTCGTGTCGTTGCGTTTACTGGCTCAGACTCTCGGAACTCATCCACGGGTTCGTTGGGGTCTGGGGTCCACAACAGGGAGTCATCGAAGACCGCCTTTTGCTCTTTGTCGGCGCGTCGCTGCGCCCTCCGATGCTGCCGACCGAACGGGTTGGCCATGCGCCGCAGCTTACTAGCAAGCACCGCTAAGGGGATAGTTACTCAGGTCGTGTCGTCACCCGGCTCCCAGCCCGCGCCCCTCCCCGTCGACCTCTAGACAATGTCGGCGGCGCCCACAAGGATGGCCTCATGGACGGGCTGGACGATCGAGATCAGGCGATCCTCGACTTCGAACGACAGTCGCTGCACAAGCCCGGCTCGAAGGAGCAACAGGTCCGGCGAACCTTTGGTCTCTCCTTGGCGCGTTACTACCAGGTGCTCAATCGGATCATTGACAGTCCGGAAGCGCTCGCGGCTGAACCGATGCTTGTGCGGCGGTTACAGCGGATCCGGAGGCAGAGGATGTCGACCAGAGCGGGGAGGACCGTCTAGTGGGTATCATCCGAGACGGCAAAGCGTCTGCGATGGGGAAGTGGGCACAGGAGGCGTGGGATCAAGGACTCACGCACTTCACCCCACTACTGATACTGCCGATCAACCATATTGACTTCGAGGCTCCGATCCCAGACTGGGGGCAATCGCTGACCGCGATAGCGGCAGTCGGGTGGAAGCTCGATCAGTGGTCGGTGGCGTACACCGCGAAGGGACGACCGCACGCATTCCCTGTGTTCATCCGGCCGTAGGTTCCTTATCGTGATACGTCGGATGACGTCTACCGTCATCTGCTCAAGCGCGTCGTGCTCTCGGCGAGGGCGCGTCAGGCCAAGGGCAGGCGACCGGTCCGGCCGGCCTTCTCGATCGGGTCGGTCTCGATCTTCGAGCCGCGCGACGGCGTCGTCGAGGCGGTCGTCATCGTGCGGGGCAAGGCGCGCGTGCGCGCCGTCGCCCTGCGGCTCGAGGGGCTCGACAGCCGCTGGAGGGCGACCGCGATCAACGTGCTGTGAGCCGGGTCAGTGGCGCTTGCCCTTCTCCTGGGCACGGCGCTGGGCACGGTTCTGCGGCTGCTGCTGACCCTGCGGCGGACCGGCCTGACGCTGGCCGAACGCCCCGCGCTGCGCGGCCGCATCCGGAGCCGGCTGCTGCTGACCGCCGAAGGCCGGACTCACCTGGCTCGCCTGCGCCGCGGCCGCCTGCTGCGCCTTCGCCGTCGCGGCCTGCTCGAGCTGGCCGCGCTGGTTGCGCACCTCCACGCCGCCGCTGTCCGAGGGGGCTGAGTAGCTGAGCCGCTCGGTCGGGGCGGCGCTGCCGTCGAGGCCCTTCGCCGCGACGTTGGGCAGCGCTGCGGTCGCGCCGCCGCCCCCGGTCACCTCGACCTCGAGGTTGAACAGGAATCCGATCGACTCCTCCCGGATCTGGCCCATCATGCTCTGGAACAGACTGAAGCCCTCGCGCTGATACTCGACGAGCGGGTCGCGCTGAGCCATGGCCCGCAGCCCGATGCCGTCCTTGAGGTAGTCCATCTCGTAGAGGTGGTCGCGCCAGCGGCGGTCGATGACCGAGAGCACGACGCGGCGCTCGAGCTCGCGCATGGCCGGCTCGCCGAGCTCCTCCGTGCGACGCTCGTAGGCGAGCTTGGCGTCCGAGAGGACCTCCTCGCCGACGAACTCGCGGGTCACGCGGCCCTTCGAACCCGCCGCGGTGAACAGCTCGTCGATCGTGATCGAGATCGGGTAGACGGTCTTGAGCTCGCGCCACAGGGAGTCGAGGTCCCAGTCGTCGGAGTGGCCCCCGTCCGTGTGATCGTCGATGATCTCGTTGATGACGTCCTCGAGGAAGTGCTCGACGCGGTCCTTGAGGTCGTCGCCCTCGAGGATGTGACGACGGTCGCCGTAGATCGCCTCGCGCTGGCGGTTGAGCACGTCGTCGTACTTGAGCACGTTCTTGCGGATCTCGGCGTTGCGCGCCTCGACCTGACCCTGGGCGCTGCGGATGGCGCGGCTCACGACCTTCGACTCGATCGCGAGGTCGTCGGGGACGTTGCCGCGGCCCATGAGGGACTCCGCGGCCGCGGAGTTGAAGAGGCGCATGAGGTCGTCGGCGAGCGAGAGGTAGAACCGGCTCTCCCCCGGGTCGCCCTGACGGCCGGAGCGACCGCGCAGCTGGTTGTCGATGCGGCGGGACTCGTGGCGCTCGGTGCCGAGGACGTACAGGCCGCCGACCTCGATGACCTTCGCGGCCTCCGACTCGACGATCCTCTTGACCTTCTCGTAGACGCCGTCCCACTCGGCCTCGTACTCCTCGGGGGTCTCGACCGGGCTCAGGCCCTTCGCGTTCATCTCGGCGACCGCGAGGAACTCGGCGTTCCCGCCGAGCATGACGTCGGTTCCACGACCGGCCATGTTGGTCGCGACGGTGACCGAGCCGAGACGCCCGGCCTGGGCGACGATCGCGGCCTCGCGCGCATGGTTCTTCGCGTTGAGCACCTCATGCTTGATGCCGCGCTTGGCGAGGAGCTTCGAGAGGTACTCGCTCTTCTCGACGCTCGTCGTGCCGACGAGCACGGGCTGGCCGGATTGGTGGCGCCGCGCGATGTCCTCGACGACCTGGCCGAACTTGGCCTGCTCGTTCTTGTAGACGAGGTCGGGCTGGTCCTTGCGGATCATCGGCTTGTTCGTCGGGATCGGCACGACGCCGAGCTTGTAGGTGCTCATGAACTCGGCGGCCTCGGTCTCGGCCGTGCCGGTCATGCCGGCGAGCTTGGAGTAGAGGCGGAAGTAGTTCTGCAGGGTCACGGTCGCGAGCGTCTGGTTCTCAGCCTTGACGGCGACGCCCTCCTTGGCCTCGATCGCCTGGTGGATGCCCTCGTTGTAGCGGCGCCCGACGAGGATGCGCCCGGTGTGCTCGTCGACGATGAGCACCTCGCCGTTCATGACGACGTAGTCCTTGTCGCGCTTGAACAGCGCGCTCGCCTTGATCGCGTTGTTGAGGAAGGAGATGAGCGGGGTGTTGGCCGACTCGTAGAGGTTGTCGATGCCGAGGTAGTCCTCGACCTTCTCGATGCCCGGCTCGAGCACGCCGACGGTGCGCTTCTTCTCGTCGACCTCGTAGTCGACCTCGGGCACGAGCCGCTTGGCGACCTGCGCGAACTCGTTGAACCAGCGGTTGGCCTCACCGGAGGATGGACCCGAGATGATGAGCGGGGTCCTCGCCTCGTCGATGAGGATCGAGTCGACCTCGTCGACGATCGCGTA
>JBIQHP010000009.1:0-8719 GCA_044508495.1 Clavibacter sp.
TGCACCCCGGAGATGGCGCGCATCTTCCTCAAGCATGCGCGCGAGGTCATCGAGAGCGGCGAGGAGCAGCTCGTCCCGCTCCTCCACTCCGGCGGCATCGAGCTGCTGCTCGTCTCCCGCGCGACGCCGTACTCGCTCCTCGACCCCGCCCTCGACCCCGCGGAGGGCTGACCGCTTCCGGATGCGGGACACTGGTGGGATGCGACTGCGCGATCTCACCCCGCTCGATCTCCCCGTCATCCTCGTCCTCAACAACGCCGCGACGCCGGCGGTGCCGACCGCGACGGAGGAGGAACTGGCTGCGCTGGTCGGGGCGAGCTCGTTCGGCTTCGCCGCGGTGGAGGAGGATGACGTGCTCGGCTTCGTGATCGGCTTCGCGCCGGGCTCCGACTACGCGAGCCCCAACTACCGCTACTTCGAGGATCGCGGGACCGATCACCTCTACGTCGACCGCATCGTCGTCGCCGAGAGCGCACGCGGGATGCGCATCGGCCAGCGGCTGTACGAGCGTGTGATCGCCCTCGCCGTCGAGCAGGGCCGCGCCGAGGTCACCTGCGAGGTCAACCTCGATCCGCCGAACCCCGGCTCGCTCGCCTTCCACGACCGCATGGGCTTCCGTGAGGTCGGGCAGCAGGAGACCGGCTACGCGACAGTGTCGCTCCTCGCGCGCCGGCTGGCCTAGCCGGCGGCAGCCGCCTCGCTCAGCTGCGCTTGCGCGGCTTCTGCGTCTCCGCGCTCACCATCCAGGCGAACTGCTCGGTCTTCTCGATGACGACGTGCAGGATGTCCGCGGTCGTCGGATCCTCCTCGTCGACGGCGTCATGCACGCGCCTCGCCGTGGCCGCCACGGCCTGCAGCCGCTCGGTCACGAGGCTCACGACCTCCTTGGTGTCGACCTGGTCCGCCGGGAACTTCGCGAGACTCGTGGTCTTGGTGACCGTCTCGGAGCGCCCGTCGGGGAGCGCCTCGAGCGCACGCATCCGCTCGGCCACGACATCCGAGAGCTCGCGGGCGACGGCGATGATCTCGTCGAGCTGAAGATGCAGGTCTCGGAAGTTCGACCCGACGACGTTCCAGTGCGCCTGCTTGCCCTGGATGCCGAGCTCGATGAGGTCGACGAGAACGGCTTGCAGGCTGGCGGAGAGTTCTGTGCTTGCTTTCATGGGGACAGGCTACGCCCGCGATCTCGGGGAAGGCTGGGTCGCCAGCGGACCGGCACTGCTCGTGCACAGCAAACGCGGAGGTTGGTTCTCCACAATGGATGCCGACGGTGACGAGAGCGCGCGTTCCGCGGTGCGAGAATCCCGCGGTGACCGAAACCATCGTCCCGAGCGCCCCGGATGGGGTGTCTGCTCCGAGCGCGATGAGGCGCGACTGTCCACGTGCCTGCGCGGTTCGGAAATCGCGCGGGCCACGAGCCGGAAGATCCCCATACCGTGTCCCGTAGCCCCGGCCTGCCCGGCCTCAGCAATCGCTCCGTCCGCAACCTCCGCCATGTGCGCGCGGTGCGCTCCCTGCGCAGAGCCCTCGTCTCCGCGATCGCCGGCGCGTGCGTCGTGATCGCGGCCGGTGTTGCCGTGCCCGCTTACGCTCAAGCGGTGACCGAGGCGGCCCAGCCGAAGCCGCAGGAGCTCTCGATCGCGTCGGCGGTCGTCGCAACGGTCGAGCGCGACGGATACACCGTGACGGCACCGCCCCCGCTGCGCTGGCCGCTCGACACCCTGAGGACCTCGGACGGGTTCGGCCCCCGGGTCGCTCCGTGCGAAGGATGCTCGACGTTCCACCAAGGCGTCGACTTCGATCCCGGCTACGGGGCGGAGGTCCACGCGATCGCGGCCGGCGTCGTCATCGAGACGGACAACCCCTTCAACACGAGCCTCGGCGTCCACGTCACGATCGAGCACGTCATCGAAGGCCGCACGATCGTGAGCGTCTACGCCCACATGCAGTCCGGCTCGATGACGCTCAGGGTCGGCGACGAGGTCGCGGTCGGTCAGGTCATCGGCCTCGTCGGGTCGACCGGAGCGAGCACCGGTCCGCACCTGCACTTCGAGATCCGTCTCGACGGCACGACCCCGGTCGATCCGATCCCCTGGATGCGCGCCCGCCTCGGGTAGGCCGCCCGCCCGCGAGGCACTACATTGGGGACTGATGTCCAGCCCACACCCCGCCGTCTCGATCGTCATCCCCGCCTACAACGAGGAGGCGTCCATTCGCGCGTGCGTCATGGCGGCGATCCTCCAGACCGTCCCGGCGAGCGAGATCATCGTCGTCGACAACCGCTCGACCGACGGCACGGCCGCGATCGTGGCGGCCATCCAGGAGGAGCACCCCGACGTTCCCCTGCTGTACTTCCAGCAGAACGAAGAGCAGGGGCTCGTTCCCACGCGCAACTTCGGGCTCGATCGCGCCCAGGGCACCGTCATCGGCCGGATCGACGCCGACTCGGTCATCGAGCCGAACTGGGTGGAGGAGGTGCAGAAGGCCTTCGCGGAAGAGAGCGTCGCGGCGGCGACCGGTCCGGTGCTCTACTACGACATGCCGCTGCGCCGGTTCGGGCTCAAGGCGGACGACCGCGTTCGCCGCATCATCCTCAGGCTCACGAGGGACTACCACTTCTTGTTCGGCAGCAACATGGCCATCCGGCGCACCGCCTGGCTCGCCATCCGCGATCAGACCTGCCGTGACGAGGTCGACGAGCTGCACGAGGACATCGACCTCTCGGTGCACCTCGCGCAGAACGACCTCACGGTCGTCTACGTCCCCACGATGGTGAGCGGGATGTCCGCGCGGCGCCTCGAGGACTCCCCCCGCGACTACGCCTACTACGTCCGCCGCTTCGAGCGCACCTATGCACGGCACGGGCTCATGAACCCGGTGCTCAGGGCGCCCATGTTCGTGTTCTTCGCGATCTACCCGGTGCTCAAGCCGGTGCGCGCGTTTCGGCAGCGCCGCGCCGCGCGCACGGCCTGACTGTCGCCCGGCCCGGTTAGCCTGAGGGCATGGGCAGGCAGGACGGAAGCGCGCGGCAGGTGAGCGCGGCATCCGTGGACAGCTCGACGGCGACGATCCTGCACGTCGATCTCGATGCGTTCTTCGCCTCCGTGGAACTACTCGACCGTCCCGACCTCGTCGACGAGCCCGTCGTCGTCGCCCACGACTCGGCGCGCTCGGTCGTGACGGCGGCGAACTATCCTGCGCGGAAGTTCGGCGTGCGCTCGGCCATCCCGCTCGCCCGCGCCCTTCAGCTGTGCCCGGGAGCGATCGTGCTCGAGCCGCACTTCGAGAAGTACCGGCACTACTCCCACCAGGTCATGGCGATCTTCGACGACATGACCCCGATCGTCGAGCGGCTCGGCATCGACGAGGCGTTCCTGGATGTCGCGGGCGCGCGCGGCGTCATCGGCTCGCCCGCCGACGTGGGCGCCCTCATCCGCTCACGGGTCCGCGCCGAGACCGGGCTCGCCTGCTCGGTCGGGGCCGCCGCGACGAAGTTCGTCGCCAAGCTCGCCTCCGGTCGCGCCAAGCCGGACGGCCTGCTCGTGATCCCGAAGGCGGAGACGCTCGCGTTCCTGCACCCGCTGACGGTGGGAGCGCTGTGGGGCGTCGGCGCCGTCACGGAGAAGGCGCTGCTCGGCCGGGGACTCCACACGATCGGGGATATCGCCGGAACCCCGGTCGGGGTTCTGCGACGCATCGTCGGGGAGGCCGGTGCCGCCAAGCTTCACGATCTCGCCAACGGCATCGACCCGCGCCGCGTGACTCGCGACACGGTCGACAAGAGCGTCGGCCACGAGGTGACCTTCGAGGTCGACGTGTCGGACTCGGCGGTGCTGCGCCGGGAGCTCCTGCGCCAGGCGACGCTGGTGGGCAGGCGGCTGCGCGCATCCGGAGTCGAGGGGCGCACGGTCGTGCTCAAGCTGCGCTACGCCGACTTCACGACCATCACCCGCTCGAGGACGCTCGCCGAGCCCACGGATGTCGGGCGCCGGATCGCCGAGGAGGTGCGCTCGATCTACGAGGCCGTCGGCGCGCATCCGCCGGTCCGGCTCATCGGGGTGCGCATGGAGCAGCTCGCCGAGAAGGGCACCGGCGCGAAGGGCCTCTGGGATGACGACGAGGACTGGCGGGGCGCCGAGCGGGCGATCGACGATGTGGGGGAGCGGTTCGGCCGCGATCTCGTGCGGCCGGCTTCGCTCCTGCGGCCCGCCGCAGAGCTCGGCCCCTCCAAGCGGCGCCCCCATCTCTGATGCTGGTCTCGATACACCGGGCTCGACTGCTCCCGCCGGTTGAGTAGCGCGTATCGAAACCAGCGGCCCGTCGCCCGTTCGCGTAGCGTTGAAGCATGACGATCGAACCGGGATCGAGCCCAGATCACCCCCTCGACAACACGACCGGATGGGTCGCCGCCCACATCAAGGCTTTCGACGATCCGGAGGGTGCCGAAGCGCCGGCCCAGCGCGGTGCACCGCTCTTGCTGATCACGACGAAGGGTGCCAGGTCAGGCGTATGGCGCCGCACGGCGCTCATCTACGGGGAGGACGCCGGCCGGTACCTCATCGTCGCCTCGAAGGGCGGTCATCCGAATCCGCCGGGGTGGTACGTCAACCTGAGCGCGAACCCGGAGGTGCGCGTCCAGGTGAAGGACCGGACCTTCGACGCGGTCGCGCGGACGGCGACACCCGAGGAGAAGCCGGCGCTCTGGGAGCTCATGGCCGAGATCTGGCCGGACTACCGCCGATACCAGGAGAAAACCGATCGGGACATCCCGGTCGTCATCCTCGATCCCGTTCGCTAGGAACCCGTTTCAAGGAGTTTCTGCGTCCGAAGGCCCTGTTTCCCTGGCGGCAGGCTCCGGATGCCCTCGATCTCCTTGAAACGGGTTAAGGACGGGCCAGCCGAGGCGGCGGCGCAGAGCGTTGACGGCCTCCGCCGGGAACTCGTCCCAGCCCGGGGCGAGCTCGCGTTCAGCGAGGTCGAGCAGGGTGCGCGCCGCCGTCTCGACATCCGCTTCGAGGGCGCGCCCGATGGCCGCGCCGGCCTCCGGGTAGGCCAGCTCGAACCGCCGCCGCGGCTCGAGGCTGTCGAGCGCGTCCGGACGATCCCCGTGGATGCGGCTCCGCCAGACGTCGACGAGACGACTCACGGCCGCGCTGCGCACCGCGGCCCCCGCCATGATGACCTCGCCCCGCCGGTGCCGGCCCACGCCGACGAGCAGGAGGGTGAGGAAGATGCGGATGTCGCGCGCGGCATCCGCCCGCTCGCCCGGCTTCTCCTTGGCCGAGATCGTGCGCATCGTCTCCGCGACGCCGCCGCGATCCAGCACGACCTCGTAGTCGTCGGCCTCCCAGCCGAGAAGCTCCTCGAGGGAGGCCACGTCGAACTCTAGGACGTGGCCGTCGTCGTAGAAGGCCTTGAACCCCTCCTCGGGGTCGGCGGCGCTGAGCGCGAGCCGGTCGAAGCGCGGAAGCCAGGCGAGGTCGGCCTTGAGCGCATCCTGGGCCCCGGGGTCCGTGATGACCGCGAAGTCGTGGTCCGACCACTCGTCGAGCCGCGAACGGTCCGCCGTCGACCCCATGAGCACGAGCCCGATCACGCCCGGCAGGTCCTCGACCCTCGCGAGAAGCTCGGCGCTGAACTGCTCGAATGCGGCACGGTCCATGCCGAGAGCCTAGGGCGTCTCGGCGTGGCGGGCGCTAGAATCGCGGCGTGAAGATCGGGATGGTGCCGGACGCGATGCGCGGCACGAAACGGAAGGGCTACCCGGCCGACCCGTGATCCGTCCGTCCTCCTTCGCCCGATTCAGGGAGAGGGGGTGGATGCATGAACGATCAGCCTCTCGCGGCCGGTGATGTGATCACCGCGACCGTCACGAAGTCGTTGCCGTTCGGTGTTCTCGTGGAGTATGCCGACGTGCCCGGTCTCGTCAAGAGCGCGCAGGGCGAGCTCGGCGCCGAGCTGAGCCTGCGCGTGCTCGAGTTCGACCCGGCGGAGCGCCGGTTCTCGGCCGAACTCGCGTGAACCGGGGTGCGGGCGCGCGGACTGACGCGCGCCCGCACCCTTGCATCCGTTAGGAGAGGCGGGACTCTCGGTTCCAACTCCGTGGCCCAACCGTTTCAAGGACTTCCTGCCTCCAAGGCCCCTGCTCAGCAATGTACTGCTCGACACGCACGGGATCTCCTTGAAATGGGAGGTACTGGAGGGGCGGGAGGCGGCGTCAGGATCAGGAGAACTGCGGCACGACCTCGCGGGCGAGGAAGTCGAGGTGATCGAGGTCGTGCAGGTCCATGACCTGGAAGTAGAACCGCGTGATCCCGAGCTCGGCGAGCGCGCCGATCTGGTCGGCGACCTCGGATGCCGTTCCGGCGAACCCGCCGTCCGCGAGCTTCGCGGGGTCGCGGCCGATCGCCTTCGCACGCTTCGCGGCCTCGGCAGTGGTCGCACCCGCGGCCACCGTGCCCGGCATCGAGAGGACGAGGCTCGCCGGTTCGCGGCCGGCCTCCTCGCACGCGGCCCGTGCCCGGGCGATGCGCGGCGCCATGTCCGCGAGGTGGCCGAATCCGGTGTTGTACTCCGTCGCGAACCTGGCGGCGAGGGCCGGTGTCCTCTTCGCTCCGCCGCCGCCCACGATGACGGGCAGCGGCGACTGCACGGGCTTGGGCAGCGCGGGCGAATCGACGAGTGTGTAGTGCTCACCGGCGAAGTCGTACCGCTCGCCGACCGGGGTCGACCAGAGCCCGGTGACGATCTCGAGCTGCTCCTCGAGCATCCCGAACCGCCTCTCCGGGAACGGGATCGCGTAGGCGAGGTGCTCTTTCTCGAACCAGCCGGCGCCGAGACCGAGCTCGACTCTGCCGCCCGACATGGCATCCACCTGGGCGACCTGGATCGCGAGGATGCCCGGATGCCGATAGGTCACGCTCGAGACGAGCGTGCCGAGCCGGATGCGACTCGTCTCCCGCGCGAGGCCGGCGAGGCTCGTCCAGGCATCCGTCGGGCCGGGCAGGCCGTCGCCCGAACCCATCGCGAGGTAGTGGTCGCTGCGGAAGAACCCGTCGAAGCCGAGCTCCTCGCTCGCCCGGGCGACGGCGAGCAGGTCCTCGTAGCTCGCGCCCTGCTGCGGCTCGACGAAGACACGAAACTCCATCCCCTCAGCCTGCCACACCCGCGAGACCGCAATTTTCGCGTCAACCGAGCGATCTTGGAGCGGAAATTGCGGTCTCGCGGGGGAAGGGTAGGGTGGGAGGGAACACGGGAGTCCGGTGAGCCGGGCTGAGAGGAAGCTGATCGAAGCTTCGACCGTCGAACCTGATCTGGATCATGCCAGCGCAGGGAGGACCGATCTCAACATCCCGTGCCATTTCCTCGAGTGAAAGGGCACGAAAAGTGACCAGTACGACCATCACATCCCCCCGTCCCACGATGCGCTGGCGCGTCGTCGACATCGTCGTGGCGAGCGTCATCGGCGTCGCGAGCGGCGCGGTGTTCCTCGTCTGGAACGTCGCCTCGGAACCGGTGACCGCACCGCTCAAGGCGCTCCTGCCCGGGCTGCAGGCGCTCGGCGGCGGGTTCTGGCTCTTCGCCGGAGTGCTCACCGCCCTCGTGATCCGCAAGCCCGGCGCCGCGCTGTACGGAGAGCTGCTCGCCGCGACCGTTTCCGCCCTCGTCGGCAACCAGTGGGGTGCGACCACCCTCGTGAGCGGCCTGACCCAGGGTCTCGGCGCCGAACTCGTCTTCCTGGTCTTCCTCTACGGGAACTGGCGGGCCTGGGTCGCCGTGCTCGCGGGCGCGGGTGCGGGCCTCGCGATGGCGATCACCGATCTCGCGATCTGGTATCCGGGAGCGGACTCGATCTTCCTGACCGTGTATCTCCTCTCCGGCATCGTCTCGGGCGCCGCCATCGCGGGCTTCCTCGCCTGGCTTGCGGTGCGCGGCCTCGCCAGGACGGGCGCCCTCGACCGGTTCGCCTCCGGCCGCGAGACGACCGTGCGCGTCTGACGATGACCGATCGTCCGCCGGTCCCGGCTGCACGCGTGAGCGCACGCGGCTGGGGCTGGCGGCACTCCTCCCGGCTGCGCTGGGCGGTGCGCGATCTCGACCTGCAGATCGAGCCGGGGGAGCGCGTGCTGCTGCTCGGGGCATCCGGCGCCGGCAAGTCGACCCTGCTCCAGGCGCTCGCCGGCGTGCTCGGCGGCAGCGAGGAGGGGGAGGCCGAGGGCGAGCTGCTCATCGACGGCCGGCCTTCCGCCGAGGCGCGGGGGCAAGCGGGGCTCGTGCTGCAGGATCCGGACAGCCAGGTCATCCTCGCCAAGGTCGGCGATGACGTCGCCTTCGGCTGCGAGAACCTCGGAGTTCCGCGGGAGGAGACCTGGCGGCGGGTGCACGGGGCTCTGGATGCCGTGGGCCTGGATGTCGGGCTCGACCGGTCGACCTCGACGCTCTCCGGCGGCCAGAAGCAGCGCCTCGCGCTCGCCGGCGTGCTCGCGATGCGGCCCGGGCTCCTGCTGCTCGACGAGCCGACCGCGAACCTCGATCCGGACGGCGTGATCGAGGTCCGGGATGCCGCGGCTCGCGTGCTGGAGTCGACGGGCGCGACCCTCGTGGTCGTCGAGCACCGCGTCGACGTCTGGCTGCCGCTCGTCGAGCGCATCGTCGTGCTCTCGCCCGACGGCGGGCTGCTCGCCGACGGAGCCCCGGATGCCGTGATCGAGCAGCAGGG
>JBIQHP010000009.1:8819-33184 GCA_044508495.1 Clavibacter sp.
CTCGCCGGCGAGGTCGAGGCGGCCCCTGAGCTGCGCGGGGAGCACGGCGCGTTGCGTGGCGAGGCGGTCGCGCATCCGATCCGCTGGAGGTCGCGCGAGCTTCTCACCCGCATCGGCACGGTGTTCCAGGAGCCCGAGCACCAGTTCCTCGCGGGGACGGTGCGCGACGAGCTCGCGGTCGGACCGCGGGCGCTGAAGCTCCCGGTGGCGGAGATCACCGCCCGTGTCGACGAACTGCTGCAGCGACTGCGCCTCGACGCGCTCGCGGCCGCCAACCCCTTCACGCTCTCCGGCGGCGAGAAGCGGCGGCTGAGCGTCGCGACCGCGCTCGCGACGCGGCCCCGCGTGCTCGTGCTCGACGAGCCGACCTTCGGGCAGGACTCCCGCACCTGGGCCGAGCAGGTCGCCCTTCTCGCCGAACTCGTCGACGGGGGAAACGCGATCGTCGCCTCGACCCACGACCGCCTCTTCGTCGAGGCGCTCGCCGACGGTGAGGTGCGGCTGTGAGCGGGAGATCCCGACCCTTCGAGGGCCTCAGGAGGGGCCGGGCTCGACCGGAGAAGAGGCCGGCCCGATCGGAGAAGGCAGCGGCGCGGCATCCCTTCGACCGCGTCAACCCCGTCGGAAAGCTCGGGGCGGCGCTTCTTCTCGCCGCGTGCCTCGTGCTCACGATCGACTGGGTCTCGGCCGGCACGGCGCTCGCGCTCGAGCTGGCCGTCATGCCCTTCCTCGGCGTCCGCCCGCGCGAGTTCTGGCTCCGCACGCTCCCGGTCTGGATCGCGGCCCCGCTCACCGGCCTCACGATCCTCCTCTACGGACAGGCGGCGGGAGTGGTGTACGTCGAGTGGCTCGCCATCCGGGTGAGCGACGGCTCCATCGATCTCGCGATCGCGACCGCCCTGCGCGTGCTCGCGATCGGGTTGCCCGCGGTCGTGCTCTTCATCACCGTCGACCCGACCGATCTCGCGGACGGCCTCGCGCAGGTGTGGCGCCTGCCGAGCAGATTCGTGCTCGGTGCGCTTGCGGCCCTGCGGCTCGTCGGGCTCTTCCTCGACGACTGGCGGTTCCTCGAGCTGGCCCGCAGGGCGCGCGGCGTCGGCGATCGTGGGCGTCTCCGTCGCATTCCGAGTCAGGTGTTCGCGCTGCTCGTGCTCGCCATCCGGCGGGGGAGCAGGCTCGCGACCGCGATGGAGGCGCGCGGGTTCGGCGGCCCGACCCCGCGCACCTGGGCGCGCGAGTCGCGGTTCGGCTGGCGCGAGTGGGCGGTGCTCATTGCTGGTTTGATGGTGGGCATGATCGCGATCGCAGCCGCCGTGCTCACCGGGCACTGGAACTTCATTGCCGGCTGAGGCGGCCGGGAAGGCTCCGCGCCCCTACGAGGCGCGCCCCGGCATCCGGCGACCGGATGTCGTGCTCGTCGACGGCAGGAGCGGTTCGGGCAAGACCGAGCTCGCTCGCGCCATGGTCGCCCAGAAGCCGGAGCTGCAGCTCGTGCGCATGGACGACCTCTACCCGGGCTGGGACGGCCTCGAGGCGGGCAGCCGGCACGTCCACGACTATGTGATCGCCGCCGCCATCCGCCGGTGGCAGCGCTGGGACTGGGCGGATGGGGCCCCGGCGGAGTGGCACGTGCTCGACCCGTCCCGCCCGGTGCTCGTCGAAGGATGCGGCGCCCTCAGCCGCGCGAACCGCGCGCTCGCCGCCCACGCGGTCTGGGTCGAGCTCGACGCGGACACCCGCCGGGAACGGGTTCGAGCGCGCGACGGCGACTCCTGGGCCGACCACTGGGACGGCTGGGCCGCGCAGGAGGACGCGTTCATCGCGCGCGAGAACCCGAGAAGCCTCGCCGACACCGTGGTCGACGGGAACGAGATCCTCTAGCAGGCCCGGTCAGCCCCAGCCGAGCTCGTGGAGCTCGTCGTCGTCGATCCCGTAGAAGTGGGCGATCTCGTGCACGAGCGTCACATGGATCTGGTCCTTGAGCTCGTCGAGGTCGGCGCTCACCTCGAGCAGCGGCTCGCGGTACAGGATGATGCGGTCCGGCAGCTCGCCGAAGCCGTACTGCCCCCGCTCGGTGAGGTTGACGCCGTCGTAGAGGCCGAGCAGGTCGAGGGAGCCGTCCTCGGGGCGGTCCTCGACGACGAACACGACGTTGTCGAGGCCATCGACCATGTCGTCGGGCAGCAGGTCGAGCTCGTCGACGACGAGTCTCTCGAAGGCCTGCGCGTCGAGGTCGAGGTCAGCCATCCGGGGGATCCACCTCCTCAGTGCGGGTTCTCTCAGCGCGGTTCGTCTCAGCGCGGGTCGCCTCCGCGTCCACCGCCTCCACGAGGGAGTTCTGCAGGAACCCGAGCCAGTCGTAGAGCTCCTGCAGGATCGTGTCCTCGCTCGGCTCCTGATCCTCCGACTCGATGCCGAGGCGGCTTGCGAGGGTGAGCCGGATGTCGGTGAGACTGCGCAGCCAGGCCTGAGCCTGCGGCGGGTCGAGCCGCAGCTCGCCCGTCTCGATGCTCTCCGAGAGCGTCGTCATGAGGGTGTCGGCGTTCGCGAGCTTGCGCTCGACGAGGCCTCCCGCGGTGAACCGGCGGAACTCGGCCGAGGCGGCGGGGTCATCCGGGTAGGCGTCGGGGAGCAGGCGCACGACGGCGGGGTCCATGCCGTCGCCCTCGCGCAGGAGCGCGGTGAGCTGGGAGGCCAGGCTCTGCATCAGGAGCGCCTCGTCGCGATCGATCGCCGCGACCACGGTGCCATCCGGCTCGTTCTGGAAGGGCTTCACGTGTCGGCCTTTCCGAGGGTCGCCCAGAGGCCGTAGTCGTGCATGGCCTCGACGTGGCGCTCCATCTCCTCGCGGGAGCCGGTCGCGACGACGGCGCGCCCGGTGAGGTGCACCTGGAGCATGAGACGCTCGGCCTCGGCGGGCGGATAGCCGAAGTAGCTGCGGAACACGTACGACACGTAGGACATGAGATTGACCGGGTCGTTGAGCACGATCGTGACCCACGGCGCATCGAGTGCGCTGCGCTCTCGCACGCGCGTCTGCTCCATCGTGTCCGCCACGTCACCAGCCTAGGGTCGGCCGTGGCGGGTTGAGGAAAGTGGGGTGATCGACGGGACTCGAACCCGCGGCATCCGGCACCACAAGCCAGCGCTCTACCAACTGAGCTACGACCACCATATGCCGGGAGGAAAGCCCCGGCAACGACTCACCATCTTATTACAGTCGGGTGGCGAAGTTCTCCACCACGGATGCGGCGACGGCCTGGACCTCCTCCGTCGTCGGCCCCGGGTCGGCGACGATCGCGGTCCTGCGGTAGTACTCGAGCTCGCGGATCGACTCGAGGATGTCCGCGAGGGCTCGGTGGCCGCCGTCCTTCTCCGGGGCGTTGAAGTACACCCGCGGGAGCCAGCGCCGAACGAGCTCCTTGATCGAGGAGACGTCCACGTTGCGGTAGTGCAGGTGGGCGTCGACGCGCGGCATGTACCGGGCGAGGAAGGCGCGGTCGGTGCCGATGGTGTTGCCCGCGAGCGGCGCCGTCTGCACGGTCGGCACGAATCTGCGGATGTAGGCGAGCACGGCATCCTGAGCCTCGCTCAGACTCACGCCGTCGGGAATCGCCTCGAGCAGGCCCGAGGTCGCGTGCATCTCGCGCACGAACTCGCTCATGCTCTCGAGCGCCGAAGCATCGGGCTTGATGACGATGTCGAAGCCGGGGTCGAGGATGGCCAGCTCGAAGTCCGTGATGACCACGGCGACTTCGACGAGCTGGTCGGTGGCGACATCGAGCCCCGTCATCTCGCAGTCGATCCAGACGAGTCGGTCGTTGCCGTTGGCCATGACCGCAGTCTAATGCGGGGCGCCGACCCGCTTTCACGGGTGCGCACGTCGCCCGGGCATGGTAGTAAGAGAGCATGAGCAACGACACTCCCGCGATCAAGCGCGGCGACGAGTACATCGTGATCTACTCCGGCGGCCCGAACGACGGCCAGACCGGGAAGCGGATCAGCACGGATGGCACGTGGGACGACGAGATCACGGTGCTCACGGCGGTCGACGGCAAAGAGACCATGATCGACTACAACATGGCGAGCTGGCGCGAGGTCGGCGGCCAGTATCACGTGACCTACACCTACGACCAGGCCGACAGCGAGCCGGTCGAGGACCCCGCGGACCGGGGCGGCCGGCAGTAGTCGTGAGCCGCGCATCCGGGGGAGCGGTGTTCGTCGTGCTCGCATCGGCGGTCGTTCTGAGCGGATGCGTGCAGGCCCCGCACGTCCCGGTCGCGACCTTCGAGGTGGCCGGCGTGGAGACCTTCAAGGTCGAGCTCGCGACCCCCGAGCTCGAGGCTCATGCGCGAGCGCTCCTGGCCGGCGAGGATGTCGCCGCCATACCCCTCGGCACCGTCGTGCGGGACTCGCCAGGCCCCAATGCGCCCTGGTCCTGGCACATCGACCCTGCGACCCTCGAGTTCGCGGACGTGACGATCGAGGTGTGCGATGGCCTGCCCTCCTACGTGGAGGACCGGACGGTCACCTCCGACTCGTACTGCCCCTGGTCGGCGAAAGTCGTCGCGATCGAGTAGTCGGCGTGGAGTCGTACTCCGAGCAGGACTCGACTCTGAAACCGCTTCGGCGAAGTGGTGCTCATCGCGGTCGCCCCTAAGGAGACATGTCGTCGTTGCATGAGGTTTTCCCATACCCTACGGTGGTGCGGTGAGCGTTTCGCAGAACACGCGCATCGACCCACCGTCGCAATGACGTGACCCGGCTTTCGTCCCACCCGAGGAGGTACCGTGCCGACAGCCCCACCGACGACCAAGCGCGCGCCGTGGCGCCTCATCGCCTCGATCGTCGGCGGCATCGCCACACTGCTGTCACTGGTTCTCGGGGTGATTGCGATCCTGCCGATCCTGACTCAGAACGCGTCCGGGGTAGACAAGCTCGCCGTCGACGTGAGACCCTACCGATCCGATGACGTTCTGCTCTTCATGCTGCCTGCCGCCTCGGTAGGTGACTTCCCGGTCGAGGAGGCCGCCTCCGATTCCTGCTCACCGAGGCAGTTGGAATGGCTGGACCGAAATGCCACCGCCCTCCCTGGTTACTGGTTCGTGACGATCACCAATAAGGCCACCTCGGGGAACGTCATCGGGTTCCGCGACATCGCAGGCGATGCGAAGGATGCGGGGGCTGCGGCAGAGGGGCTCGTCGTCGAATGCGACCAGGGTACGGCGAATCGTCTTGCCGCCATCGTGGTCGACACCGGAAGCGGCAGGTCCGCTTACTACGACCGATCCCGGATGGCGGATGCCGGTGAATCTCCAGAGACTCCGCTCGTCTACAACCTTCAGCCGGGGGAGTCCGGTCAGTTCGTCCTCCTGATCCTGTCCCGGCAGTCATACAACGGGGAAGTCCGCTACACCGTGACGTCAGGAACGGATTCGCAGTCGTTCGCCCTCCCGCTAGGCTCCGAAGTCGACTTCCCCGGTACGGGAGCGTGGCCCACCCGGGCGATACTCCCCAGCGACCCCGCCTGGGAGTGCTTGCGCGACGACCCGACACCGAGGTGCTTCAGATGACCAACACCACACCGCGATCCGCTTCCGCCGGCCGCATAGCCATGATCGCCGGCGGTATCGGGGTTCCGGTCGCAGGGCTGGCGGTGGCAGCGGTGTCTATCCTGCCGATGATCACGCAGACTTCGACCACGATCGAAGGCCTGGCCGTCACCTCCGAGACGACCCACTTTGTCGGTAACGGGAGTCGATGGGTCGTACCAGCCGACATCGACTGGTCGTCGTTTCCCCAGATGCCTCCCCAGGCTTTCGAAGACGACACGAGTTGCACGGAGGACCAGCTCTCCTGGCTTGCCGCTCATGGCACCGAGAACCAAGGGCCCATTGAGTATGGTTTCATCAACTCGGCGACAGCCGGAGCCAACCTCTCGATCTACGATATTCGTCTCGAGGGCTCCCTGACCGAGGCCGTTCCGTCGGTCGCGGTCGACTGCGTCAACACCGTGGGCTTCGGCGGAGTGCAGATGGTCATCGCAGAGCTTGAGGCCGGTACCGAGGCATCGGCTGTTGTTTCGCCGGAAACGGATTCTATCGAGGGCAGCGATGTCACTTTCACCCCCGGGGATCAGGTTGTCTTCAATCTGCGACCTGGCGACAGTTCGACGCTGCTTCTCGAACTAGGGCCGTCGAGAGCTGGGTTCGACTTCCGGGGCTCGGTCATGGCCTCGTTCTCTTCCGGAGACAAGACGACTCGCATGGCACTCAGCACCCCAATGGGGCACGAGTTCTCTATCGCCGCGCCGTCGATCCCCGATGCGCAGATCATTGTCGAGGGTGGGGTGATGTCGTGCCTCATCGGCGGGTGGACGGGAGATCGGTCCACGGCCAGGCATTGCGATGCAACCGAAGTCATGAGGCGCCTTGTCGACGGGTGGGATTCGGTCGACTCCAACGGTATCGTCGGAACCTGGTCCGGCGCCGTTCTGGGCGACCGGCATCCTTACTCCGTGACCGTGACCATTGCCGAGGACCGAGACGGCTATAGCGCGATCGCCGCATACCCTGAACTGCCCTGCTCGGCCACCTGGAGGGAAACCGGCCGCAGTGCCGGTGGCGCGACCTTCCTCGAGAAGGTGACCAGTGGTCGTTGTTTCGATGATGTTCCGGTCACCATCACTGTGAGCAGCGATGGCACCCTCGGCTACTCCGCGCTTTCCGGTGGACTCACGATCACGTCAACGCTGACCCGCACCGGTTAGCGGTCCAGAGGTGCTGCCGCGCCGCGGGGTCGAGGCGTGTTCCATCCATTCGCATCCGACGCCGGTTGGGGCACGGCCCGCTATCTTCACGCGGTATGCGGTGCGGTTCTGCGGGATGCCGCTTTGCCGGCGCGTTCCAGGAGGGGCTTCATGCCCGCGGCAAGTGCATAGACGCGATCGTCGAGCTTGTCGATGCGGGTCGATAGCCCGTCGATCCGTGCCGAGAGGTTGGATTCAACGCTGTCGATACGCGCGGTGAGGCTGGATTCAACGCTGTCGATGCAGTCTGAGAGTTGCGTCTTGATGTCCTCGATACGGGCGTTGAGCCGCATCTCGACGCTATCGACGCGACCGCCGAGGTCTTTGAACATGAGGCGCATGACGAGCACGATGCTCAGCCCGACGCCGAGCAGGCTGCCAATCGACACCCAGGTTTCCAGCGGCACGTTCGTCACTCCTCCAGTCTCGCAGGCATTCTGCTGCGTCGCCACCGAGGGTAACGGGAGGCAAATGACCGGTATAAGGGCTCTACCCGGTTCTGTGGCAAGGCGCATGAACGGCATCAGGTGTAGGAGTGGAATGTTGGAGCACGAGTCGTGCCCCGAGCAGGACTCGAACCTGCAACCTACGGATTAGAAGGCCGTTGCTCTATCCATTGAGCTATCGGGGCGCCAGTCGAGACTACTACGGGGCATCCGGAGTGTCTCTCGAATCGGTGGTCGTCGTTTGATGCGTTGAGTCGGGCCAAGTTGCGGGTGCCGACGTCCTATGACCCGCAATATGACCCGAGTCGACGCGTTGGGTAGCGGAAGGTCGTGGAGTGGGGTCAGGCGGGCTCCGTGGATGCCGGCCGCGCATCGCCGCGGGGTGCCGCGGTGAGCTCGTCGAGCGGGTTGCTCGCCGCCGCCTGCTGCGCCTCCCAGGCCCTCTGCTGGGCGGCGAGATCCTGATCGTTGAGCGACTCCTCGTAGGCCCATGAGTCGAGGTCGTTCTTGAAGAGCTTCTTCGCGCGGCCCGGATGCGACTGCCATTCGATGAGCCGGTCCTTGAACTCCTTGAGCGACTGCGAGGCCTGGAAGCTGAACGACACGGCCTGCTTCTTGAGCTCGCCGAGCTCGTGCGTAGCCCAGTCCGCCGCGAGGCTCGAACCGGAGAGCGGGAGGAGCCTCAGTCGCACGTCGCACTCGAGGGCGATGTTGTCGGCCTGCTGCTGCTCCGGAGCGGAGAGCGAGTTCCAGTTGGCGGCGCGGCGAGCCGCCCCGATCATCGCCGTGACGGCGGATGCCCGCTCGTCCCGATCGTGCAGGCTCACGACGCGCTTGGTCGAGCCGCGTCCGATGAGCGCCGCGATGATGCCCGCGACGAGGATCGCGACGCCGGGGACGATCGCGGTCGATACGACGTGCGACCCGGCATCCGAATAGAACCATTCGACGAAGGCGTTCCACCACTGCATAGCGGCAGGGTACCCCGGGACCCTGAAGAGGCTGCTGATTCCCCCGCGCGTCCCGGGAACCCCCAGCTTCCGTCAACCGAAGCGCAGGCAGTCCACGGCGTCGTCGAAGCTCCAGAACTCCCCGCGGGGCAGGAACCGGTTCTGCAGGGGGAGGAGCCGCTTCGAACGGTAGCGCCGGCCCCGCGGCTCGAGGAAGCTCTCGACGTAGCCGAGCACCTCCCCGTCCATGCGGGTCACACGCCACAGCTCGTCGTGCAACTGCACGAGGTTGATCCCCCGGCGCGCGGTCGCGGGTCCGAGGGCGGGCCAGGGGGAGGCCTGCTCGTCGAGAAGGGTCGAGCCGGCGAAGTCGAAGGTGGTCATCCGTTTCTTCTCCTTGGGAGTGCAGCCGGCCGATCTGACTGGGGACGATGTCAGGCTAGGCGCGACCACCGACATCCGGATGCCCGGGATCGGTGCTCAGACGAGCGAGTCGGTCGTCTCCGCGGTGATGGCGAGGTCGGCGTCCACGACCTTGTCGACGCGCGCCGTCTGGGCGAGGATGATGCCGGCCAGCACGATCACCGCCCCGACGATCTGCACGAGGTTGAGCCCCTCGCCGAGCCACAGCCACGCGACGATGAAGGCGAAGATGACCTCCGCGGAGGCGACGACTCCGGCCGCCGTCGCGGTGAGGTGCTTGAGAGCGAGCAGTGAGAGGAAGAACGGCAGGAACGATCCCATGACGACGTTCCAGGCGAGCGGGACGAGGAGCGGGAGCTCGAGCTGCGCGAGGTTGCCGCTCAACGACACCGGGCTCGTGAAGGTCGCGGGATCGATGGTCCACCAGCCGCTGAAGAGCCCCCAGAAGATCGCGCTCGCCGTCATGGTCCAGAAGGCGACCGCCATGGGCGAGGTCTTGCCGACCTCCCGCTCGCCGAGCAGGAAGTAGAGGGCGAGGCATACCGCCGCGCACAGGGCCATGAGCACGCCGAAGAGCACGAGCTCGCTCGCCCAGATCTGGGCGACGACGGCGAGACCCACGAGCACGAAGCCGATCGCCAGCCACAGCCTCGCGCGCACCTTCTCGTGGAAGAAGAAGAACGCCACGAGCGCGACCATGAGCACGGCGGTGTACTCGAGGAGGAGGGTGATGCCGACCGGCAGCAGGCTGACCGCCACGGCGTAGGTGTACTGCAGCAGGGCGACGCCGACGATGCCGAGGATCGAGAGCAGTCCCAGCTGTCGCCAGGTGACCTTGAACGCTTCGCGGTTGAGGAAGAGCAGCACGACGGCGGCGATGAGCGCGGTGCCGGAGACCCGGAACAGGGTGAGCTGGGCGGGGTCGAGGCCGGCGCCGATGATGACCTTGGTGACGCTTCCGTTCGTGCCGAAGAGCAGCGCCGCGCACAGCGCGTAGACGTATCCCACGGGCTATCGAAGGCCCGTCCCGTGGACGGCGAGCGGCTCGATCGCGGCGAGCTCGGCATCCGTGAGGGGAGGCGCGGTCGTCGCGGCGAGGTTGTCCTCGAGCTGGGCGACGCTGCTTGCTCCGACGAGCGCCGAGGTCACCTGGGGCTGGCGCAGCACCCAGCTCAGGGCGAGCTGCGCGAGGGTCTGGCCGCGACCGCGGGCGATCTCGTCGAGGGCCCTGGCGCGCTCGAGGTAGGTCGTCGAGATGTTCTTCTCGGTCATCCACCGGCCCTCGGCCGCACGCGAATCGGTCGGGATGCCGTCGAGGTAGCGGTTCGTCGCCAGTCCCTGGGCGAGCGGCGAGAACACGATGCAGCCGGCCCCGAGCTCGCCGAGGGTCTCGAGCAGGCCGTTCTCCGGCGTGCGGTCGAAGAGGTTGTAACGCGGCTGGTGGATGAGCAGTGGGATGCCCTCGGCCCTGAGCGCGGCATGGGCGGCGCGGGTCTGGTCTGGGTCGTAGTTCGAGATGCCGGCGTAGAGCGCCTTGCCGCGTCGCACCGCGCTCGCGAGCGCGCCCATGGTCTCCTCGATCGGGGTCTCGGGGTCGGGCCGGTGCGAGTAGAAGATGTCGACATAGTCGAGACCCATGCGCTTCAGGCTCTGATCGAGCGAGGAGAGCAGGTACTTGCGCGAGCCCCACTCCCCGTAGGGGCCGTCCCACATGTCGTAGCCGGCCTTCGTCGAGATCACGAGCTCGTCGCGGTAGGGCCGGAGGTCCTGCGCGAGGACGAGCCCGAAGTTCGACTCCGCCGCGCCGCCGGGCGGGCCGTAGTTGTTGGCGAGGTCGAAGTGCGTCACTCCGAGGTCGAAGGCCCTCCGCAGGATGGCGCGCTGGGTGTCGAGCGGCCGGTCGGTGCCGAAGTTGTTCCAGAGCCCGAGCGAGATCCGGGGGAGCTTGAGGCCGCTGAGCCCGGTGCGCGCATAGGGCATGCGCTCGTAGCGGTCGGATGCGGCGGCATAGCTCATGGGGCTAGCCTACGACTGGAATGACCACGGCCTCGTCGCGGTTGAACCGGGTGCGGAGGCTCGAGCATCCGCCGATAGGGAAGAGGGCTTTTTCGATGGAGACGTTCGTTCTCGCGGGTGGTTGCTTCTGGTGTCTCGACGCGGTGTACCGCACGCTGCGGGGGGTGAGCGACGTCGTCTCGGGCTACACCGGCGGCACGACGCCGAACCCGAGCTACGAGGCGGTGTGCACGGGGGCGACCGGTCACGCCGAGGCCGTCGCCGTGACCTTCGACCCCGCGATCATCCCGGCCGATGTCATCCTCGACGTGTTCTTCAGCCTGCACGACCCGCGGCAGCTCAACCGCCAGGGCAACGACGTCGGCACGCAGTACCGCTCGGCCATGTACTACCGGGACGAGGCGCAGAAGGCGCTCTTCGAGACGGCCATGGCACGCGCATCCGGGTACTGGGACGGCGGCCTCGTGACGACGATCGAGCCGCTCGGCGAGTTCTACCGCGCGGAGGAGTACCACCAGGACTTCTTCGCCAAGAACCCGGGCCAGGGCTACTGCATGGCGGTCGCGCTGCCCAAGGTCAACAAGATCCGCAAGGGCTTCGCGGAGTACGTGCTCGCGTCCTGAGCGGCGGCTCCACTCCTGCACAGGGGTGCGGGGAGCGAGCAGTCCCCGGATGCGGCCGGCCCGGCGCCGGGGTCGCCGCCGTGCGCGGCACACTGGCGGGCATGACAGACACCATGACACTCACCGGCCTCGTCGCCACCACGCCCCGCCACCTCGTCACCTCCGAGGGACTCCCCGTCACGAGCTTCCGGCTCGCCTCCAGCCAGCGCCGCTTCGACCGCAAGCAGAACGCCTGGGTCGACGCCGGCACCAACTGGTACACCGTCTCCACCTACCGTCAGCTCGCGACGAACCTCGTCGGGTCGGTGCAGAAGGGCGACCGCGTGCTCGTGACCGGCCGGCTGCGCATCCAGGACTGGGAGAGCGGTGACAAGAAGGGCACGAACATCGAGGTCGTCGCCGATACGCTCGGTCACGACCTCTTCTGGGGCAAGGCCGTCTTCACGCGAACCATCCAGGCCGCCTCCGCATCGTTCATCCCCTCGGCGGAATCCGGCCCCGAAGTCGGCCCGGAAGCCGAGCAGGGGACTGGGCCCGGCGCCGGGATCGACGCGGAGGGCGCCGCCTACTCCGAGACCGAGCCGGAACGGGAGGACGTGCCGGTTCCGTTCTGACCCCTTTCGCGCTCCGACATAGACTCGACTGTGGCCGGAACGGCCGTTCGTGGACGGGCACGGTGGGCGATGCGGAGAGGACGCGGGATGCGGGAGATCCGGGGCTGGAGCGCGATGCTCGTGATCGCGGCACTCGCGATCGGGCTCACGGCCTGTGCGGCGGATCGCGATACGACCGTCCCGATGCCCATTCCGACCTCGTCCCCGAGCGGGACGTCCGGTCCCGGCGACGAGCCGGATCCCGATCCTACGCTGCAGCCCAGCGGCACCGCTCTCGCCAACCGCGCCTACTTCGACTTCGTGAACAATCGCCTTCTCGCGGTCAACAGCAACCCCGCCGGCAAGGCGATCATCGACAACCTCGTGAGCGCCGGTTTCGACAAGACGGCGATGCAGGTGACGCCGGATACGACGATCGTGCTGCGAGGGCCGGCCGACTCGATCGAGTTCTCGGTGCGCCTCTACGACGACTGCCTCATCGGGCAGTTCGCGGGAGGTGCCTACCACAGCATCGTCGGCCCGATCCTCTCCGACGGAGGCTGCCTCGTCGGCAGGACGAGGCCCATCGACTGGTAGCCGGTCGTGGGAGTCGGCTAGCCGGGGGTTTCGTAGACTAGTCGGCATGGCCGAATACATTTACTCGATGGTGCGCGCCCGCAAGGCGGTCGGCGACAAGCTCATCCTCGACGACGTCACCATGTCGTTCCTGCCAGGCGCCAAGATCGGGATGGTCGGCCCGAACGGCGCGGGCAAGTCGACGATCCTTAAGATCATGGCCGGCCTCGACACGCCCAGCAACGGCGAGGCGAGGCTCAGCCCCGGATACTCGGTCGGCATCCTCATGCAGGAGCCGGTGCTCGACGAGACGAAGACCGTGCTCGAGAACGTGCAGGAGGGCGTCGGCGAGATCAAGGCCAAGCTCGACCGGTTCAATGCGATTTCGGCGGCCATGGCCGAGCCGGACGCCGACTTCGACACGCTGCTCGCCGAGATGGGCGTGCTGCAGGAGGCCATCGACGCGGCCGACGCCTGGGACCTCGACTCCCAGCTCGAGCAGGCCATGGACGCCCTGCGCACCCCGCCCGGCGACGAGAAGGTCGCCCACCTCTCCGGCGGCGAGAAGCGTCGTGTCGCGCTCACCAAACTCCTGCTGCAGAAGCCCGACCTGCTGCTGCTCGACGAGCCCACCAACCACCTGGATGCCGAGAGCGTGCAGTGGCTCGAGCAGCATCTCGCGAAGTACCCCGGTGCCGTCATCGCCGTGACCCACGACCGGTACTTCCTCGACCACGTGGCCGAGTGGATCGCCGAGGTCGACCGCGGCCACCTCTACCCCTACGAGGGCAACTACTCGACCTATCTCGAGAAGAAGCAGGAGCGCCTTCAGGTGCAGGGCAAGAAGGACGCCAAGCTCGCCAAGCGCCTCTCGAGCGAGCTCGAGTGGGTGCGCAGCAACGCCAAGGGCCGTCAGGCGAAGTCGAAGGCGCGACTCGCCCGCTACGAGGAGATGGCGACCGAGGCGGAGAAGACGCGGAAGCTCGACTTCGAGGAGATCGTCATCCCGGTCGGCCCGCGCCTGGGCTCCCAGGTGCTCGACGCGAAGAAGCTCGTGAAAGGCTTCGACGGCCGCATCCTCATCGACGGGCTGAGCTTCACCCTCCCGCGCAACGGCATCGTCGGGATCATCGGCCCCAACGGGGTCGGCAAGACGACGCTCTTCAAGACGATCGTCGGCCTCGAGCCGCTCGACGGCGGCGAGCTCAAGATCGGCGACACGGTGCAGGTCTCCTACGTCGACCAGAGCCGCGGCGGCATCGACCCGAACAAGACGCTGTGGGAGGTCGTCTCCGACGGGCACGACTTCATCACGGTCGGCAAGACGGAGATCCCGTCCCGTGCCTATGTGAGCCAGTTCGGATTCAAGGGGCCCGACCAGCAGAAGAAGGCCGGCGTGCTCTCCGGCGGCGAGCGCAACCGCCTCAACCTCGCCCTCACGCTCAAGCAGGGCGGCAACCTGCTCCTCCTCGACGAGCCGACCAACGACCTGGACGTGGAGACGCTCGGCAGCTTAGAGAACGCGCTCCTCGAATTCCCCGGCTGCGCTGTGGTCATCACCCACGACCGGTGGTTCCTCGACCGCACGGCGACGCACATCCTGGCCTGGGAGGGCACCGACGAGAACCCGGCCTACTGGCACTGGTTCGAGGGCAACTTCGAGGCCTACGAGGAGAACAAGATCGAGCGCCTCGGCCCCGACGCCGCGACCCCGCATCGCAGCACCTACCGCAAGCTCACCCGCGACTGATGCGCATCCACATCCCGATTCCGTTGCGCTGGGGCGACCTCGACGCCTACAACCACGTCAACAACGTGCAGACGATGCGCATCCTCGAGGAGGCGCGCGTTCGCGCGTTCTGGGCGCCCGAGGTCGGCGAGCCCGCTCCGACGGCCGTGCTTCGGGCGACGGCGGGATCCGACACCGTGACGATGATCGCCGGCCACCTCGTCGAGTACGTGGCGCCCGTCGAGTATCACCGCGATCCTCTCGACGTGCAGATGTGGATCAGCGCGGTCGGCGGCGCGAGCGCCGACATCTCCTACGAGGTGTTCTCGCAAGGGGTGCTCGTCGTGCGCGCCGAGAGCACCATGGTGTTCATCGACGCGAAGACGCAGCGGCCGCGCAGGATCACGGATGCCGAGCGCACCGCGTGGGAGCCTTACTTCGGCGAGCCGATCGCGTTCAAGCGCGACGCGAGGGTCGCGCGGGCTCAGTAGCCTCTGTCGTCCGATGCAGGCGGCTGGGTGATCTCGGCTCCGCTCGGGTCGACGACCCACCAGATTCCGCCGAAGCCCTGGCCGGTCGTGTCGCCGGGAGCCGCGTCGCCGGAGTAGGTGTAGAGCGGATGCCCGTCGACCGTCACCTGCCTCCCGCCGCCCACGGCGTCGATCGTGCCGACCGTGCCGGTGATCCCCTCGACCTCCGGCGTCGCGGAGCTCGTCGTGATGGCCGGCCACTGCGTTGCGCAGGCGCCGCTGCAGGCGCTCGACCCGGACCCGGCGACGCCCGCGGCGGCGAACCAGCCGGCCCGTCTTGAAGCACTTCTGGTGATCATGGTCAAGCCTTCTTCCAGGATCGCGGCGTGTCTCGCCGGACCCATTGAAGACACGAGAAGCGAGTGTGCGCGGTTCAATCGGGTTCGCTTGGCGCGGGCGAGCCGATCAGAGGAACGACCCGATCCAGACGGCCGCCGCTCCGGACTCGCCGATGAGCACGACGAGCACGACGGAGCCCACAGCGGTGACGACGGCTGCGACATCCAGGGCGATGGTCACCGCGATGCGGGCTGGGCGGGGCACGGCGGGTGTCCCGCGGTACCAGAGCCAGAGAGCGCACGCGACGATGAACGTCGCGATGACCCAGGGCAGCAGCTGAGGGCCGAGAGCGGCATGGATCGCGACGAGCGGAGTCGGGGCGACACGGGCCTGGAGCCACTCGCCGGCAGCGGTCGTGAAGGGGACGGCGACGAGAGCGAGGAGGGCCAGCAGCGGCGTCACGAAGCCGAGGCGCCGGCGCGCGGCCGGCCAGAACGCCGTGAGCAGCAGGCACAGGGCAGTGAGCGGAACGAGGATCACCACGAGGTGCACGAGCAGGACGTGCACCGGCAGGCCGTTGAACTGGTAGTCGATCATGCGATCACCACGACCCCGTCGGCGACCGTGACCGCGACGGAGTCGAGCGGTCTCACGGCCGGCCCCTGGAGCACGGCGCCCGTCGCCGCGGCGAAGCGCGAGCCGTGGCATCCGCAGTCGAACTCGCTGCCCGCCGCCGCGACGAGGCATCCCTGGTGAGTGCAGATCGCGCTGAAGGCGACGACCGTGCCGGCGGTGGGCCGGGCGAGCAGGAAGTCCTGGCCATCGACCGTGACCGCCGCGGTTCCCCCGACCGGGATCTCGGCAGCCTGCGCGAGCTCGGTGCCCGGCGGAAGGGGGGAGGCGACCGGCGCCTGCACCGGCGGGAGCTGGGGCGAGGAACCCGGCCCGTTCTCGGTGCGCAACGGGGCCGGCGCGCAAGCCGTGAGCATGGCCGCACCGGTGCCGAGGACGGCGACGCCGCCGGTCGTGATGAGCGTGCGCCTGGTCAGTGCGGTCATGCCTGTTCCCCTCAGTCGTGGTTCCGTCGCCGGCCCGTCATGAGTCTCCACGAGGCGGGGGGATGAAAAGTTCACCGGCATGAACCGATCGGGCTGTGAGAACGTTGTTAAGGCTGAGGAGGCATCCGGATGCCGGCAGGGCCAGCAGGTGGACGTCGCGCCGCAGCGGCGCAGGACGAGCTCCTGCGCGCCCTCCACGACGAGCATGCGGCAGCGCTCTGGCGCTACGTCGTCTGGATCTGCGGCGACCGGCAGCTCGCCGAGGACGTCGTGCAGGAGACCCTCCTGCGGGCCTGGCGCCGGCCGAAGGTGCTCGACCAGGGGGAGAAGTCGGCACGGGCCTGGCTCTTCACGGTCGCCCGCAACCTCGTGACCGATCATCGGCGAAGCGCGCGGTCGCGCTACGAGATCGGCACGGCGGAGCTTCCCGAGCGGCCGGCCTTCGACGAGATCGACGAGATCGACGCGATGCTCGACCGCTGGCTCGTCGCGGAGGCGCTCGGCGCCCTCTCGCCTGAGCACCGCACGGTCGTGGTGCACGCCTACTATCTCGGCCAGCCGGTCGCCCGCATCGCCGAGGAGCTGCGGGTGCCCGAGGGCACCGTCAAGTCACGGTTGCACTACGCCCTGCGCGCGCTGCGACTCGCCCTTCAGGAGAGGGGGGTGACCGGATGACCGACGACTACCGCGACTGGGACGCCGCCTACCTGCTCGGTTCGCTCTCGCCCGCCGAGCGCCGCGAGTTCGAGGAGCACCTCGTCGGCTGCGCCGACTGCTCGGCCGCCGTCGCGGAGCTCGCCGCCCTGCCCGGGCTCCTGGCCAAGGTGCCTGCCGGCGAGCTCGAGCCCGCCGAGCAGCTGCCGGAGTCGGTGCTTCCGCGCCTCGTCGCGGCCGCACGGCGCCGTCGCACTCGCGTGCGCACGCTCACGACCGGGCTCGTGATGGCCGCCGCGGCCGCCGCGGTTGCGATCACCCTCGTCGTGCCGCACCTGATCCCGGCCGCGCCGGGGGAGCGGGTGGCCGAGCTGACCCTCAGCCAGGTCGTGCCGAGTTCGCTGAGCGCCCAGGTACGCCTCGTCGGGCACGAGTGGGGCACGAGCGTCGACATGAACTGCCAGTACACGGCCGGCGGCCAGTACGGCGAGACAAGCGCGACCTATGCGCTCTACGTGACCGACTCGGGAGGGCACGAGACCCAGCTCGCGACCTGGACGGCGCGACCCGGTCGCACGGTCGAGCCCTCGGGCACGACGAGCATCGCGCTCGCCGACATCCGCTCGGTGGATGTCCGCTCGGTCGCGAGCGGTGCGGTCCTGCTCTCGGGATCGCCCTAGGCGCCGGGGACCCTGACCATGCCCTCCTGCGCGACCGTGGCGAGGAGCAGCCCCTCGCTGCTGAAGATCCGGCCGGTCGCGAGGCCGCGCCCCCCGATCGCGGTCGGGGACTCCTGGAGGTAGAGCATCCACTCGTCGGCGCGGCCGAAGCGGTGCCACCACATGGCATGGTCGAGGCTCGCGACCTTGAGACCCGGCGTCCCCCAGGTCGCGCCGTGGCGGCGCAGGACGGACTCGAGGATCGAGTAGTCGCTCGCGTAGGCGAGGGCCGCGCGGTGCAGGCCTGGGTCGTCCGGGAGCCGGCCGACCGCCTTCATCCACACCGCCTGATGGGCGACTCGCTCCTTCGCCCGGTCGAGGTAGACAGGATCCTCGACGTGCCGCATCTCGAACGCGCGGCCGGTCGCCCAGTACTGCGCGACCGGGTGGTCGATCGACTTCAGGAGTTCCTCGTCGCTCCGAAGGGTCTCCGGGCCGGGGATGCCGTCGGGCATCTCGACCTGGTGGTCGAGACCCGGGTCCACGTCCTGGAAGGACGCGATCATCGACAGGATGGGCAGGCCGTTCTGGTAGGCCTGAGTGCGCCTGGTCGAGAAGGATCGCCCGTCGTGGATGCGGTCGACCGCGAAGGTGATCGGCAGCTCGACGTCGCCTGGGCGCAGGAAGTAGCCGTGGAGGGAGTGGATGAAACGATCGTCGGCGACCGTACGGGTGGCCGCGACGACCGACTGGGCGAGCACCTGCCCTCCGAAGACGCGCCCGAGCGGCATCCACTGGCTCGGACCGGTGAAGATGTCCTCGCTCGTGCGAGCGCCGGTGTCGGTGAGGTCGAGCGAGGCGAGCAGCCCGGCGATGGGGTCGTTCATTCAGTCTCCCGGATCGAGGCGACGGGTTACCCGGGGCCTGCGGTTGCAGCTAGTTTAGAGGGCAGATGAGCCGAACATTCTCCCTGGTCGATTCCCTCGCCCTGAGCGATCTGCAGACCTTCCTCGGTCGCGCCGGAAGGGTCGAGGACGGTTCCGTGCGCCTCATCGCGGACTCGGGGCTGCTCGCGGCCTACGTCGCGATCTTCTATCCGGTGGGGCTCCACGACGAGATGCCGACCGTGCTCGGCCTGCGCACTCTCGCCCTCACCGAGGGCGGCCCCTTCGACGCCGTCGTCCCCGTGCGCTCGCTTCTCGAGCGGCTCGCGAAGCTCAGGCTGGACGTCGTCGACCCGGGGGCGCCCGTGACAGTGAGCCTGCCGATCGAGGTCAACACGGTCGTCTGGGCGGCGATCTCGCCGCCGCGCGGGGGATGGCGCGGGCTCGAGCCGGTCCCCGCCGCCAGCCTGCTCGGGGTCGCGGATGCCGGGATCGCCGAGATCCGCGACGCCGTGCCCGCCGGAACGGGCGAGCAGCTCGTGCACCGCGCCAGGGCCGAGGTGTGGAGCAGGCCCATCGACGGCTTCGAGCACATCCCGGCCGGTGCGGCCTTCGCCGGCCACACGCTCGGATTCCTCGCCCCTCCGGAGCCCGTGCGCGTCTACGAGACGGGGCCGTGGACACGGCTGAGCTCGGAGCGGGGGCACGTGCTCGTCCGTCGCAGAGCGTGGACGCTCCAGGCATGAGTGCCGCAGGCATGACCCGTCCGCTGTCCGCCGTCGCCGTCGCCATCCTCCTGCTCGCCGGCGTCTCCGCCGGGGTCCTGGCTCCCGGCGGCCCGGCGTTCGCCGACGACAGCGTCACCATCACCACGCCCGCCGGCGGAGACACCGTGGTGCCCGTTCCCGACTCCGCGGGCGAGCCCTCGGTGCTGGTCACCGGCATGCAGCATCCGACCGAGACCTCGACGCTCGGCGCCTACCTCGACGGTGCGTTCCTGAAGTGCACCCCGGACACCCCGGTCGGCCCGAACGGCTACGGCGTGTGCTTCATCACACCGAGCACGAGCGCCGACGGCAGCTGGACGCTGAGCGTGAACCGGCACCAGTTCGAGTCGTTCGGCCTGACCTTCGGCGGCTCGCACACGGTCGACGTCGTCCTGCTCGACCACCCCGACCTCGACGGGGAGTACGTCGAGATCGGCCGCGCGAGCGTCACCTTCACCGTCGACGCCCCCGGCGCCGCGGGCTCGGCCTCGCGTCTAGCCAGTGGCGAACCGGATGCCCCGAGCGTGCTCGGCGCGACCGTCCCGCTGCAGAGCACGGGGCTCACCGCAGGCCACGCCCTGCTGACGGCCGCCGTCACGGTCATCCTGCTGCTCATCGTCGGCTACCCGAGCCTGCTGCTCGGCAACACGCTAGGGGACGAGAAGAACTACGACCGCATCTTCGGGCGTGCGACCGCCTGGTGGAAGAAGGCGACGGGGCGGATGCGCAGGCCGAAGGTCCCGGGGTGGGTGCCCGTCGCCATCGGAATGACGGCAGCCACGACCATCGCCGGCTTCGTCGACCCCGGTTTCGGCCTCAACCTCGGCTCGCTCCGGATGCTCGTGTCGGTGGCGCTGGCCTTCGTCATCCAGAACCTCGTCGGCTGGTGGCTCGTCCGCCGGGCGCTCAGGATCACCGACCCGGACCTGAAGCCCGGCATCCGGTTCAAGTTCGGCTCGCTGCCGATCCTGCTGGTCGCGGTCGTGGCGTCGAGGCTCGTCGGCTTCGAGCCCGGAATGGTGTTCGGGCTCATCGTGGGGCTCTCCTTCGGCGGGGAGCTCGCGAAGACGAAACAGGCGCGCGTGGTGCTCGTCGGGGCCGGCTATGCATTCGGCCTCGCCATGGTCGGCTGGCTCGGCTACAGCATCGTGGTCTCAGCCGCGGGCGCCGACCCGGGCTTCTGGGCGACCTTCGCGAGCGAGACCCTGAGCGGGCTCGCGGTCAGCGGCGTCGCCTCATTGCCCGTCGCGCTGCTGCCCATGGCCTTCACCGAGGGCGGAGCCTTGTTCGCCTGGAAGAAGGCCGTCTGGGCTCTGTGCTACGCCATCGGCTTGTTCTCGTTCTTCGTCATCCTCCTTCCGCTTCCCTTCAGCTGGGGCGAGGTGGGCGCACCGCTCGCGACCTGGATCGGCCTCTACGTCGCCTATGCGGTGCTGGCGGTCGGCGTGTGGGGGTGGTTCCGTTTCACGACCCCGCAGGCCGCTACGATGTTGTCGACGCCGCGCACCCGACGCGGCCGCGCGAAGGAATGACAGGGAATGAAGGGCTCCCTCCGCCTGCTCGGAGTCGTCGTGGGCGTGCTCTGCGCCAGCGTGCTCTGTGTTGGCGTGCTCTGTGCCGGGATCCTCGGCGTCGGCGTGGGGGTGAGCGTCGGCCCGGCCGCGGCGGCCGGAGGATTCACGCTCGACGAGCCGGGGGCGAACGGCCAGGTGGAGACCCACGGGCGGTCGGCGCGGTTCAGCGGCACCCTCATCCCCGAGGAGTCGGCCGGCATCTACGCCTTCCTCGACGGCAGGCTGGTCACCTGCGAGGACTACTTCGACAACGAGATCAACTCGACGGGTAGCACTGGCTGCTGGCGGATCGGGACGATCGAGGGCTCCGGCTGGCACTTCAGCCTCGGCCGCGCCGAGGTCGAGAGGCTCGGACTGAGCTTTCTCGGATCTCACGAGGTCCGCTTCGTCCTCACCCGCAGCGCCGGCTTCGAGCGCGAGATCGTGGACGAGCTCTCGGTCACCGTCGAGTTCGTCGATGTGATCCCGACTCCGACGCCCACCCCGGAACCTGAGGCGGTGCTCACCCCACCCCCGGATGCACCGCTCGCCCCGCCGCCCGCCTCACCACTGGCGACCGGCAACCCGTCCAGTCCGAGCGTTCTCAGCTCACTCCGACCGGTGACCGAGGTCGTGGCCGCACCGGGGAACCTCCTGGCCGCCGCCGCGGTGACGATCGTGCTCCTGCTGCTGGTCGGTCTGCCCTCCGCCCTCCTCGGGCAGACCCTGAGCGAGAACTACGAGAGGGTCTTCGGCGGGATCACCACGGCTGCCCGGCGAGCCAGGGGCGTCTTGTCCTTCCCCGCGCTGCCACGCTGGCTTCCGCTCGCCTTCGGCCTCGGGATCGCCACGGTCATGTCGGCGTTCGTCGACCCCGGCTTCGGCTGGAACCTCGGGTCGGTGCGGATGCTCGTGTCGATGGGGATCGCGTTCGTCGCCGAGAGCGTGCTGGGCTGGGTCGTCATCCGGGCAGTGCTCGCCAAGACCGACCCCGATCTACGACCGAGGCCGGAGTTCAAGTTCGGATCGCTCGTCATCATCCTCGTCGCGGTCGTGCTCTCGAGGCTCGTGGGCTTCGAGCCGGGCATGGTCTTCGGGCTCGTCGTCGGACTCGCCTTCGGGGCGAGCCTTGCGACGGCGCGCGACGCCCGGGTGAAGCTCATCGGCCTCGGCTGGGCGCTCGCGATCGGTCTCGTCGGCTGGCTCGGATACGGCCTGCTGGCCGGCCTGTCCGGCTGGCTGCCGGTGTTCGCGGCGGAGACGCTGAGCGCCATCGCGGTGAGCTCGCTCGCCGCGCTGCCCGTGGCACTCCTGCCGCTCGCCGGGCTCGACGGCGCGGTCCTCTTCCGCTGGAATCGCTGGGTGTGGGCCGGGGTCTATGCTCTCGGGTTGCTGCTGTTCTTCGTCGTGCTCATGCCCATGCCGTTCAGCTGGGGCGAGGTCGGCCCACCGCTCGCGACCTGGGTCGGACTGTATGCCGGGTACGCGGTTCTCGCGGTAGGCCTGTGGGCGGTGTTCCGGTACGCGAAGCCGAAGAGCGCCCCGGCCGAGCGACTGGATGCCGCTTAGCGCGAGATGGTCGACACCGCGTCGAAGACGGCCGCCATGACGACGACCACGATGTAGATCGCGGCTCCAAAGGAGACCACCAGGGTGGCGATCGTCGCCCACAGGGGGGCGATGCCGCGGCCGGTGCGCTTGCGCACGACGACCGACCGGCCGATCGCGTAGACGACGGAGGAGAGGAAGGTCCACGCCCAGTGGAAGGGTCGCGGCACCCCGCGGCGCCCGAGCTCCCGCCAGTCGAGATAGGCGAACCAGACGCAGAGCCCATAGACGAGCCAGCCGCCGACGGAGGCCACGAGGTAGCCGGGTGAGATCAGCAGGGCCAGGGCGCTCAGACCCGTCCGGTCGTTCACGTCGATGAATCCACCCCAGTCGACGGTCAGCAGGCTCAGGGCCGGGACGAGCGGGAGCAGCACCACGAGCCAGATCCACGTCGTGTTCCAGTCCGTGCCCTCGGGATCCTTGAGGTCGGCTGTCGCCGCCACGTACGGTGTCGCCATGACGGGGGCCGAGCGATGGTCGGTCCACCGCGCGCCGTCCCACCAGCGCGACCGGGTCGCATCCTCGGGGTCGGGGTACCAGCCTGCGGGTGTCATGGTCATTCGCGTGCTCCTTCTCGTGCGATAGCGCGACCGGCCTGGCGGCCGCTGAACAGGCATCCGCCGAGGAAGGTGCCCTCGAGGCTACGGTAGCCGTGCACCCCGCCTCCGCCGAAGCCGCTCGCCTCGCCCGCGGCGTAGAGGCCGGGGATGGGCTGCCCGTCGGCGCCGATCGCCTGCCCGTCGAGGTTCGTCTCGATGCCGCCGAGGCTCTTGCGGGTCAGGATGTGCAGCTTGACCGCGATGAGCGGCCCGGCCTTGGGGTCGAGGATGCGGTGCGGGCTCGCGACGCGGATGAGCTTGTCGCCGCGGTAGTGCCTCGCCTGCCTGATGGCGTTGATCTGGGCGTCCTTCGCGAAGTCGTTGCCGAGCTCGCGGTCGCGGGCCTCGACCTCCTCCCGGACGCGGTCGGTGTCGAGCTCGACCTCGGGGGAGAGCTTCTGCATGCCGGCGAGAAGCTCGTCGAGGGTGTCGGCGACCACGAAGTCCTCGCCTTGTCTCTTGAACGCCTCGACCGGTTCGGTGGCTCCCTTGCCGAGGCGCTGGCGCAGCAGCTCGCGGACGCTCCTGCCGGTGAGGTCGGGGTTCTGCTCGCTGCCGCTCAGCGCGAACTCCTTCTCGATGATCTTCTGGGTGAGCACGAACCAGCTGTGGTCGTGGCCGGTTCCCAGGATGTGCTCGAGCGTGCCGAGCGAGTCGAAGCCGGGGAAGAGCGGGACCGGCAGGCGTCGGCCGGTCGCGTCGAGCCACACGCTCGAAGGTCCGGGCAGGATGCGGATGCCGTGCCTCGCCCACACCGGAGCGAAGTTCTTGATGCCCTCGACGTAGTGCCACATCCGGTCGCCGTTGATGAGGCTCGCGCCGGCCTCCTTGCTGATGCCGAGCATCCGGCCGTCGACGTGGGCGGGCACGCCGGAGAGCATGTGCTTGGGTGGCTCGCCGAAGCGGTGGGGCCACTGCTCGCGCACGAGGTCGTGGTTGCCGCCGATGCCGCCGCTCGCGACGACGACCGCGCCGGCGCGCGCCTCGAACTCGCCCGCCTTCTCGCGGTTGCTCGCCTCGCCGCGGGCCGCGGCATCCGGTTTCAGGATCGTGCCGCGCGCGCCGACGACCGCGCCGCCCTCGACGATCAGCTCGTCGACGCGGTGCCGGAAGCTCAGGGTCACGAGCCCGGCCTCGACGCCCGCGCGCACCCGCTTCACGAAGGGCTCGAGGATGCCGGGGCCGGTGCCCCACACGATGTGGAAGCGCGGGACCGAGTTGCCGTGCCCGGTGGCGGTGTAGCCGCCGCGCTCGGCCCAGCCGACGACGGGGAAGAAGCGGATGCCCATGCCACGCAGCCAGTCGCGCTTCTCGTGGGCGGCGAAGTCGAGATAGGCCTCGGCCCACTGCTGGGGCCAGAGGTCCTCGTCGCGGTCGAAGCCCGCGGTGCCGGCCCAGTCCTGGCGGGCGAGCTCGAGCGAGTCCTTGATGCCCATGCGCCGCTGCTCGGGCGAGTCCACGAGGAAGAGCCCGCCGAACGACCACCAGGCCTGCCCGCCGAAGCTCGCCTCCGGCTCCTGCTCGAGGATCGTGACGCGCTTGCCCGCGTCGACGAGTTCCGCTGCGGCGACGAGCCCCGCGAGCCCCGCCCCGACGACGATCGCGTCGCT
>JBIQHP010000009.1:33284-34527 GCA_044508495.1 Clavibacter sp.
AGGCGCGGCCCCGGATGCGGCGGCTGAGCGTCGCGGCGGCGGCGGCGACCGCGCGGCCGAAGCGGACCCACTGGGCGTCGTCGACGAGCGTGCGGCGGAAGGTCAGTCCGACCGCGGCGGCGGGGTAGTCGTTGTGGTCGAGCACTGCGGCGGCGGTGGAGGCGTAGGCGAGGTCGATGTCGCCGTCCTCGGTCGCCCAGCCGCGGTCCCTCGTCTCGGCGAGCAGTTGCTCGAGCTCGACGACGGATGCCGGTCCACGGCTCGTGCGTCGGGAAAGCTCGCCCGCCGCTCCGCCGGCATCCGCCGGAGCATAGATCGCCTGGAACTGGGCTGCCGGGAGCGCGGAGAGCATCGCCCGCCCGGTCGCGGTGAGGTGGGCGGGCAGGCGCACGCCGATGCTCGTGACGACCGCCGGCGCACGTGCGGCCGCGACCTTCGAGGCGTAGACGACATCCGCGTGCTGGAGCACGCCGAGGTGGGCGACGACGGGCAGTCTCGTCTCGGCGACGAGCCGCTCGAGCACGGGGCCGGCGAGCCGGGCGAGCGCGTTCGAGGCGAGCACGGAGGAGCCGATCTCGCCGAGGAGCGGCGCGAGCGCGAAACCCTGGTGCTCGGGAGAGTGCACGACGAAGCCCTCGTCCTGCAGAACCCGCAGCAGGTGGTAGAGGCTCGAGCGAGGAAGGCCGAGGTCGCGAGCCATCGTCGCGGCGCGCACCGGCCCGCTGTGCCCGGCGAGGTACCGGATGACGCGCAGCGTGCTGCGCGCGGCCGGAACTGTCGTCATCGCCTCTCCTCTTTGCGTGCCTTAACCCGTTTCAAGGAGATCCGGGGCTTCCGAGTGCGATTACGGGCCAGGATCCGGGCTGCTGCTCGAAACTCCTTGATTCGGTATGCCGGGGGGCGGGAGTGAGGTGTAGTGTCTGGTATTACAGACAGATTATCGCAAGAAGCGGCCAGCGGCATCCGGTTTGCGGCTCTAATGAGTGCATGACCCGTGTCGACACCTCAGTCATCCAGCTCGGAACCGGCGCGCCGAGTCGCGCCGACGTCGTCGCCGTCGCGCGGGACGGCGCGCGCGTCGTCCTGGCGCCGGATGCCGTGGCCGCCATGGAGCGCAGCCGCGCCGTGATCGACGGCCTGGCCTCCGACCCGCAGCCGCACTACGGCGTCTCGACCGGGTTCGGCGCGCTCGCGAGCAAGCACATCCCCTTCGAGCGGCGCGCCCAGCTGCAGCGCTCGCTCG
>JBIQHP010000010.1:0-9696 GCA_044508495.1 Clavibacter sp.
CTTCATCGGCGTCAAGCTCGTGCTGCACGCCCTGCACGAGAACGAGGTGTTCTTCATCAACGGCGGGCAGCCGGTCGAGTGGGCGCCCGAGATCAGCACCTGGGCATCCCTCGCCGTCATCGTGGGGTCGATGGCCGTCGCGACGGTCGCGAGCCTCGTGAAGCTGCGCGTCGACCGGCGGCGCGGAGCCTCGCGGTAAGGACTCAGGCCGCGTCGAGGCGCGCGGCCGCGAGCTGCTCGGCGGCCTCGAGCGTCGTGATGCCCTTCGCGGCGGAGTCGCGGAAGATCGTGGCGACGACGTCGCCGATCCGGGTGACGCGCTCGGCGATCGCCGCGGCATCCGCCCCCGGACGCATGGCCATGTCGAGGTAGATGACGCCGCCGCCGTTGACGACGAAGTCGGGGGCCCAGAGGATGCCGCGGGCGGCGAGCTCGGCCGCGCCCTCGTGCTGGGCGAGCTGGTTGTTGGCGGCGCCGACGACGCCCTTGACCCGCAGCTCGGAGATGACCTCGGAGGTCAGCACCCCGCCGAGGCCGCAGGGGACGAAGAGGTCCGCCTCGACCCGGTGCGCCTCGGGCACGTCGACCCAGGCGGCGCCGAGGGAGGAGGCGAGCTCCTTCTTGCCGAGGTTCACGTCGGTCACCGTGAGCGCGGCGCCCTCACCGGCGAGGCGGGTCGCGAGCCGCCCGCCGACCTGGCCGAGACCGGAGATGACGATCGTGCGGCCGGCGACGTCCTTGCTCCCGTAGAGAGCGTCGAGCGTCGCGAGGATGCTCGCGTGCACGCCCTCGGCGGTCGCATCCGCCGGCTCGCCGACGCCGCCCTGCTCGGGCGGGAGGCCGCACACGTGCTTCGTGCGCTCGGCGACGATCGCCATGAGCTCGGCGCTCGTGCCGACGTCCTCCGCCGTCATGTAGGCGCCCCCGAGGCTCTCGACGGCGTCGCCCAGGTCGAGCATCGCGAGGCGCTTCTGGTCGTCGGTGAGCACGGTGCCGGAGGGGACGGCGATGACGGACTTGCCGCCTCCGCGATTCAGGCCGGCGGCGGCGTTCTTGAGCGTCATCCCCTCGGAGAGGCGCAGGGCATCCGTGAGCGCATCGGTCCAGTGCGGGTAGGACCACAGGCGGGCGCCGCCGAGCGCCTGGCCGAGCACGATGGAGTGGACCGCCACGATGATGGGCAGACGGCTTCGCGCACCGGTCACGATCACCACCCTCTCGTGATCGAAGGGGATCGCTTCGAGCTGGATGGTGGTCGACGTGGACATAGGGTCACTCCGGTGTGCTGGCCTTGTGGGCGCATGAATACGGCGCGATCGTGGGCGCCACCTACGAATCCTAGCCGCGCCGGGCGGCGAAGTAGACTGGAATGATCGAATTCCGCGCACCCCGCGCGGTGGATCCCCCGGGAATGAGGTGTGGCGGTGGGCGAGGCACGGGCCAGGACCCTGGCGGAGAAGGTCTGGGACGATCATGTCGTCGTCAAGGGCGAGGACGGAGCCCCCGACCTCCTCTACATCGACCTCCACCTCGTGCACGAGGTGACCTCCCCCCAGGCCTTCGACGGGCTCCGGATGTCGGGCCGCCCGGTGCGCCGCCCCGACCTCACGATCGCGACCGAGGACCACAACACCCCGACGATCAACATCACGAGGCAGATCGCCGACCCGGTGAGCCGCACGCAGATCGAGACGCTCCGCCGCAACTGCGCGGAGTTCGGCGTGCGCCTGCATCCGCTCGGCGACGTCGAGCAGGGCATCGTGCATGTCGTCGGCCCGCAACTGGGCCTCACGATGCCGGGCATCACGGTCGTCTGCGGCGACTCCCACACGAGCACCCACGGCGCCTTCGGCGCCATGGCCTTCGGCATCGGCACGAGCGAGGTCGAGCACGTGCTCGCGACCCAGACCCTGCCGCTCAAGCCCTTCAAGACGATGGCCATCAACGTCGAGGGCGAGCTGCGCGAGGGGGTCACGGCGAAGGACATCATCCTCGCCGTCATCGCGAAGATCGGCACCGGCGGCGGTCAGGGCTACGTGCTCGAATACCGTGGGAGCGCCATCCGCTCGCTCTCGATGGAGGGCCGCATGACGATCTGCAACATGTCGATCGAGGCGGGCGCCAGAGCCGGCATGGTGGCCCCCGACCAGACGACCTACGACTATCTCGAGGGCCGCCCGCACGCGCCGAAGGCCGAGGACTGGGAGGCCGCCGTCGCCTACTGGAACACCCTGCCGACCGACGAGGACGCGGTCTTCGACGCCGAGGTCTTCCTCGACGCGAACGCGCTCGAGCCCTTCGTGACCTGGGGGACCAACCCCGGCCAGGGCGTGCTGCTCTCCGACGCGATCCCCGATCCCGGCAGCTTCGACGACCCCAACGAGCAGGCCTCGGCCCGCCGGGCGCTCGAGTACATGGACCTCGAGGCGGGGACCCGCATGAAGGACATCCGCGTCGACGCGGTCTTCATGGGCTCCTGCACCAACAGCCGCATCGAGGACCTGCGCGCGTTCGCCTCCGTCGTCAAGGGGCGCAAGAAGGCGGATGACGTGCGCGTCATGGTCGTGCCGGGCTCCGCGCGCGTGCGGCTGCAGGCCGAGGCGGAGGGTCTCGACCGGATTTTCGAGGAGTTCGGGGCGGAGTGGCGCTTCGCCGGATGCTCGATGTGCCTCGGCATGAACCCCGACCAGCTCGCGCCGGGGGAGCGCTGCGCCTCGACGTCGAACCGCAACTTCGAGGGCCGGCAGGGCAAGGGCGGGCGCACGCACCTCGTCTCGCCGCTCGTCGCCGCCGCGACCGCGGTGCGCGGGACGCTCTCGAGTCCATGGGATCTGGACCCTCCCGTCGATCGAGTAGCCGGCGGAGCCGGCGTATCGAGATCCAGTGGTTTCGATACGCCTCCTGTGGAGGCTACTCAACCAGCGGTTGAGGAGGCGTCCTGATGGAGAAGATCACCGTCGTCGAAGGCGTCGCCGTCCCGCTCCGCGAGGCCAACGTGGACACCGACCAGATCATTCCCGCGGAGTTCCTCAAGCGCGTCACGAAGACCGGGTTCGAGGACGCCCTCTTCCACGCCTGGCGCCAGGACCCCGGCTTCATCCTCAACGACCCGGCATACGCCGGCGCCACGGTGCTCGTCGCCGGCCCCGACTTCGGGACGGGCTCGAGCCGTGAGCACGCCGTCTGGGCGCTCCACGACTTCGGGTTCCGCGCGGTGCTGAGTCCCCGCTTCGGGGACATCTTCCGCGGGAACTCCGGCAAGCAGGGCCTGCTCACCGGGATCGTCTCGGAGGACGACGCCGAGGCGCTGTGGGCGCTCATTGAGGCGCAGCCGGGTATCGCCGCATCCGTCGACCTCGGGGCGAAGACCGCGACGGTGGGAACTCTCACGGTCCCCTTCGAGATCGATGATTACACTAGGTGGCGGCTGCTCGAAGGTCTCGACGACATCGGCCTGACCTTGCGCGACGAGGCGAGCATCACGCGGTTCGAGAAGTCCAGGCAGTCCTGGCGGCCGCGGACGCTTCCCGCACGATAGTCGAGGTGAACCCATGAAGACGGTCCTCAAGGATCCCCGGAAGGCAGGTGAGCGCGTGGGCCTGACCGGTGACACGATCATCATCCGCGGCGGCAACCCGCTGCGCGGCCGTGTGGACGTCCGTGGGGCGAAGAACCTCGCCACCAAGGCCATGGTCGCCGCCCTCCTCGGCGAGACCCCGAGCGTGCTGCGCGACGTCCCGGACATCAGCGACGTCTCGGTCGTCCGCGGACTCCTCGAGGTCCACGGCGTGCTCGTGAGCGGCACCGACACCCCGGGGGAGTTCATCCTCGACCCGAGCAACGTCGAGACCGCCCACTTCGCCGAGATCGACGCGCACGCGAGCTCGAGCCGCATCCCGATCCTGTTCTGCGGACCCCTCCTGCACCGGCTGGGGGAGGCCTTCATCCCCGACCTCGGCGGATGCCGCATCGGCGACCGGCCGATCGACTTCCACCTCGGCGCCCTGCGCGCCTTCGGTGCGATCGTCGACAAGAGCCACGAGGGCATCCACCTCACGGCGCCCCACGGGCTGAGCGGCGCCGACATCCACCTGCCGTACCCGAGCGTCGGGGCGACCGAGCAGGTGCTGCTCACCGCGGTTCGCGCGACCGGAACGACCGAACTGCGGAACGCCGCGATCGAGCCCGAGATCATGGACCTCATCGCGATCCTGCAGAAGATGGGCGCGATCATCTCGGTCGAGCCGAACCGTACGATCCTCATCGAGGGCGTCGACCGGCTGACCGGCTACACGCATCGCTCGCTCTTCGACCGCAACGAGGCGGCGAGCTGGGCGACCGCCGCGCTCGTGACCCACGGCGACATCTTCGTCGCGGGCGCCCGGCAGGCCGAGCTCATGACCTTCCTCAACGTGTTCCGCAAGGTGGGCGGCGGCTTCGACATCGACGAGGACGGCATCCGGTTCTACCACCCGGGCGGTGAGCTGGGGCCTGTCACGATCGAGACGGATGTCCACCCCGGCTTCATGACCGACTGGCAGCAGCCCCTCGTCGTCGCCCTCACCCAGGCGAACGGCGTCTCCATCGTCCACGAGACGGTCTACGAGAACCGGTTCGGATTCACCGAGGCTCTCAATGAGATGGGCGCGAACATCGTCGTCCACCCGCACGGGCTCCCGGACCACCCGCGCCGGGTGGCGCGCCGCGACTTTGAGCAGGCCGCGGTCATCACCGGGTCGACGCCGCTGCACGGGGCGGACATCCGCGTTCCCGACCTGCGCGGAGGCTTCAGCCACGTCATCGCCGCACTCAGCGCCGAGGGGGTCTCGCGCGTGAGCAACGTCGACCTCATCCGGCGCGGCTACGAGCACTTCGTCGACAAGCTCGCCGACCTCGGCGCCGACTTCGACGTCGAGGACTAGCGGATGGCGGCGTCCGGCCGGCCGAAGGCGGCGCGATCGGAGAAGACCCCGATCTTCCGGGTGCTCGCCGGCATCCTGCTGCCGTTCATGAACCTGCTCGGGCGCTACCGCATCCAGGGCGGGGAGCACCTTCCGACCTCGGGCGCCGTCGTCGTCGCGCCCAACCACTACAGCGAGATCGATCCCGTCGTCATCGGGGTCGGGATCTGGAAGCTGGGGCGCGCCCCCCGATACCTCGCCAAGGCCTCCCTCTTCCGCGTGCCGGTGGTCGGCTGGTTCCTGCGTCGCTCGGAGCAGATCCCGGTCGAGCGCCAGGGCTCCCGGGGGAGCGACCCGCTCGCGGCGGCCAACCAGCTCGTCGACAACGACCTCGTCGTCGTGGTCTACCCCGAGGGAACCCTCACCCGGGATCCGGACCTGTGGCCCATGCGCGGCAAGACCGGGGCCGTGCGGCTCGCGCTCACGGCGGGGGTCCCGCTCGTGCCCGTAGCCCACTGGGGGACCCAGAAGATCATGCCCCGCTACGGCAAGGGGATCAGCTTCTTCCCGCGCAAGGACGTCGACATCCGCTTCGGCGCCCCCGTCGATCTCAGCGCCTTCTCGGGCCGCCCGCTCGACTCCCGGACGCTCGCCGAGGCGACCGACCTGCTCATGGACGCCATCACCGCCCTGCTCGCGGACCTACGGGGCGAGACGCCCCCGGCCGAGCGCTGGGATCCGGCGCGCAAGGGCCAGGCCGAGACCGGTCGATTCGAGGAGAGGTCATGAGCAGCACGATGCCCATCCGGATCTCGCAGCCCGGCGCCCGCCGGGTCGCCGTGCTCGGCGCGGGAAGCTGGGGGACGACCTTCTCCAAGGTGCTCGCCGACGGCGGCTCCGACGTCGCGATCTGGGCGCGGCGCACCGAGCTCGCGCGCGAGATCGCCCAGGCCAAGCGCAACAGCGACTACCTTCCGGGCATCAACCTCCCGCGGACCCTGTGGGCGAGCCCCAACGTCGCCGAGGTGCTCGACGGGGCCGAGATGGTCTTCGTCTCCGTGCCGAGCCAGACCCTGCGCGAGAACCTCGCCGCCGTGCGCGACCTCATCCCGCCCGAGGCGATCGTCGTGAGCCTCATGAAGGGCGTCGAGCGCGGCACGGCGCGGCGGATGAGCGAGGTCATCCGCGAGGAGCTGCACGCCGACCCCGCCCAGGTCGCGGTCATCTCCGGGCCCAACCTCGCGCTCGAGATCGCCCGGGAGGAGCCCACGGCATCCGTCGTCTCCTCGGAGAATCTGGAGACCGCCACCCTCGTCGCCATGGCGGCCAGGACCGACTATCTGCGCTCCTTCGTCAACACCGACGTCATCGGGACCGAGTTCGGCGGCGTGCTCAAGAACCTCATCGCCGTCGCCATCGGCATCGTCGACGGCGTGGGCTACGGCGAGAACACCAAGGCCTCGATCATCACGCGCGGACTCGTCGAGATGACCGACTTCGCGGTCGCCTACGGGGGCAAGCCCGAGACGCTCGCCGGCCTCGCCGGTCTCGGCGACCTCATCGCGACGTGCGAGTCGCCGCTCTCCCGCAACAACACCGCGGGGCGCCTGCTCGGCCAGGGCTACAGCTTCACGGACGTCGTCGCCCAGATGAACCAGACCGCCGAGGGTCTCGCCTCGGTCGCGCCGATCCTCGAGCTCGCCCTCGCGAAGGGGGTCGAGATGCCCATCGTCTCGCAGGTCGCCGAGGTGCTCGCCGGCACGATGGACCCGAAGGACATCGCCCCGCACCTGACCTCGAACAGCGACGAACCGCAACCGGAGAACTGAGCCATGGCATCCAGGACCACGGTCGCCCTCGTGTTCGGCGGGCGCTCGAGCGAGCACGCGATCAGCTGCGCGACCGCGGGCGGCGTGCTGTCCGCGATCGACCGCGATCGCTTCGACGTGATCCCGGTCGGGGTCGCGCGCGACGGGGCCTTCGTGCTCGAGGTCGACGACCCCTCCCGGTTCCGGCTCGATCCCGGCGCCCTCCCCGAGGTCGTCGACAACGGCTCGCGCGTGCGGTTCCCGGAGAGCGTCCTGAGCCGCGAGCTCACGGTCACGGATGCCGGGGGCGCCACGCGCACGCTCGGCGCGGTGGACGTCGTCTTCCCCATCCTGCACGGCCCCTTCGGCGAGGACGGAACCCTCCAGGGCATGCTCGAGCTCACCGGGCTGCCCTACGTCGGCAACGGCGTCCTCGCCTCCGCGCTCGGCATGGACAAGCACTTCACCAAGACCGTCCTCGAGGCCGCCGGGATCGCGGTCGCGCCCTGGGTCACGATCACGGCATCCGGATGGGCGCGCGACGACGAGCTGTGGCGCGGCCGGGCCCGCTCGCTCGGCCTGCCGGTGTTCGTCAAGCCCGCGAGGGCCGGCTCCTCGGTCGGCGTCAGCAGGGTCGACGACTGGGACGGGCTCGACGACGCCCTCGCCCTGGCCTTCGCGGAGGACAGCAAGGTTCTCGTCGAGCAGGCGATCGCCGGGCGCGAGATCGAGTGCGGCGTCCTCGGCGGACGCGATGGCGGCGACCCGCGCGTCTCGGTCGCCGGCGAGGTCATCGTGGGCGGCGGCGGGTTCTACGACTTCGCGGCCAAGTACCTGGATGCCCCGGGGGTCGAGCTCGTGTGCCCGGCCGAGCTGCGCGACGGCGAGCTCGCGGAGCTGCAGCGCATCGCGGCGCATGCCTTCGAGGCGATCGGCGGGTCGGGGCTCGCGCGGATCGACTTCTTCCTCACCGGCTCGGGCTTCGTGCTCAACGAGATCAACACGATGCCGGGCTTCACGCCCATCTCGATGTTCCCGAGCTGCTGGCTCGCGAGCGGGCTCAGCTACCCCGATCTCATCACCGAGCTCATCGAGCTCGGCCTCGAGGCGGTCCGTTAACCGCTGGTTGAGTAGCCTGCGGACCAGGTGTATCGAAACCGACCGGCCAGCACCTTGGTTTCGATACGCGCTTCGCGCTACTCAACCGGCGGGAATCTGGTCGGACGATCAGGGCGAGGGCGAGGGCGAGGGCGAGGGCGTTGGCTCGGGCAGGCCGAGCACGTCGTCGGGGTTGGTGCAGGCGCGCGTCGCCGGGATCGAGCCGACCGCGTTGCTGAGGGCGACGAGAGCGTTGGTGCCGGATGCCCGGTCGCCGTCGACGATGACCTCGACCGCGGGATCGCGTCCGTAGGTCGTGAAGACATAGTTCGGCGCGTCCGAGTCGTCTCGAAGCCAGTCGACGCCCTTGAGCGTCACGCACAGGAGGGTGGAGGGCCCGGGCACGGCGACGCCGCAGCGCAGGAGGATCGCGGCCGGGTTGCCCCATGCGCCGGTGCCCTGAGCGTTCGTCTCGCGCTTGACCCACACCCCGGCGGGCTCGGCGCCGCCCTCCTGCTTGGCGGCATCCTCGATCGCGGCGGGCAGTCGCACGATGGCCTCGGCGCACAGGGGGTTGGCCGCATCGGGCGCCGCGTCGAGCGGCACGACGGGCGCGCATCCGGAGAGCACGAGAAGCGCGGCGGGGACGAGGGCCGCGGCGAGCAGGCGACGAGACGGTGACATCGCTTTCAGGCTACCGTGTGAGCATGCCCACGGATGCCGGCCCGGCCGAGACTCTCGGCTCGCTCGGCGAGGCCCGCGTGCTGGCCCGCGTCTTCCCGAGGCTGCCCGCCGCGAGCTCCCAGTTGCTCGGACCGGGCGACGACGCCGCCGTCGTCGCCGCCCCGGACGGGCGTTACGTCGTCACGACCGACCTCATGGTGCACGGGCCGGACTTCCGCCTCGCCTGGTCGACCCCGCACGACCTCGGCTGGAAGGCCGCGGCCTCGAACCTCGCCGACGTCGCGGCGATGGGCGCCGTGCCCACCGCGCTCGTCGTCGCGATCGCCGCCCCGCCCGACTCGCCCGTGACCCTCCTCGAGGGCATCGCCGACGGCTTCCGCGACGCCTGCGTGGTGCTCGCGTCCGGTTGCGGCGTCGTCGGCGGAGACCTCTCGGTCTCCGAGACCCTCACGATCGCTGTGACGGCCTTCGGGGACCTCGAGGGCCGGCAACCCGTGCTGCGCTCGGGTGCCTGCGTCGGCGACCTGGTCGCCGTCTCCGGCCCGCTCGGTGCCGCGGCGGCGGCCCTGCGCCTGCTCTTCGCCGAGGGCGTGGACGACGAGGGGGTTCCGGATGCGGCCCGGGCCGCCGCCCTGCGCGAGCGCACGAGGCCGCAGCTCGCCCCGGCGCCGCCCATCGCCGACGGCCCGCTCGCGGCGCGCGCGGGGGCGAGCGCGATGCTCGACCTGAGCGACGGGCTCGCGATCGACGCGGCGCGCGTCGCCTCGGCGAGCGGCGTCGCGATCGACTTCGACCGCGGCGCGCTCGGCGAGGATCCGGAGCTCGCCCTCGGCGGAGGCGAGGATCACTCCCTGCTCGCGACCTTCCCGCACGAGGCGCGCCTGCCCGGCGGGTTCCGGAGGGTCGGCGTGGTCGTCGCCGGCAGCGGCATCCTGCTCGACGGCGTACCGCATCCGGCGGCCGGCTGGGACCCCTTCACCGGCTGGGATCGCTCAGCCGGCTGAGGCCCACCACAGGGTCGTGTCGCCGTAGACCCGGCTGCGCTCGGGAGCGAGGCCCGCGGGCCAGTCGGGCTCGGGCGACCTGGCCGATCGCTCCACCACGAGGATCGCATCGGGCGCGAGGCGGGGGACGAGCGCCGTGAGCGCCTGGCGCAGCTCGGTCTCGCCGACCTCGTAGGGCGGGTCGAGAAGGGCGAGGTCCCA
>JBIQHP010000010.1:9796-34345 GCA_044508495.1 Clavibacter sp.
GAGAAGATCGCCTCGCGCACCCGGTCGCTCGTGGGCCGCGTCCCCGAGCCGGGGACGGCGAGCGCGAGCGAACCGGCGAACCCCGCGATGATCCTCGTCACCCAGCCAACCTATCTCCCGCCTGCGCACCCGTTATGCAGGACATCCGACCCGAAGCAGCGAGGAGTAGCGCGATGAGAGCGCTTTCCGAGACGGATGTCCTGCATAACGGGTTCTGCGGACGGCGCGTCGCCGGGCGCGGCTAACCTCGGAGTGTGGTCTCACCCCTCGACGCGAAGCTGAGCGGCGCCCTCGGCGGCCGCACCGCGGCCGCGCTCGCGAAGGGCCTCGGCCTCGAGACCGTCGGCGACCTGCTCATGCACTATCCGCGTCGCTACGCGCGCCGCGGAGAGCTCACCGCGCTCAGCCACCTCCCGCTCGACGAGAACGTCACGATCGTCGCCGAGGTCATCGAGGTGCGCGAGCGGCCCATGCGCGCGAAGAAGGGGACGATCCTCGAGGCCGTCATCACCGACGGCAAGGGGCTCCTCACGCTCACCTTCTTCAACCAGGCCTGGCGGGCCAAGGACCTGCGACCCGGCGTTCGCGGGATCTTCGCCGGAAAGGTCGGCGACTACCGGGGGCACCGGCAGCTCGCGCATCCCGACTACGAGCTCTTCGAGCTCGAGGAGGTGCTCCCCGGGGCCTCGGCCGAGGCCTGGGCGCAGACGCCCATCCCGATCTACCCGGCCACGGCATCCGTCGCGAGCTGGCAGCTGCAGAAGGCGATCGGCGTCGTGCTCGATACGCTGCCGTCGCTCGACGACCCGGTGCCGGATGCCGTGCGCGAGGCGCGCGGGCTCGTCCCGTTCTCGAGAGCCCTCGAGCTCGTCCACCGGCCCGCCGTCGATGCGGAGTGGAAGTCCGCGCGTGCGGCGCTGAGATTCCAGGAGGCCTTCGTGCTGCAGGCGGCGCTGCTCGAGCAGCGGCAGCGACTCCGGGAGCAGGCCGCCGTGCCGCGCGTGCCGAAGCCCGGCGGCCTCCTCGAGCAGTTCGACGCGGCACTCGGCTTCACCCTCACGGGAGACCAGCTCGCGGTCGGGGCCGAGGTCGCCGAGGACCTTGCCCGGCCGACCCCCATGAACCGGCTGCTCCAGGGCGAGGTCGGGTCGGGCAAGACCGTCGTCGCCCTCCGGGCGATGCTCGCCGTCGCCGACACGGGCGGGCAGTCGGCGCTCCTCGCCCCGACCGAGGTGCTCGCCGGGCAGCACCTGCGCTCCATCGTGGCGACGCTCGGCCCCGACCTCGCCGCGCGCCTGAGGCCGACGCTCATCACCGGGCAGCTTCCCGTGGCCGACCGGAGGAAGGCGACGCTCGCGGCGGTCTCGGGGCAGGCGCACATCGTCGTCGGCACGCATGCGCTCCTCGGCGAGTCGGTCGAGTTCTTCGACCTGGGGCTCGTCGTCGTCGACGAGCAGCATCGCTTCGGCGTGGACCAGCGCGAGGCGCTGCGGCGCAAGGGCGCGGTGCCGCCGCACGTCCTCGTGCTCACCGCGACGCCCATCCCGCGTACGGTCGCCATGACCGTCTTCGGCGACCTCGACGTCTCGACGATCTCCGAGCTCCCGCAGGGCAGGCAGGGCATCGAGACCTTCGTCGTGCCGCTCGCCGAGAAGCCGGGCTGGCAGTCGCGCATCTGGGAGCGCCTCGCCGAGGAGCTCGCGCTCGGGCGGCAGGCCTTCGTCGTGTGCCCTGCGATCGACTCCGCGCATCCGGAGGGGGCCGAGTCCCCGGTCGAGCGGAACTCTCCGGTCGAGCTCGTCGAGACCGCCACGAGGATCGCCACCGTCACCGACACCCTCGCCCTGCTCCGCGCCCACCCCTCGCTCGCCGCCGCCCGCATCGAGGCGTTGCACGGCCGCCTCACGAGCGAGGAGAAGGACGCCCGCATGCGCGCCTTCGCCGCCGGCGAGCTCGACGTGCTCGTCGCGACGACGGTCATCGAGGTCGGGGTCGACGTGCCGAACGCCTCGGCCATGATCGTGCTGGATGCCGACCGCTTCGGCGTCTCCCAGCTCCACCAGCTGCGCGGCCGGGTCGGCCGGGGAGGGGTGCCGGGGCTGTGCCTGCTCGTCACGGCGGCGGAGGAGGGCAGTCTGGGTCGCGAGCGCGTCGAGGCCGTCGCGGCGACCCTCGACGGCTTCGAGCTCGCGCTCCTGGATCTCGAGCTGCGTCAGGAGGGCGATGTGCTCGGCAACCTGCAGTCCGGCGGGCGGTCGAGCCTGCGACTCCTGCGGGTCGCGAAGGACGGGGACCTCATCCTCGAGGCGAGGTCTCTCGCGGAGGAGCTGCTCGCCGACGACCCGGCGCTCGCCCGGCATCCGGCCCTGCGCGAGGCCCTCGACCGGCGCCTCGACGGGGTCGCCCGCGACTTCCTCGCCAAGTCCTGATCGGAGATCGCGCGCGGCCGGATAGGGTTGGCCTATGCACAGGATCGCCGTCGTCCCGGGGTCGTTCGACCCGATCACGCTCGGGCACCTCGACGTCATCGACCGTGCCGCCGGCCTCTTCGACGAGCTCCACGTGCTCGTCGTGCACAACCCCGACAAGACCGCGCTCCTGCCGGTCGCCCAGCGCGTCGCCCTCATCGAGAAGTCGATCGCGGAGGCCGGGCTGAAGGGCGACATCCGGGTCATGTCCTGGAGCGTCGGCCTGCTCGTCGACTACTGCACGGATGTCGGCGCGAGCGTGCTCGTCAAGGGCGTGCGCTCGCAGGTCGACGTCGCCTACGAGACGCCCATGGCGATCGTGAACCGCAACCTCGCCGGCGTCGAGACGGTCTTCCTGCTCCCGGACCCGGCGCACGCGCACGTCTCGAGCTCGCTCGTGCGCCAGGTCGCCGCGCTCGGCGGCGACGTGAGCCCCTACGTGCCGTCGGCGGTCGCCGAGTACCTCCAGACGCCGTAGCCCGTGCCCGCCGGAGTTCGTCCTGAGGACCTGCTCGACGGCCCGCGCGGCCGTCGGCTGTGCCTGACCGCGGCGGAGTCGCTGGACCCCGGCATCCGCCCGCTCCTGCCGATCTTCTCACCCGATCCGCTCGCTCCGGAGGTCGCACGACGACTCGCCGCCGCCCTCACCGAGCTCGATCCCGCACCGCTCGCCCGCGAAGGGGACGAGCTCCGGATGCTGGAGCCGCTCGCCCAGGCGGTGAGCCTGGCCGCATACTGGCAGCCGCCGGACGAAGATGACGTCGTCGCGGAGATGCCCGAGGTGCGGGAGGCGCTCCTTCCCGTGGCGCGGGCGCTCCTCGCCGCCCCGGCCACCGCGTGGTGGTCGACCGGCCTGGCGGAGCACCAGCGATTCGTCGAGTGGGACGACCGTCACGGTGCGGGCCTCGACCTCGGTCCGGCGGCCGGCAAGCTCGCGGCGTGGAAGGCCATGACCTTGGCGGATGAGGCCGACGCCGTATCGCGGCCCACGGATCCCGCCGCCCCCTGGAGCGGCTCCTGGTGGTCTTCTCCGGCGAACTCCCGCCTGCCGAGGACGGCTCGCGCGCTCGACGGCCTCGGCTCGGTAGGCCTCGTGCTCGAGGAGGACGGCTTCGGGGAGACGGAGGCGCGCGTCGTCCCCGTCCGGGCGCGGGACGGCATCCGTGTCTACGAGCTCCACGGCCCGGAGGACTGGACGGCACTCGTCGCGCAGCATCCGCACGGGGTGAGCCTCTCCCGGCGGCACGACTGGTGGCGTGCGACAGGGTTGGATAGCGCCTGGCTCGTCCCCGACTGGCAGGCCGTCGCGGCCGAGTACGACGCCGTCCACCTCACCGTTCTCGGCTATCTGATGACGGCCGGTCGTGCGCTCCCCGTGACCGACGACTCGCGCACCGTCCTCGCCGGCTGGAACCCCGACGAGTCCTTCTGGCTGACGGATGCGCTGGAGGCCGGCGCCGTGCCGGCCGACTGGCGGCGGGCGGATCAGCGCGCACCGTGGCAGCCCGCCGGGATGGCAGGATGAATCCATGCTCCCCCTGAAACTCGGTTACAAGGCCTCCGCAGAACAGTTCGCCCCACGGGACCTCGTCGAGTACGCGGTCGCGGCCGAGGCCCACGGCTTCGAGAGCGTGACCGTGAGCGACCACTTCCAGCCGTGGCGGCATGAGGGCGGGCATGCGCCGTTCTCGCTCGCCTGGATGGCGGCGGTCGGCGAGCGCACGAGCACGATAGCGATCGGCACCTCGGTCATGACCCCGACCTTCCGCTACAACCCCGCCGTCATCGCGCAGGCCTTCGCGACCATGGGCTGCCTGTATCCGGGGCGCATCGTGCTGGGCGTCGGCACGGGCGAGGCGCTCAACGAGATCGCGACCGGCTTCCGCGGTGCGGGTGAGCAGGACTGGCCCGAGTTCAAGGAGCGCTTCGCACGCCTGCGCGAGGCCATCCGGCTCATGCGTCGGTTATGGACCGAGGACCGCGTCGACTTCGAGGGCGAGTACTACTCGACGCACGGCGCCTCGATCTACGACCGGCCGGATGCCCCGATCCCGGTCTACGTCGCCGCCGGCGGCCCGGTGGTCGCACGCTTCGCGGGCCGCGAGGGCGACGGCTTCATCTGCACCTCGGGCAAGGGCATGGGCCTCTACACCGACGAACTCCTGCCGGCGGTCGCGGAGGGCGCTGCCGCGACGGACCGCGACGCCGGCGCGATCGACCGGATGATCGAGATCAAGCTGTCCTACGACCCCGACCCCGTGGCGGCCCTCGAGAACACCCGCTTCTGGGCGCCACTCGCACTGAGCAAAGAGCAGAAGCACGACATCACCGACCCCGTCGAGATGGAGAAGGCGGCGGATGCCCTGCCCCTCGAGCAGATCGCCTCGCGCTGGATCGTCGGCTCCGACCCGGATGCCGTGGTCGCCCAGATCCGCCAGTACATCGACGCGGGCCTCAACCACCTCGTCTTCCACGACCCGCGCGCAGATCAGGCGCGCTTCCTGGAGCTCTTCGAGCGCGATCTCGCGCCGCGCCTGCGCGCGCTCTGACCCCTCGCCGCGAGCCGCAGCCAGGCTGAGACGGACTCAGGCGCAGACGAGAAGGGCCGCCGTCGGCGCGGTCCCCTGGCGGGGATCCTCCGACGGCGGCCCTCGTTCGGCGCGCATCACTGTCGCGGCGTGTTGAGATAGCGCATCCGCTCCGCCGCGAGCTCGCGCTCGAGGCTTGCGAGATGCTGCTCCACCCGGTTCGCCCGGCGCTCGCGGGACTCGACGGCAAGTGGCCGGCGACCCCACTTCACGAGCGCGACGCCGACGTGCAGCGCGACCCGGTCGACGAGACCGACTCTGCGCGCTTCGTGGCGGTACTGCGACTCCGCCGAATCGGGCGGATGCTCGTGGCGACCGCGTTCGGTAGTCAATACGGTGTTCATGGTTGTTGTCCTCACTGCTGGTCTTCTCGGGTGTACGACGATCAGGGGGTACGACGACGAGGTCGTCGAGGGCGCGGCGATGCCGCGCCTGCGGGCCGGGCTTCGAGAGCGCCACCAACGCACGGAACGGCGATGCTGGGCCAGTGACGGCACTACGGAGCTGATCGGGCCGGGGCCCAGAATCGATCAGGCGGTGGCAGCGCAGACGAAGCCGGCGGTGGTACGGGAGATTCCCGGGAACTTTGTCATCAACACGCTGGCCTCCTTTCGTCTGTTGCGCGGGTTACACCGTACTGCGCCCGGCGCCCCGCGCGCAACGCGCGACGCGGCATCCGGTGGGGGAGTTACGCATCCGTTACGCTCCCGGCGTCTGCGACGAGGATTCCCTAGGATGCTGGACATGGCCCTCATCTTCTCGGCGCTGCTCCTGCTGCTGATGATCTTCGCGCTCGCCGACATCATCACGCGCGAGCCCACCCGTGTGCAGCACCTCCCGAAGATGGCCTGGATCATCATCGTGATCCTCATCCCGCTCGTCGGATCGATCCTCTGGTTCGTCGTGGGCCACGAGTACGCGGCTCCCGTGGACCGGGGCAGCTTCGGCGACCCGCGGCGGTGGGAGAAGCCCGAGCCGGTCGTGAAGGACACCGCCGCCGAGCTCGCGGCGCTCGAGCGGGAGATCGAGGCGAGCGAGAAGGCCGACCGCATCCGGAAGCTCGAGGCGGAGCTCGAGGAGAAGCGGCGGGAGAAGGGCGACGCCTCCTGAGGCGCGCCCGATCCGCGACAATAGACCCGTGCCCTCCGCCGCTCCCCGCACCCCGCAGGTCGGGCTCGCCGCCGCCTTGGACCAGTTCGCGCCCGTGGAGGTCGTCGAGCTCGCCGCTCAGGCCGAGCACGCGGGCTTCCAGGGCGTCATGGCGGCCGACCGGTTCCAGCCCTGGATCCCGAGTCAAGGAAATGCGGCCTTCGCCTGGACGGTTCTCGGCGCACTCGGGCAGACGACGGCGGGAGACCTTGGAACGGGCGTGACGGTTCCGGGCTATCGCTGGCATCCGGCCATGGTCGCCCAGGCGAGCGCGACCCTCGCCGCCCTCTACCCGGGCCGGCACTGGCTCGGCATCGGCTCAGGGGAGGCGATCGACGAGCATGTCGCGGGTGGCTACTGGCCGGAGACCGCCGAGCGCATCAACCGGATGTTCGAGGCCGTCGAGGTCATCCACAAGCTCTTCACCGCATCCCTCGCCGGTCGCGACGCGAAGCACGCGGGACAGCACTTCACCCTCGAGTCGACTCGGCTCTGGACGATGCCGGAGCAGGCCCCCGAGATCCTCGTCGCGACCTCGGGGCCGGTCACGGCACGGCGCGCCGGCCGCACGGTCGACGGCCTCATCGTCGACGGGGCGCCCTACGACAGGATCCCCGGGCTGTTCGCCCGCTTCGACGAGGGCGCGAAGGAGGCGGGCCGCGGCCACGGAGCGGGGACTCACGGCACGCGCGTGCTGCGGCTGCACCTGAGCTGGGCCGCGACCATGGAGGAGGCGATGGCGAACGCGATGACCGAGTGGCCGAACGGCGGCCTGCGCTTCCCGCGTTCGGACATCCGCTCGCCGTTCGAGTTCGAGCAGCTCGCCCGGCTCGTGCGTCCAGAGGACTTCGAGGGCCGCATGGTCGTCTCGGAGGACCCCGAGGCGCATCGCGCCGCCATCCAGAGGCATCTCGACCTGGGCTTCGACCGCGTCTACCTGCACAACGTGGGCCGAAACCAGCGCGAGTGGATCGACGTGTTCTCCCGCGACGTGCTGCCGAAGCTGGTGCGCTGATGCCGGGCTTCAGCGTCTGGGCGGTCGAGGGCATCCCCGAGATCGTCGCAGGGGACGACCTGCCGGCGATGATCGCGGATGCCGTGACCGCCGGCGAGCAGGGCGGTCTCGTGGACGGCGACATACTCGTCGTCACGAGCAAGATCGTCTCGAAGGCGGAAGGGCGGCAGGTCGTCGCCGCCGATCGCGAGGAGGCGATCACCGCGGAGACCGTGCGGGTCGTCGCCACCAGGGAGCACCCGGGCGGAGTCACGCGCATCGTCGAGAACCGGCTCGGCATGGTGCTCGCCGCGGCGGGCGTCGACTCCAGCAACACCCCCGAAGGCGTCGTGCTGCTTCTGCCGCTCGACCCGGATGCGTCGGCTCGCGCCATCTGCGTCGCCCTGCGCGAGCGTTCCGGAGTGCGGGTCGGGGTCGTCGTGAGCGACACCCTCGGCCGCCCGTGGCGCCTCGGTCAGACCGACGTCGCGATCGGCGCCGCAGGGCTGCGCGTGCTCGACGACCTGCGCGGCACGACGGATGCCTCCGGTCGCCGTCTCGAGGCGACGATCGCCGCGGTCGCCGACGAGATCGCGGGTGCCGCCGACCTCGTGAAGGGGAAGTCGTCCGGGTTGCCGGTCGCGGTCATCCGGGGTCTCGGCCGCCTCGTCGGCGACCTCGACGAGCCCGGCGCCCGGGCGATCGTGAGGCCGCCCGCCGACGACCTCTTCCGGCTGGGCAGCGACGAGGCCCACGCCGAGGGCTTCCGGGAGGGCCGGGCTTCCGCCGATTGAGTAGCGCCCGGAGGGCGCCTATCGAAGTCCGCGTGCGGTTCGTCCCGGTCTCGATACAGCCGCTTCGCGGCTCACTCGACCAGCGGTGTCAGGCTCTACCAGCCTCCGCCTCCGCCACCGCCGCCCCCGCCTCCCGACGAGCCTCCGCCGCTCGACCCGCCGAAGGAGCTGCTGCTGTCGGAGGAGCTCCAGGACGAGCTGCTGCTGGTCGAGGGCGGTGGCGTCGTCGCGAAGTAGGTGGCGCCGACGACGGCCGAGAAGGTGGCGACATCGGGCAGGAATCCCGATCCCGAATACCAGTCGGGCGTCCCGGTCACGTCGTAGTGCCGCCGGAGCTCGCCGATCCAGTCCTTCTCGACGCCGAAGATCATGGCGTAGGGGAGGAGCTTCTCGTAGAGCTTGACGATCGCCGACTCGTCGGTCACGTCGATGCGCTCGGCGGTCGTCGGGGATTGCAGCATCCGGATGCGATCGGCCTCGGCGAGTCGCAGGTAGTCCCGGATGCCGTAGAGGTGGTCGCGGACGGCAGCCCCCTCTGCCGTCACGAGATACGGCGGCGTCGCGAGGGCGGCCGCGATGATCCAGCCCGCCGGGCACAGGAACGCCGCGAGCCACACGGCGGTCACGTCGACGTCGGACGCGAAGAACCACAGGACGACCGCGGCGACCGCCACACCGAACGTCGCCCAGCGCACGACGGTGGGGATGCGCGTCTGCGGACGAGCCCGCCAGCTCTTCGACCTGACTTCCTGGTACACCGCGAGGCGCCTCGTCGAGAGCCGGTCGCCCAGTCTCTGGTTGCTCCCGTCGAGCACCTGACGCGCGCCGACCGCGAGCTTGCCGAACAGGGCCTTGAGCGTCGGCTTCTCGTCGGCCGTCGGCCAGCCGGCGAGGAGCTCGAGCTCGTAGCGCGAGTTCTTCGGGCGGTTGGGGTACTCCCGGATGGCGAGAACGCGATCGACCGCGAAGTCGACGATCTGGGCGGGCAGTCCGGCCTCGTTCCGGCCGAGGAACTCGGCGGCGAGCATGGGATAGGCGTCCCTCGGGGGCGCGTACTCCGGGATGATGACGCCCCGACCGGGGTGGTCGCGCCACCGGAGGATCCTGACGGCGAGGACGAACAGGACCCCCGCGCCGCTCAGTCCCAGCAGCACCCACGGCAGGATCGCGAAGGCCCAGTGATCGCGCAGGAGCGGAGGATCGACGAACGCGGAGGGCAGGAAGCCGATCGCGAAGGTCATGGTCTGGTAGGCGGCGAGGTCCGTCGCACTCGCCCGGATCGTGTCGCCGTCGCGGGAGATCACGCAACGGTCGGTGCTGCCGTCGTAGCCCTGGTAGCAGGCGAGATTCCCGGTGAGGTCGTCGGCGATCCCGTCGAGGAGGTGCACGGCCGCGCTCACCCGCCCGAAGGGCTGCTGCCATCCGGTGCCGTTCGCGTCCCAGTAGAACTCGTCGGATGCCGTGTCGGCGAAGGAGCGGACGACGTTCCGCTGGGTGTACTCGATCCGGTAGGTCTGGGCGCCGTGGACGTAGCGATCCGCATCGCCGATGCGCAGCACGGCGAAGGACCCATCGTCGTTGCGGGAGTAGCCGAGCGACCGGCCGGACCCGTCGGTCACGCTCACGATCGCGAGCCCCAGGTCGACCTCGCCGTAGTCGAGGGGGATCGCCCGCTCGATCCCGTGGTTCTGGTCGAAGTCCGGGAACACCGCGTGAAGGGTCTCGACGGTGCGCAGCGTCGCATTGCCGCCCGCGTCCCGGCCGAGGTAGTAGTCGACGGTCATCGAGGTGAACTCGAAGTCCTGCGGGCCGGCGAGGGCGGCGGCCCCGGGGGCGAGCATCATGGCGGCGACGAGGGTGGTGAGAGCCGCGAGGCGCAGACGCATGGTGACAGGGTATCGGAGAACTCACTGCCGAAACGGGTGGAGAACTGCAAGACTCGTACCCGGGGATCCCGGCGATCCCCGGTGGAGTGGCCATGGACGCACAGGCACGATTCGGCCGCCCGGCGCAGCGCCGCGGGAGGGTCGTCTCGCTCACCCTGCGCGGCGGAGCGGTGCTCGCGGCCGGGGTACTCGCCCTCGTCGTCGCCTACATCGCCGGATGGCCGGAGCTGCTCATCCTCGCCTGCTTCTGCGGCATCCCGCCGCTGCTCGCACTCGCCTTCGTCCTCCGGATGCGGCCACGGTTCTCGGTGGCCCGGTTCACGACGCCGGCGATCGTCACGGCGGGCGGCACCGGATCGGCGAGGCTCCGCCTCACCGACCTCGCGGGCGCACGGGTTCCGTTCGCCCTCTGGCACGACGTCCTGCCGTGGAGCCCCGGGGCCACGCGCCGGCAGGAGCTCCCGGCATCCGGCGACGGCACGATCTCCTTGCAGTACGCGTTCACGCCGCCCCGCCGCGGCATCGCCGAGCTCGGCCCCCTGGTGATCGAGGTCGCCGATCCCTTCGGGCTCGCGCGGGGCGAGTTCCCGATCGGCGAGCGCCAGCGGGTCGTCGTGGCGCCCGAGACGGTCGAGCTCGAGCAGGGCTCCGTCGACATCGCCTCGGACAGCGGCTCGGCGAGGCTGTTCCAGCATCGCGCCCTCGCGGGCGAGCACGACATCATGACGCGCGACTACCGGCCGGGCGACGCTCTCCGCCGCGTGCACTGGAAGGCCTCGGCGCATCACGGCGACCTCATGGTGCGCGAGGACGAGAAGCGAAGTCACGCCGAGGCCCTCGTGCTCGTCGACACCCGTCGCGGCTCCTATCGCGACGTCTCGCGCACGGTCTCGGCCGACCGGCCGGAGAGCGAGCGCTTCGAGTGGGCGCTGCGCATGGTCGCCTCGCTGCGCGACCACCTGGTGAGGAACGGCCTCAAGGTCGCGGTCGTCGAGACCGCGGTCGTCCAGCTCGAGGACGCCGGCCATGTCGACGATTTCGTGGAGAGTCTCGCGCGCGTGCGGCTCAGCTATCAGGACGGCCCCGCCCTGAGGCTGGCCGAGCCGCAGGCGGACAGCCTCGGCTCGCTCTTCGCCGTGCTCGACGCCCCGGATGGCGAGACGCTCGACGCTCTCGTCGAGCAGCGCGGCTCCTTCGACCTCGCGGTCGCGTTCCTGCTCGGCCCCGCCCTCCCTGGGGCGGAGGGAGACTCCCTCGCCGCCCGACTCGAACGCGCCGGCTGGAACGTGCATCGCGTCGCCGAGGGCGAGACGGTCGCCGAGGCCTGGAGCGCTCTCGGTGCGGGAGACGCGGAGGGGGAGCAGGATGCCTGAGGCACGTCGCGCGGGGCGGCGCGGGGCGGCTGCGGGCCGGCTCCCGGCCGACCTCGGCCGTGCCCTCGTGCTCCTTCTCGCTTTCGCCGTGACCTTCGGCGGCCTCAGCACGATCCTCGAGGGCCTCGCATGGTGGGCGCTGTGCATGGTGCTCGCGGTGCTCGTCCTCGGCGCCGGGCTCGGCATCCGCGCTCTTCTGCCGGGGCATCCGCTCCTCGCGCGGATCGTGGCGCCGTTCGGAGCGGCGACCCTCGCCGCGGGGGCGATCGTCCTCCGCTTCGCCTCGGACACCGCACTCCTCCTCGTGATCCCCACCGCGGAGTCCTTCGACCGGTTCCGCCACCTCCTGCGGGATGCCGGCTATTCGATCACCTGGCAGAACGTCCCGGCGAACGCCGACGAGCCGATCTCCTTCGTCCTCGCGCTCGGCGCCGGCGGGCTGCTGCTCGTCGCCGAGGTGTTCGCGTTCTCCTTCCGGCTCCCCGCCCTCGTCGGGCTGCCGCTCGCGACGATCTTCCTCGTGCCGGGGATGACCCCCGAGGGACGGACCGAGGGCTGGTTCTTCGCGGCGAGCGCTCTCGCCTACCTGGCGCTCCTTCTCGTGGGGAGGCTCAGGCAGCTCGTGCCGACGATCGCGATCGCCGCGACGGCGGTCGCGAGCGGACTCGTGCTGCCCTCCGTGCTTCCGAGCACCGACATCACGGCGACGAGCAGCAGCCTCGGGCCGACCGTGTCGACCGGCGTCAACCCCATGCTCCGGCTCGGCGACGATCTGCGAGACTCGGACACCCACGTCGCACTGACCTACAGCACGGTGTCCGGCAAGCCGGGCTACCTCCGGCTCGTCGAGGTCTCCGACTTCTTCGACTCGACCTGGGGGCCGACCCAGCCGGCCCTCGACCCGCAGAACCGGCCGGTGGACTTCCCTCGGCCGCCGGGGCTCGCGGTCGGGGTCACGACCGGCAGCGAGGTCACCTATCTGCATGTCGGCAACCTCCTGAGCCCCTGGCTCCCCGTTCCCTATCCCGCGACGAGCATCACCGGGCTCGCCGGCTCCTGGCAGTACCTTCCGGCATCCTTCACGGTCGCGAGCAACGTCTCACTCGCACGCGGGGAGGACTACACGGTCTCGAGCGTCGTGCTCACCCCGACCCCCGAGCAGCTCCTGGCCGCCGGCTCCCGCGTTCCCGAGGGGCTCTCCGACTACCTCTCCCTGCCTCCCGGCACCCCGGAGATCGTCGCGACCACGGCGCGCGAGCTCACCGCGGGCGAGTCGAGCAACTACGAGCGCGCCCTGGCCCTCCAGGAGTATCTGCGCTCGGCGCCGTTCCAGTACTCCGAGACCGCCCCCGTGGCCGACGGATACGACGGAACGGGCGTCGAGGTCGTCGCCGAGTTCCTCGAGCAGCACCGCGGGTACTGCATCCACTTCGCCTCGGCCATGGCGGTCATGGCCCGGGAGCTCGGCATCCCGAGCCGCATCATCGTCGGATTCCAGCCGGGCGCCCTGCAGAACGGCAGCGATCGCGGGCGACGGCTCTTCGAGGTCACGACGAAGGACCTGCACGCCTGGCCGGAGCTCTACTTCTCCGGGATCGGCTGGGTGCAGTTCGAGCCGACCCCGAGCCGCGGGGTGGTGCCTGACTACGCGAATCAGACGACCGAGGGGGTGCCGGCCATCCAGCCGGGGGCGGGGGCGCCCGAGAACCCGGCAGCGGGCCTGAACGACGGATTCGGCCCGCAGATCGACGAGGGCCCGACCGTCGTGCGCTGGCTCACGAGCGGCGACTGGTCGGCCTGGTTCGTCATCGCCGGGGTCATCGTTCTCGTGATCGGGCTGGTCCTCCTGCCCGCCGGCCTGCGCGGGCTCCGCCGGAGGCGCCGGATCGCCGCCATCAGGACGGGACGAGGGTCGGCGGGCTCGGCCTGGCTGGAGGTGCTGGAATCCTCCGAGGACGCCGGGGTTCTCGTGAGCAGAACTCTCACCCCGCGCGAGGCGGTCGCGCGCCTCCAGCGGGTGCGCGGGATGGACGACGCCGGGCGTGAGGCCCTCGAGCGCATCGGGCGGGCCGTCGAGCTCGAGGGCTACGGGCGGCCCTCCTCCGGATCGCGCCCGGATCCGGCGCTCGCCGACGACCTCGCCGTCGTGATCGGCCGCCTCAGGGTGAGCACCGACGGCAAAGACCGTCTCCGGGCGGCGATGCTGCCGCCGTCCCTCGTGTCGCGTACCGTCAGACTCGTGAGTAGGTTGGCATGAGGGAAAAGAAGGGTGACCGGTGAGCGATACCGCAGACACAGTCCGACTCGCAGACTTCCATGCGCTCAGCAGGGACATCGTGCGCAGTGTGGAGACCGTCATCGACGGCAAGCGCGAAGCCGTGGAGCTCGCCCTCACGACCGTGCTCGCCGAGGGCCACCTGCTCATCGAGGACGTTCCCGGAGTCGGGAAGACCATGCTCGCCCGTGCGCTCGCGCGCTCGATCGACTGCACGGTCAACCGCATCCAGTTCACGCCCGACCTGCTGCCCTCCGACATCACCGGGGTCTCGGTCTTCAACCAGGCCGACCGCGAGTTCGAGTTCAAGCCGGGACCGGTCTTCGCGAACATCGTGATCGGCGACGAGATCAACCGCGCGAGCCCGAAGACCCAGTCCGCCCTGCTCGAGAGCATGGAGGAGGGGCAGGTGAGCGTCGACGGCAAGACCTATCCGCTCGCCCGGCCGTTCACCGTGGTAGCGACGCAGAACCCGGTCGAGATGGAGGGGACCTACCCGCTCCCCGAGGCCCAGCGCGACCGGTTCATGGTGCGCATCTCCATGGGGTACCCGGATGACGCGGCCGAGCTCGCGATGCTCCGCACGCGGGAGACGACGAGCCCCCTCGACAGCCTCGTGCCGGTCATCTCCCTCGAACAGCTCGCCAGCATGATCGCCGCGGTGCGGAGCGTCTACGTCTCGCAGGCGGTCGAGCAGTACGCGGTGAGCATCGCGCAGGAGACCCGGCGCGACCGGGAGCTGCGTCTGGGGGCCAGCCCCCGGGCCACCCTTCATCTCGTGAGGGCGGCCAAGGCGCGGGCGGCGCTCGACGGGCGCGAGTTCGTGCTCCCCGACGACATCGACGCGCTCGCCGTCCCCGTGCTGGGCCACCGGCTCATCGCCGCGGCGCGGATCGCGGGAACCGGCTCCGCCTTCCAGTCGAACAGCATCGCGGACATCATCCATCGCGTCATCGCCTCGACGCCCGTACCGCTCGGCGCCGGCGAGCCGGCATAGCCTCCGGCATGGCGGGCAGCGGAACCCCGGCGGGCGCGCGGCGCCGTCCGGGGCCCCGTCGACCCAGGGGGTTCGGGTTCACGCGCCGCGGCCGGATCCTGCTCGTCGCGGGCCTGCTGTCGATCGTCGTCGCGTACCCGATCTCGCGCGGCGAGCTTCTCTATCTCGGCTCCCTCCTGGCCGGGATGCCGCTTCTCGCACTCCTCTTCGTGCGCTTCCGGAGGCACCGGATGGGCGTCGCCCGACGGTTCTCTCCGGCGGTAGCCGAAGCCGGCAGCCCGGTCGCCGTCACCGTGGAGGTGCGGAACCTCGGTGCCTCCAGGACGGGTGAGGCCGGCTGGCGAGACGGGTGGCCGTGGGCGCCCTATGGCACACCGGCGGCGAGGCTGCGCCCGCTCGCGAGAAGCCGCGCGGCGCGGGAGGCGGCCAGCGTCGCGATCGTCGACTACGTGCTCGAGCCGCCGCGACGCGGCGTGTTCGAGATCGGACCGCTCGTCGTCGACTTCGGCGATCCGTTCCAGCTCGCCCGCGGCGAGGTCGTCGTCGGGGCGCGCCAGAAGCTCGTCGTGACCCCGCGGGTCGCCGTCCTCCCGCTGACCGGTCAGACGATCGCGGCGGACGAGGGCTCCGCGCGCGCACTCCAGCGCAGGAACACCGGCGGCGAGGACGAGCTCATGACGCGCGAGTACCGCTACGGCGACCCGCTGCGCCGGGTGCACTGGAGGGCGTCCGCCCACCACGGCGAGCTCATGGTGCGTCAGGAGGAGCAGCGCAGTCACGCTCAGGCGCGGCTCCTGCTCGACACGAGGCGCAGCGCCTATCGCGACGCCGTGAGGCCCACCGACCACGAGCCGGAGAGTGACAGCTTCGAGTGGGCCGTGTCGTTCACCGCCTCGCTCGCGCTGCATCTGCAGCGCATGGGCTTCACGGTCGAGGTCATCGAGACCGGAACCCGGCAGCTCAGCTCGCCGGAGCATCCGGAGGCCTTCCTCGAGGCTCTCGCCGCGGTCTCCCTCGTCGACGAGCCGACCCGTCGCGGCATCCTCTCGCTCCTGCCCGATCCCGGCCGTGCGCTCGGCTCGGTCTTCGCGATCGTCGCGGATGCCGAGCCGCACACCGTCGACCGGCTGATCGCCCAGCGCCACCAGTTCGACGTCGCGGTCGCCTTCGTCGTCAACCCCCGCAACGAGCTCGTCCTCGGCCCGCTCCACGACGCCGGCTGGACCTGCGTCGCCGTGCGCCCGACCGACGACCTCGCGGCCGTCTGGCTCGCCGCGGCGGAGCTCAGGGAGGTGCAGCATCGTGCCAGGGCCTGAGGCGGCGGCCCGCGCCGGCGCCTGGCGGATCAGCGTCTCCCTCCTGTTCTGCTTCGGGGCCGTGACCGCGAGCCTCCACACCGTGCTCGAGGGGATCCTGTGGTGGTTCGGGATCTTCTTCCTCCTGGTCGCCGTCCTCGGCGCCGCCTCGGCCGCCAGGGCCACGACGGTCCACGCGGCGAGGCCGCGTCGCTGGCTGCCGACGGTCATCTCCTCGCTCGTCCTGCTTCTTCTCCTCACCGTCTTCTTCGCGGCTCGTTCGGCCTTCCTGTTCCTCATCCCCACCCTGGGGACCCTCACCGAGTTCGGGGACCTCGGCCAGGCCGGCGCCCTCTCGATCAGCGCGCAGTCCGTTCCGGCCGAGGTCACTCCCGGCATCATGTTCCTGCTGTGCCTCGGCGTCGGAGCCCTCGCGATCGTCGCCGATGCGGCCGCGGCCACCTGGCGCCGGCCCGTGTTCGCCGGCGTTCCCCTCGCCGTCGTGCTCGGCATCCCGGGCTTCATCGGCATCCATCTCACCGACATCTTCTTCTTCGCGATCGCCGCGATCGCCTGGCTCGTGCTCCTGAGGGCCGGCCAGCCTCTCCGGCAGACCGGTCGCGCTTTCGGGCTCGGCGCCGCCGCTGTCGTCGTCGCCCTCGTCATGCCGCTCGTGCTGCCGCCCGTCGACGAGTCCAAGGCCACCGGGGACTCGTTCAGCGGCTATCTCGCCGGCGTCAACCCGGTCCTCAACCTGGGCGACGACCTGAGGCGGCAGCTTCCGCGCACGATCCTCCGCTACAACTCGCTCACCGACTCGCCGACCTACCTGCGCCTCGTGAGCCTGCAGAACTTCACGGCCGACACCTGGGAGCCCGACCCTCCCTCGATCCGACGGGACAACCGGCCGTCCGCCGTCGGGCCGCCTCCGGGGCTCTCCGCGGAGGTGGGGACCGAGAACGAGACGACCTGGATCGACGTCCTCAACCTCGGCAGCCCCTGGCTCCCGGTTCCGTACCCGGTGACCGGGGTGAGCGGTCTGCGCGGCGACTGGTTCTGGGATCCGGACGACCTCACGCTCACGAGTCCGGACCGGGCGGCACGGGGCGAGGTGTACCGCGCGGCGAGCCTGCTCGTCCAGCCGACCCCGCGGCAGCTCACCGAGGCGGGGTCGGTCGTCCCGCCGGGCTTCGAGAGGTATCTCGAGCTTCCCGACGACCTGCCGTCCATCATCCGGGAGACCGCCGAGGAGGTCGCCGGGTCGGCGACGAGCAACTACGGCATGGCCGTGGCCCTGCAGGAGTTCTTCCGCAACGGCGCGTTCGACTACTCGGAGACGGCTCCGGTCGAGCAGGGCTATGACGGGAACGGCATGGACGTGCTCGCGAAGTTCCTCGAGGTCAAGAGCGGGTATTGCATCCACTTCGCCTCGGCCATGGCGGTCATGGCGCGCACACTCGGGATCCCCTCGCGCGTCGCGGTCGGATTCCTCCCCGGTGAGAAGGAGGACGAGCGCGTCGAGGGCAGGGCGTCCTTCCGCGTCACGACGAGGGACGTGCACTCCTGGCCCGAGCTCTACTTCGACGGCATCGGCTGGACGCGGTTCGAGCCGACGCCGGGACTCGGGTTCGTCCCGACCTACGCCGACGAGGCGACGCCCGGGGTGCCGGTTCCCCCCTCGGACCCGACGGAACCGAGCGCGTCGCCCAGCCCCACGACGGCACCGACGGCGATCGCCGCTCCCGTCGATCCCGACGACCCCTCGGTGTCCGCGGGCGGAGCGACGACCTCGCTCGCCTGGCTGTGGCCGGTCCTCGCCGCCCTCGCCGCGCTGCTCCTGCTCCTCGCGCCGGCGATCGTGCGGACCCTGCAGCGCGGCATCCGGATGCGCAGGCTCGCGCGCGGCTCGCCGGCGGCGGCGACCGGCTGGCGGGAGCTGCTGCAGACCGCGGAGGATCTCGGGGTCGGCGTGGAGGAGACGGCCACCCCGAGAGGGGCGGCGCGTGCGATCGCGGAGGCGGCGCGGCTCGGCCACGCGGACGCCGCCGTGCTCGAGCGAGCGCTCGCCGTCGTCGAGCGCCAGAGCTTCGCCCGGCCCGGGCTTCAGGCATCCGGCCCCGATCAGGTCGAGGCGGTCAATCGGATCCTCGCGAGGCTGCGGTCGGCCGCCGGCGCGCGGGCCCGGATCCTGGCCGCCTTCGTGCCGCGCTCGATCTGGTCGCGGCTCTCCGGGCTCCTCGGCCCGCCGGCGAGGACCGCCGTGGTCACTCGCGCGGGCTGAGCGCGACGATCGGCCGCCCGGTGCGAGGGTTCCGGAGGATGTCGGCGGCGACGCCGTAGACCTTCCCGATGAGCTCGGGCGTGAGGGTCTCGGCAGTCGGCCCGGATGCCACGACCCGCCCGCCCGACAGCACGATGACGTGGTCGCTGTGCCCCGCGGCGAGGGTCAGGTCGTGAAGGGCGGCGAGCACTGTGACCCCGCCGTCGGCCAGCTCGCGCAGCAGGGCGAGCGTCGCGAGCTGGGCGGCGATGTCGAGATGGTTGGTCGGCTCGTCGAGCAGGAGCAGGCGTGGTTCCTGCGCGAGAGCGCGCGCGAGGAGCACTCGCTGACGCTCCCCCCCGGAGAGCCCGGTCACGTCGCGGTCGGCGAAGCCGGCCATCCCGACCGCGGCGAGGGCCTCACGGGCGAGCTCGCGATCCCGGTCGGACTCTTCCGCGAACAGGCCCTGGTGGGGGATGCGGCCGAGCGCGACGACCTCGGCGACGGTGAGCGAGAGCTCGGTGCCGGCGTCCTGCTCCACGAGGGCGAGCGTCCGGGCGCGCTCGCGGCGCGGCACGGCGAGGAGGTCGTCGTCCTCGAACCGGATGCCGCTTCCGCCCGTGCCGGCGGCATCGACCGGGAGCACCCCGGCGAGAGCGTGCAGAAGGGTGGACTTGCCCGCGCCGTTGGGGCCGATGAGCGCGGTGACCGCGCCGCGGGGCGCCGCGCAGTCGACGCCGTCGACGATGAGGGTGCCGTCGAGGCGCACGCTGATCCGCTCGAGCTCGAGCCCTCCTGCCTGCTCGGGCCCGCCGGTCGGCTCCGGTCCGCTCATGAGCTGACCCTCCTGCGGGCCAGGAGCGCGGCGAAGACCGGCGCTCCGATGATCGCCGTGACGATGCCGACCGGGAGCTCCCGCGGGTCGAAGAGGGAGCGCGCCGCGGTGTCGGCCCAGATGAGGAAGCTCGCGCCGACGAGCGCGGAGAGCGGCAGCAGCATCCGGTGCCGCGGGCCCACGAGGAGCCGCACGGCGTGAGGGAGGATGAGCCCGACGAAGCCGATGGCGCCGCTCACCGAGACCATGGCCCCGGTGAGGAGCGCGGCCCCGGTGAGCATGGTCCAGCGGGTCGCCTGCACGTTGACGCCGAGGGTCGCGGCGGAGGCGTCTCCGAAGGCGAAGGCGTCGAGCACGCGCCCGCTCAGCATCATGGGGATGCCCGCGACGACGATCGCCGCGAGGGCGATGCCCACGGCGGGCCACCGCGCCCCGGCGAGGGAGCCGAGCAGCCAGCCGAGGATCTCGCGGTAGGAGTCGCCGGTCACGGTCCAGAAGATCACGAGGCTCGTGACCGCCCCGGCGAGGGCCGAGACCGCGATGCCGGCGAGAACCGTGCGCCCCGGAGTGATGCGGCCGAAGGCGCCCGCGAGCAGGAGCGTCGCGGCGAGCGCGACCATCGCGCCGAGGAACGCAGCGACCGGGAGGAGCAGGGCGCTGCCGAGCAGGAGCACGGCGACGGCGCCGAGCGAGGCGCCGGAGGAGAGCCCGAGCAGATAGGGATCGGCGAGCGGGTTGCGCGTGATCGCCTGCATGACGACGCCCGCGAGGGCGAGCCCGGCGCCGACGGCCGCGGCGGTGAGCACGCGCGGCAGGCGCAGCTCCCAGACGATGCTGTCGCGCAGTGGGGGGAGCGGCGAGCCGCCGAGCCCGAGATGGTGCGCGATCGAGCCCCAGACCTCGACGGGGGTGATCTGCGCGGGGCCGAAGGTCACCGCGAACGTCACCGAGGCGACGAGAACCGCGACGAGTACGACGACCCAGAAGAGCTTGCCGACGGGCCTAGCCAAGGTCGAGCGCCGCCAGCTGTCGCGCGAGGTCGGCTGCGGCATCCACCGTGCGGACGCCCGCCTCGCTCGCGGCGAAGGGCACCACGAGGTAACGACGGTTCTTCACGGCGTCGAGCTGCGCGGTCGCCGGGTTCTCCTCGAGCACGCGGATCTTCTTCTCCTTCGTGCTCCAGGTCGCGTCGACGAGCACGATGACGTCGGGGTTCGCCGCGATGACGCTCTCCCAGTTGTAGCTCGCCCAGGTGTCCTTCACCTCGGCGGCGATGTTGTGCACGCCGATCGTGTCGAGGATGAGCTGGGGCGCTCCGATGCCCGCGCCCACGTAGGGGATGTCGGAGCCAGAGGAGAACCACAGCGCCGAAAGGCCCCGCGTGTCCTTCGCGATCGAGGCCAGCGTGGCGTGCTGCTCCGCGAGAAGCGCGGAGTCGTCGACCCCGAAGAGCTCGGCGATCTCGCCGATCTCCTCGTCGATGTCGGCGAAGGTCAGCCGCTTCGGCTGGTAGGCGGCCTCCTTGCAGGCGGCGGGAGAGACGTAGCTGCGGATGCCGAGGGCGGCGAGGTCGTCACGGGTGCCCGCGCCATCGGCGGAGAAGTTCGACTCCCATCCGGCGTAGACGAGGTCGGGCTCCGTCTCGAGCACGACCTCCTGAGAGGGAACCCTGTCGGCGAGCACCGGGAGCTCAGCGGCGGCGGCGGCCCACCTCTCGGGCACCGGACCGTCCTGGAACGCGGTGCCGACGATCCGCCCCGCCAGCCCGAGCGCGAGCAGCATCTCGGTCGAGGTCGACTTGATCGTGACGACGCGTTCGGGCGGCCCGGCGGCGAGGTCGACGGTCGTTCCGCAATTGTCGAGCGAGGATCGCTGGCTGGGTTCGAGGGAGGGGGACGGCTCGGTCGCGACGGCCGCGCAGCCCGCGAGGGCGAGGGGGGCGACGAGCATGGCGGTGCAGGCGAGCAGGCCGGCGGCGATTCGGCGGGGCGAGCGATGGGTGATCACGGCATTCTCCGATGGCTGGTAGACGGACGAGGTCGTTCACTGCTCAGAAGGCGAGTGTGGAGACCACGCCGCCTCAGATCGGAGGCCAGCACGCCGCACCAGGATCGGTGGGGGGTCTGTCGTCGCTCATTCTATGCACTCCTGGCCCGTGGCGTGTAACTTTGGATACCGAATCCATTAACCTCGACCACTCGCGGACGGAGTCCCATGTCCCAGCGCACCTCATGCTGACGGTGTGGGCGGTGCCCGGCATCGGCGAGATCAGCGAGGGGGACGACCTCGCCGCCCTCATCGGCGACCTCCTGGATCCCGCCCGCCCGGACTTCGACGGCGAGCCGCCGCTCGACGGGGACATCATCGCGGTCACGAGCAAGATCGTCTCGAAGGCGGAGGGCCGGATGCGCGAGGCGCGCGACCGCGAGGAGGCGATCACGGCGGAGACCGTGCGCGTCGTCGCGACGCGCGAGCACGGCAGGGGAGTGACGCGCATCGTCGAGAACTCACTGGGGCTCGTCATGGCGGCCGCCGGCGTCGACTCCAGCAATGCGCCGGAGGGAACCGTGCTGCTCCTGCCGGTCGACCCGGACGCCTCGGCGCGGGCCATCGCCTCGACGCTGCGAGAACGACTGGGCCTCCGGATCGGCGTCGTCGTGTCCGACACGCTCGGCCGGCCGTGGCGGGAGGGGCAGACCGACGTCGCGATCGGAGCCGCCGGCATCCGGGTGCTCGACGACCTGAGGGGATCGCCCGATGCGAACGGCAGGCTTCTCGAGGTGAGCGTCGCCGCGGTCGCCGACGAGATCGCCGGTGCGGCGGATCTGGTCAAGGGCAAGTCCGCCGGACTCCCGGTCGCCGTGGTCCGCGGTCTCGGGCATCTCGTCGGCGACCTCGACGAGCCTGGGGCGCGAAGCATGGTACGGCCGGCCGAGCAGGACATGTTCCGCGTCGGGACCTCGGAGGCCTACGCCGCGGGATGGGCGGCCGCTCGCGCGGCGGCCGGCGATCCCTTCTCGCGGGAAAGCGAGTACGACGGATATGTCCGCCACTAGGATGGCGACGGCTTTTCATCATGTCCACCGCCGCGGAGATCCCGCCCGAGACAGGCAAGGAGTGATTCGAGATGTCGGAGAAAGCGTCAGTCGACGGCAAGACCGGTGAGGCGGAGGCGCAGGCAGGCACCGGACCGAGATTCGCTCCGGCACCGCTCGATCTGAGCGAGCTCGCTCAGCAGCTCTCGGGCGGCTACCGCTCCGTCGGCGCCATGGTCTACGACATCCTGCGCGACGCGATCCTCTCCGGGACCCTCGCCCCAGGCCAGAAGCTCCGGCAGGAGACCCTCGCCGATGCGATCGGGGTCAGCAGGGTACCCGTGCGCTCCGCGCTCATCCAGCTCGAGTCCGACGGCCTCATCGAGGTCCACGATCGGCGTGGCGCCACGGTCAAGACGCTCTCGCGTTCGCAGGCCGAGGAGATCTATTCGCTCCGCGTGCTTCTCGAGAGCTACGCACTGAGGCGTTCCATGTCGGGCATGACCCCGGAGCGACTCGAGCGACTGCGCGAGCTCGCCGTGGCCTCCGACACGGAGAGCGAGGGCGCGGAGTTCGTGGCGGTCCGCAGCCAGTTCTACGGCGAGCTCTACGATGCGGGCGACAATCCCCTCCTGTGGGAGCTCATCGAGGATCTCAGGCTCAAGGTCGGTCGCTACGTGCTGGGCTGGCGGCTCGTCAACGGTCACGCGCACTCGCACTCGGTTCTCGCAGAGGTCGTCGCGAGCGGAGACGCGGATGCCGCGGTCGCCGCCCTCGAGGAGCACCTCGGCGGTGTGCGCGACGGCGTCCTGACGATGCTGGAGGCGGACGCCGTGGACCGGGACGCCGATCGGCGTCCCCGCAAGCCTCGCTCCTGATCCTCAGTCGTCCATCCTCGCCTCAGATCCTCCGGCGCGACCGCGCGCCGGAAGGCCCCGTCTTCGCGGTGCGAGAGGCCGGTTGGGGAAATTTCTCCTGAAAACTGGATTCTGTATCCAAAATGCGCAAGGATATGGAATGTCGCTCGCCGGCGGCTCCAGTAGCTGCTCGGCATCGTCTCGCCAGAGGAGTCAAGATGGGGTCGGTCCAGATCGGTTACGCCGCGATGAGCGAGCAGTTCCACCCCAGCGAGCTCGTCGAGCTGTGCGAGGCGGCGGAGCTGGCGGGCTTCTCCGGCGTCATGGCCGCGGACCACTTCCAGCCCTGGGTCCCCCAGCAGGGCCAGGCGCCCTACGTGTGGAACGTCCTCACGGCGGTGGGGGAGCGCACGCGCGGCGACTTCGGCCCCGGCGTGGTCTGCCCCTCGTTCAAGGTCCACCCCGCGATGGTCGCGCAGGCCTCCGCGACGCTCGCGGCGATGTACCCGGGACGGCACTGGCTCGGGCTCGGCTCGGGCGAGGCGCTCAACGAGCACATCGTCGGCGGCTACTGGCCCGAGGCGCCTGATCGGCTCACCCGCATGTGGGAGGCGATCGACATCATCAAGAAGCTCTTCTCCGGCAAGGACGTCAAGCACCGCAGCGAGAACTTCACGCTCGAGAAGACGCGGCTCTGGACCCTCGACGAGAGACCCCCCATCTACGTCGCGACGGCGGGGCCGATCACCGCCAAGCGCACCGGACGCGAGGTGGACGGCATCATCACCCCCGGCGCCACGGTCGAGAAGATCGCCGGCCTCATGGAGAAGTTCGCCGAGGGTGCGCGCGAGGCCGGCAAGGATCCCGAGTCCATGCCGAAGATCCTCCAGCTCCATCTGTCCTGGGCGCCCAGCGACGAGGAGGCGATGACCAACGCCATGACCGAGTGGCCCAACGGCGGCATGAAGTTCCCCAAGGGCGACATCCGCTCTCCCTTCGACTTCGAGCAGATGGCCAAGCTCGTGCGCCCGGAGGACTTCGACGGCCGGATGCTCATCTCGAGCGATCCCGACGCCCACCGCGCCGAGATCCAGAAGTTCCTCGACGCCGGGATCGACCGCGTCTACCTCCACAACGTCGGACGCAACCAGCGCGAGTGGATCGACGTGTTCGCCCGCGACGTGCTGCCGAAGCTGCACCGATGACCCCGACCGCGACGACCAGGAGAACGAGCATGCGAGAGAGCACCGTCGCCTTCTTCAGCGAGGGGGATCCCCTCTCCGCGCTGTGGCGCACCCCGGACCACGACGGTCCGTACCCGGCCATCGTGCAGGGCCCGGGATGGCTGGGCCTCAAGGACGCCAAGCTCTACGTGCGCTATCACGAGGCGCTCGTCGCGGCGGGCTTCGCCGTGCTCATCTTCGACTATCGCGGCTTCGGCGACTCCGGCGGCGATCGCGGCATCCTCTCGCCCGCCCGCCAGCTCCAGGACCTCGTCAACGCGGTCACCTACCTGACCACCCGCGACGATGTCGTCGCCGATGCGATCGGCACCTTCGGCACGGGCGGCACGGGCGGCGGCAACGCGATCCTGCTCGCCGACGCCGACCCCCGCGTCAAGGCCGCCGTGAGCCAGGTGCCGGTCGCCGACGGCACCGACTGGCTGCACCGGATGCGCCAGGAGCACGAGTGGCTGGCCTTCCTGGCCTCCCTCGACGAGGACCGCCGGCTGCGCGTGACGAC
>JBIQHP010000135.1:0-4142 GCA_044508495.1 Clavibacter sp.
GGAGATGACGTCTCCCGGCTCCATATCCATCACACTCGAGACGAATGAGATCAGATACGGCACTGCGAAGATGAGGTCCCTCGTGTTGCCGTCCTGTTTGAGCACGCCGTTGACCCAGGTGCGCAGCCTGATCTCGTCAAGCGCTGTGAACTCGTCGGCCGTCGCAATCCATGGTCCGAAGGGCGCGAAGGTGCGGTAGTTCTTGGCGAGAGCTAACTGCTCGGGCTTGTCGAACTGGATGTCACGAGCGCTTACATCGTTCAGGATCGTGTATCCCGCGACATGATCGAGCGCATCAGACTCGGCGACGCGACTCGCGGGCTTGCCGATCACGACCGCGAGCTCGACCTCCCAGTCGAGGGCGTCAGTCGCTGCCGGCTTCACGATCGACTCTCCGTCCGCGATGATCGACGAATTCCACTTCGGGAACAGTCTGGGCCAGCGCGGTAGCTCGGCATCGCCCTCGGCGGCATGCTCCCTATAGTTCCGGCCGATCGCGATCGTCTTGCCGGGATAGAGCGGCGGAAGGATCGTAACTTCATCGAGCTGGTGTGTCGCGGTGGTGTCGGTCCAGGCCCATTCTGTGACCGTCGCGGCTATTGGCTTCGGTAGCGCGAGGATGTCGAGCACGCTCGCAGGGGGGGTCACGCCTTCGCGCGCCAGCAGATCGGTTCCCGGCCCGCTCGACAAGGAGATCACCCGCCGGCCGGCGAGGATGCCGATCTGTGCCCGACCGGCATGTGCGAACCTGAGAGTCTTCACCGCGCTCCGGTGACGTAGATCGTCTCGCCGGCGACATAGGACGCGTCGTCGGAGACCAGGAAGGCCACGACGTTGGCCATCTCCTGTGGCTCGGCGATGCGCCCGATCGGGATCGCCTTCGCTGCGAAGGTCTTGAAGTCCGCGCCGCCGCCGAGACGCTCGACACCCAGATCCCGCTGCAGGTCTGTATCGGTCACGCCTGGGGCGACTGCGTTCACTCGGATGCCGAACGGCGCTAGCTCCCTAGCCTGACTCTTCATGAGGCCGAGAATTCCGGCTTTGGAGGCGATGTAGGCGGGACCGGTTGTGCCTCCGGTGACTGCTCCGAGCGAGGAGAGGTGTACGATCGCCCCGCCTCCGGCTGCTCGCAGGTGGGGGATCGCTGCCTGCGAGGTGTAGAACGCGCTGTCGAGATTGGCCGCGATCGTGCGCTGCCACATCTCGATCGTGGTCGATTCCATGGTGCCCACCTCGGCGATACCCGCGTTGTTGACGAGCACGTCGAGGCGCCCGAAAGCGTCGATGGCGGCCTGCACCAGCCCTGCGGCCTTCTCCGGCGATCCAATGTCGGCACGGTGTGCGACGGCCGCTCCGCCCGCCTCAGTGATCGCGGTGAGCACGATGTCCGCTGCCGACCGGTTCGAATGGTAATTCACGACCACGCGAAACCCATCTTTCGCGAGACGGATCGCGGTCGCCTTGCCGATTCCGCGCGAAGCGCCAGTGACGATTGCGACCTTGTTCTCTTCAGTCATGTGCTTTGCTTCTCCGTCCGATAAGTGGCCTTGACGTGTCGACGCCGAACCACCATGTCCTGCCGAGACTCGGTGCCTTCGTGTCCATCAATCTGTCAATTAGTTAGTAAACAAGATTGCTAGCAATCCGTCAAGCAGGATGAACCCAATCAGCGGCGATTCAATCGCTGGCGGAAGGGCTGCTCAGGCCATCCAAGGTCGCGAGCCGCGCACGAACGCGGCCGGGAGCGGGGTCCCGGCCGCGCCGCTATCGACGGACGCCCGGCCTAGGGCTCGAGCGTTGGGTGGTTCCGCCGGTAGCCTTCGCGCACCAGCCAGCCGCCGGCGGCCAGCAGGGCGAGCAGCGCCGCGATGAGAGTTCCGATCGCGACACCGGTGTAGGCGAGATTGCCGCTTGCGGATGGGGTGCCGGTGTCACCATCGTTTCCAGGACCGCCGGGGTCGCCAGGACCGCCGGGGTCACCAGGGCCGCCGGGGCCGCCGGGGACATCCGCCGTCACGACCGGTGCCACGGATGCCGCCGCGACGTTGAGCGTCGTGAGCCCGCCGGATCCGGCCCCCCGCAGGACTCCGACGCGCAGCGCCGTCTGCGTGAACACGGTGTTCGCGGCCACGGCCATCCCGCCGCCGCCGAGCGTCGTCTCCTGCAGGTTGACCCTGATGGAGAGGATGTCCGAGAGCACCGTCGTGATCCCCGTCGATCCGAGCAGCCCCGCGTTCGCCTGCGCGAGCAGGGGTCCGTCGAGCAGGCCTCGCAGCTCGGGGAGGATGCCGCCCGATCCGAAGATCCGGTTGCCGAGTGTGAGGCCGAGCCCGTCGAGGATGCGACCGGTGCTGATCGTGACCGGGATGCCGAGCACCCTCGCGGCGACCGTCGCCGGCGCCTGGCCGTTCAGGACCTGCGCGACGGTGCCGTGCACATCCACCGAGACCGAAGTCTCGAGCTTCGGCAGCAGCGTCGTCGTGGTCGTGCAGACGAGCGAGCCGAGCAGCTTGCCGAGGAGCTCCGTCAGGATGTTGCCGCTCCCGTCCTGCCACTGGCAGACCTCGCCGACGACGGGCGCCTGGTCGGTGAGCAGGCTGAGGTCGGCGTCGACGTCCAGCCTCAGGTCGCCGAGGGCGGCATCGAGGCGGGAGAGCACCTGGTCGGCGAGCGCGGAGACGTTGCTCGCGATCGTCGAGACGATCCTCGTCACCATCGCCCCGGTCAGGATCTCGGAGTTCACCGGCCGGTTGTTGAGGTCGCCGCCCACGAGCTTCTCGAGGTCCACGGTCACCCGGCCGGTCGTGACGTCGAAGCTCACGCCTCCTCCTCCCCAGGTGGCGTCCAGCAGCTCGGCGACGACCGCATTGAGGTCATGGCTGAGCGTGACCGACACGCTGGTCGATCCGGCGAGGTCGAGCGCCGGGTTGACGGCGGCGAGGATGCCGTTCAGGGCCAGGGCGAGCTCGCCGTTCCTCCCGGTGAGCGAGTCGAGTCTCGCGTCCGCTGCCGCGACGGCGTTCCTGACGGTCGAGGAGATGCCCGCGAGCGCAGGGCTCGTGAAGCTGAGCGTGAGTCCGTCGATGTAGTAGTCGCCGCCCACCGTCTGCAGAGTGCCCTTCGCCTGGGCTGCGACGGCCCGCACCTGGAGCTTCAGATCGGTGATGGCCGACCGGAACGAGGTGCCGAGGAGGCTGTCGAAGGAGAGGGTCAGTGCGCCGCTGGGGTTCGAGGCGTTCGGACCGATCGCCCCGCCCTTCCCGACGGTGCCGCTCGCGCCGAGCGCGACGCCGTTCCTCTCGGCACGGGCGTACTGGGAGATCGCGCCGCCCGTCGTCGAGGTGCTGAGCACGGCATCCGGACTCACCCGGGCCGTGCCCACGTTGATCGGCGCGCTCCCGAGCAGGCTCACCGCGAGCGGATCGACGACCTCCTGAGCGCCCTGGCTGCCGTCGTTCCTCGCGGTCGCGGGCGTGAGCTCTGCGATTCGCGCGAGGTCGAGGCCGGCGAGCGAGCCGGAGAGGAACTTCCCCTGGGCCCAGGTCGCCTGCGCGGGCGCGGCCGTCGCGGCGACGGGTGCCGCCGCGAGAAGGCCGCCGAGGAGACCGAGGGCGCCGATGATGGCGGTCGATCTCGTGGTGATGGATGTCCCGATTGAATTCTGCGCCCCTCGGACGCGCTGCTTGAACACGGCTGGCACCTTTCCTCGATCCATTGCGGATCCGGGAGACCTGCCAGGCGACTGCTCGCGTCAACTCGGGATATTGGAACGAAGGAAGCCGCCTGATTCAGCTTCCCGGTGTCCTCTTGAGTTGTTCGACGGTGCAGGTCGGCGAAGGCGGTTAGGGGGCCTGGTCACTTCGCCGATCTGCCCTGTCATCTGAAGAGACGCCTCTCGGAGCGGTTTATGACGCGTAAGCTCCGAGAAGATTTCACGGCATCCGGCTGCTTTGCGCGACGGCGGCCGGGTCGCCTACACTGGACCGAGGTAGTTGAAATCTGCCATACTTTCGTGCGCCAATTTTTGGCAGAACCTCCCGGCGTGGATCGCGAAGCTATGGCTTTTGGCACTGCTGAGGGCGGTGGCTCAATTGGTAGAGCAGCGGTCTCCAAAACCGCAGGTTGCAGGTTCGAGTCCTGTC
>JBIQHP010000136.1:0-4060 GCA_044508495.1 Clavibacter sp.
CATCCTGTCCGGATGGCGGAAATGGTAGACGCGCTAGCTTGAGGTGCTAGTGCCCGTATAGGGCGTGGGGGTTCAAGTCCCCCTTCGGACACAGAGAGAGCCGCTCCTTCGTGGCGACCGCGTCGACGCGCTCTAGTGCGAGTGCGACCTGATCATCGCGAAGAGCGCGAGGACGGCGAGGACGGCGACGATCGTGCCGATCGTCAGGAGGACGTATTCGATGGGATGCATAGGCCCAGTATTCTCCCGATGACCCCGCCCGGCCAGTCTCAGGGCTTCGCGTCACGGATCGTGTCGGTCCCGGCATCCGGCCAGTCCACGCTGTCGTCGTAGTCGTGGTGGCGCTTGAGGTAGGCGGCGATGAACGGGCACACCGGGACGATGCGTCTGCCCTGCGCCACGGCGTCCTCGAGCACGAAGCGCGCGAGGCGCGAGCCGAGCCCCTGCCCCTCGTAGGCGCTGTCGACGACCGTGTGGGTAAAGGCACGGCTGTCGCCGCGATCGCGGTACCGGGCGAACCCGATCGTCGTCTCGCCGTCGTGCAGCTCGTACTGGCTGGACCCGGGGACGTCCAGGATCACGAACCGGTCGGGGGTAGCGTGCAGGTCATCGCTCGGCATGGGACCAGTCAACCATCGAGCGTCGGATCCTGCAGAGGCGCCAGCCTGCGATCAGCGCACCATCCGGATCTCGCGGATGCTCCCGAAGTGCTCGTCGAGCTTCTCGGCGCCGTCCGCCTCGAAGCCGTTGCGGCGGTAGAAGGCGATCGCCCGCGGGTTGTCGTCGAGCACCCAGAGCGAGGCGGGGCGTTCGCCGAGCGCGGTATCCAGGAGCACCTGGCCGAGCCCGGAGCCGTGGTGAGCCGCGAGGAGGTAGATCGTGGCGAGCTCGACTTCGCGGGGCGGGTCGTCGTCGCGAGCCGGGGCGGTGCTGGCGAAGCCGATGATCTCGCCGTCGCGCTCGGCCACCCAGACCTCGCCGAGTCCTTCGGAGATGATGCGCGTCCACATCCTCGCGCGGCGCTCGGGCGGATTCGCTTCTATGACGCCCTCGGGGAACTTGCCCGTGTAGGTCTCGACGTGCGTGGCGTAGTGCACGTGTCCGATGGCCTCGGCATCGTCGATCGTGGCCCTCCGCACGGTTCCGTTCATGGGTCGAGGGTACTCGTCAGGGGCTGTGGACAACTGCCCGGTCGTCGGCGCGAATGTCGGTGGCGGGGTGTTTTCTTTGAGTATGGAAAGCACCCCGACCCCCGAGGCGACGACCTCGGTCGTGAGTGCACTCGTGGAGGATGTTGAACCAGATTTCGAGCTGGAGTTCGACGCGCTGGTGGAGGCATGGGTCGCCGAACAGGGCTACGACGATGAGCATCCGTATTCGGAGGCGCAGGACTGCCTGGACGCGCTGCTGGAGGCGCGGGCGATCAAGGCGTCGGCGGAGGCGCGGGAACAGCAGTGCCTGGCCAGGCTGGAGGCGATCGCGCTCGAGTCGGCGGAGGCGGATGGCCCTGCCGCGCACGGCGATACCCGGGAGATCGCCTGGCGGTCGATGGCCGCCGAGATCGCGGTGGCCACGCGGCTCGCCGATCGTACGGTGCAGGCGATGATGGGGCGGGCGACGGCACTCGTCCACACGCTGCCGTCGGTCCTGGAGGCGCTCGGCTGCGACCGGATCTCGTTCGGGCACGCCCGCGTCATCCTCGAGCATGCGGCCGGCATCGAGGGAGCCGCCCTCGACGAATACCAGCGGATCACGCTGGAGCGCGCCGAGACCACGACACCGGGCAAGCTCGCCGGAACCGCGCGGATCGCCGCGGCCCGGTTGCGGGCGGAGAGTTTCGAGGAACGCCACGCGAAGGCCCGTGACGGACGCAAGGTCACCATCCGGGATCTCGACGATGGGATGTCGGAGCTCATCCAGCTGCTGCCGACGGTCTATGCGACTGCCGTCTTCGATCGGCTGACCCGGCAGGCCAAGGCCGTCGCCGCGACCGGCGACCCGCGCACGCGCGACCAGCTCCGCTCCGACCTGGCGATCGACTTGCTGCTGACCGGCGAGCCGGCATGCGGCGAGGATGCCCCGCACACGGCGGCGGAAGGCATCAGGGCCGAGGTCGCGATCGTCATCCCCGCCCTCACGCTGCTGGGCCAGGATGACGAACCGGCGACCCTGCTGGGACGCGGTCCGATCGATCTGGGCACGGCCTGCCGCCTGGCGGGGCTGGCTCCTGAGCTGGTCCGGGTGCTGACCCACCCGGTCACCGGAATGGTCATCTCGAGCGACACCTATCGGCCTTCGGCGAGTCTGCGCCGGTATCTTCGGGAGCGCGACCGGAACTGCCAGTTCCCGATGTGCAACCGCGACGCCCGATGGTGCGACATCGACCATACGGTCGCGTGGGAGGACGGCGGGCTGACGGTCCCCGGCAACCTCGCCCACCTGTGCCGCGGACACCACACCCTCAAGCATCATGGCGGCTGGAAGGTGAAACAGACCGCGCCCGGAGTGCTCGAGTGGACGACTCCACTGGGCCACGTCGTCATGGACGCCGCGCCACCGGGACCGCGATTCGAAGAAGTTCCCGCACCGTTCTGACCAGAACCCGGAGCACCCCTTCGCTCGATATGGTTATCCCATGAGCACGCCTGCCACCGGCCCCCAGCACGTCGTCGTCATCGGAGCGGGGATGATCGGCCTCGCCACGGCGTGGCATCTCCAGGAACGCGGTGTCAAGGTCACCATCGTCGATCGCAAGGGTGTTGCAGCGGGCTCGAGCTGGGGCAACGCCGGCTGGCTGACCCCCGCGCTGACCCTCCCCCTCGGCGAGCCCTCCGTGCTGCTCTCGGGCCCGAAGGCCATGCTGAGCTCCCGGTCGCCGCTCTACATCCCGCTCTCCCTCGACCCGAAGCTCATCCGCTTCCTCCTGGGCTTCGCCTGGCACGCGCTCCCCCGCCAGTGGCGCCGATCGATCGAGATCTTCGCCAAGGTCAACCCCCTCGCCATGGACGCCTTCCACGAGCTGACCGCGGGCGGCGTCAAGGAGCCCGTCAAGGAGGCGAAGCCCTTCCTTGCCGGATTCCTCAACGAGAAGGACCGCAAGGTCCTGCTCCACGAGTTCGAGGTCGTCACCCAGAGCGGCGGCACCGTCGACTTCGATCTCGCGACCGGCGACGAGCTTCGCGCGATCGAGCCGACCCTCTCGGATGCCGTGGGCTGCGGCGTGCTCCTGCGCGGCCAGTACTTCATCAACCCGCCGAAGTACGCCGAGTCGCTCGCCGCCGCGGTGACCAAGCGCGGCGCCGAGCTCACGACCGGGTTCGACGTCGTGGACATCAAGGACACCGGCGACGGGGTCGAGGTGATCCCGGCATCCGGTTCCGATGGCAGCGTCGAGCCGATCGAGGCCGACGCCGTCGTCATCGCGACCGGCGCCTGGCTCGGCACGCTCGCCCGTCGGTTCGGGGTCAAGGCCATCGTGCAGGCCGGCCGCGGCTACAGCTTCAGCGTGACCCCCGAGGTCGTGCCCTCGCACCCGATCTACTTCCCCACCCAGCGCCTCGCCTGCACGCCCCTCGGCGACCGTCTGCGCATCGGCGGCATGATGGAGTTCCGCAACGTCGACGCCGCACCGGATGCGCGCCGCATCCGCACCCTTGTGGATGCCGGGCGCCCGGTCTTCCAGGGCGTCGACTGGGAGGCGCGCAAGGAGGAATGGGTCGGCGGCCGCCCCGTCACGGCCGACGGCCACGCCCTCATCGGGGCGACGAAGTCACCGCGGGTCTTCGTGGGCGGCGGTCACGGCATGTGGGGCATCGCTCTCGGCCCGCTCACCGGCAGGCTCCTCGCCGGCGCGGTCACGGGCGAGCCCGACCCGGTGCTGAAGCACTTCGACCCGCTGCGGTAGGCGACACCCATCTGGCAGTTGCCTCACTAGAACGAATGTTCGATAATTGATGGATGTCGAACCTCGCTCTCGTTGAGTCCCGGCGCGCGAGCGTGGGCGAGCTGCAGGAGCGCATCCGGCAGCTTCAGGCGACGAAACTCGACACTCGCAGCCTCC
>JBIQHP010000011.1:0-1399 GCA_044508495.1 Clavibacter sp.
CTGCGCGCCGTGCTCACCCAGGGGCTCGTCGAGGCGATCGGCGGCTCGCTCACCTTCCTCGGCGCGCTCGTGGCGATGATCGTCATCGACCCCGTGCTGCTCGGGCTCACCGTGCTCGTGATCGCCGTCTCGGTCGTGACCGTCACGCTCCTCTCGGCGCGCATCCGGGTCGCCAGTCAGCAGGCGCAGAACCGCGTCGGCGACCTCGCCGCCTCGGTCGAGCGGGCGATCAGCGCGGTGCGCACCGTGCGAGCCGCGAACGCGACCGATCGCGAGGTCGCGGCCGTCGAGGACGACGCGGTCGGCGCCTGGCGCATGGGCATCAAGGTCGCGAAGATCTCGGCCCTCGTGGTGCCGATCGCCGGCATCGCGATGCAGGTGTCGTTCCTCGTCGTGCTCGGCGTCGGCGGGTTCCGCGTCGCGAGCGGTGCGATCACGGTCGCCTCGCTCGTGGCCTTCATCCTGTTCCTGTTCCTCATGATCCTGCCGCTCGGGCAGGCCTTCGGCGCGGTGACCTCGGTCAACGCCGCGCTCGGCGCCCTCGGGCGCATCCAGGAGATCATCGACCTGCCCGGGGAGGGCGAGGCGGATGCCGCGGTCGAGCCCGCCGCTCCCGTTGCGACCGACGACGCGATCAGCTTCGAGAGCGTGTCGTTCGCGTATGCGACCGAACGGGACTCTCGGGTCGAGCCCCCTTCTCAGGCCGAGCCCGTCGAGACCACGATCCTCCACGATGTCACCTTCGGCGCCGCCCGCGGCAGACGCACCGCGCTCGTCGGACCCTCCGGCGCCGGCAAGAGCACGATCCTCGCCCTCATCGAGCGGTTCTACGACCCGGATGCCGGGGTCGTGCGCCTGGCCGGGGTCGACATCCGGGCTCTCGACCGCGCCGAGCTGCGCGCGCAGATCGGCTACGTCGAGCAGGACGCGCCGGTGCTCGCCGGGAGCATCCGCCAGAACCTCACGCTCGCGACGCCGGACGCGAGCGATGCGCAGTGCGTCGACGTGCTGCACGCGGTCAACCTCACCGAGGTGCTCGAGCGGAACCCGCTCGGTCTCGACGCGCCGGTCGGGGAGGACGGCGTCATGCTCTCCGGCGGCGAGCGCCAGCGGCTCGCGATCGCCCGCGCGCTGCTCGCGGCGCCGCCCATCCTGCTGCTCGACGAGTCGACCTCGAGCCTCGACGGGCTCAACGAGCAGCTGCTGCGCAAGGCCATCGACGCGGTCGCCGAGAACCGCACGCTGCTCGTCATCGCGCACCGGCTCTCGACCGTGATCGACTCCGACCACATCGTCGTGCTCGACCACGGACGCGTCGTGGGCGCCGGCACGCACGCCGAGCTCGTCGCCTCGACGCCCCTCTACAAGGAGCTCGCCCAGCACCAGCTCCTCGCCTGAA
>JBIQHP010000011.1:1499-6484 GCA_044508495.1 Clavibacter sp.
GCATCCGGAGTCAGGCCCCCACCCTCCGTGCCGAGCACGAGGGCGACGCGCTCGGGCGGAGCGGCGGCGAAGTCGCGCAGGCTCACGGCATTGTCGGTCAGGGCGAGTGCGGCGAGATGGAACCCGGATGCCGCCAGCAGCTCGCGCGTCGCCGGCCAGTCCCCGACGCGCGTCCACGGCACCTGCAGCACCGTTCCCATCGACACGCGGATCGCGCGCCGATAGAACGGATCGGAGCAGCGCGGGGTGACGAGCACGGCATCCGCCCCGATGGCGGCGACCGAGCGGAAGATCGCGCCGACGTTCGTCGGGTCCACGACGTTCTCGAGCACGACGACGCGCCGGGCGCCGTCGAGCAGCGCGGACGGGTCCGGGAGGGGCGGGCGCTCCATGGCGGCGATGAGGCCGCGATGCAGGTGGTAGCCGGTCAGGCCTGCGAGCAACTCGTCCGAGCTGGTGAAGACGGGCACCTCCGGCCCGACGAGTGCAACGGCCCCGTCGACCGCGCCGCCGAGTGCGAGGACCGCTCGGGGGCGATGGCCTGCGGCGAGCGCCCGCTCGAGCACGAGCGCCGACTCGGCGATGTACAAACCGTGCGGCCCGCGCCCGTTCTTGAGCAGGACATCCGTCGCATGCCCGAAGTCGGCCAGCCGCGAGTCGGCCGGGTCAACGACCTCTACGACCGGCATCCGATCACCGGGCCGGAGTGACGAGACCCAGCACCAGCCGAAGCCCTGCGTCGATGTCGGCCAAAAGGTAACGGGGAATGCTTCCGGCGGGGCCGCCCAGGGTCGACTTGTCGATGGCGACCAATTGGGTCAGATTGATGGCGGAGTCGCGACTCAATCCAGAGTCGGAAGCCGCGAGGAAGACATTCCCCGGTATGCGAGCCAGATCGAGGTTCGTGGTGATGGCAGCGACGATGCAGGTGGAGATCGCACTCCGGTTGAGCCGGTCATCCTGAACCACGACCACCGGACGGCGAAAACCCGGCTCGCTACCGCCAGGCTGCCCGAGGTCCTGCCAGTAGATCTCACCGCGGGCCGGCATCGCTACCAGTCCTCACGCAGGTCCGCCAGTGTGATCAAGCCCTGTTGCAGCACCCACTCGTCCCGAGGGTCGCCCGCTGCGGCGATGACGTCGTTGATCCGCTCCACGAGAGAGTCGTCGTCGAGGCGCTCGAGATAGAGTTCGGCAGCCCGGGCGAGGAATGCGGACCGGCTCACGCCCTGCTCGGCCGCCATTGCCTCGATGCGGGCGAAGAGCGCATCCGGTAGGGAGATGGCCGTCTTCATGGACCCAGTATAACCAGGTAATACCGCCGTGACTCTCTGCATACGGGCAAGATAGCGATGTCCGGGCGCGCTGATCGTAAGTTGTCCACAGGCTGCCTCAATCGCATCCGTCACTCCGCGGCGCGCACCGGCTCCGGCGCGCCCTCGCCCGCTCCCGGTCCGAGCTTCGACGGCCACCAGATCGCACGGCCCAGGTCGTAGCCGAGCGCGGGAACGAGCAGCGAGCGCACGACGATCGTGTCGAGCAGCACCCCGAAGGCCACGATGAACGCGATCTGCAGCAGGAACAGCACCGGGATGACGCCGAGCGCCGCGAAGGTCGCCGCGAGCACGAGCCCCGCCGAGGTGATGACGCCGCCGGTCATCGCGAGCCCCCTCAGGATGCCCTCGCGCGTCCCGTGCCGGACACTCTCCTCCCGCACGCGCGTCATGAGGAAGATGTTGTAGTCGATCCCGAGCGCCACGAGGAACACGAAGCCATAGAGCGGCACGGCCGGGTCCGCGCCGGAGAAGCCGAACAGGTGATTGAACACGAGGGCCGAGACCCCGAGCGCCGTGAGGTAGGAGAGGATCACGGTGAGGATGAGCAGCACGGGCGCGACGATCGACCGCAGCAGGAGCATGAGGATGACGAGGATCACCCCGAGCACGACCGGGATGATGAGGTTGCGGTCCTGGATGGAGGTCGCGTCGGTGTCCACGGCCAGCGCCGTCACCCCGCCGACGATCGCCTGCGGGTCCACCGCGTGCACGGCCGAGCGCAGGGCCGCCACGGCATCCTTCGCCGCGTCGGAGTCCGCCGCATCGTCGAGCGTCGCCTGCAGCTGCACCTGGCCGTCCAGGACGGTCGGCGGGAAGCGGTCGATGAGCTCCAACGGCACCGTGCCCGCGGGCGAGTCGGATGACACGACGGAGACGCCCTCGACCCCGGCGACGCCGGAGACGGCATCCGCCAGCTCCGGAAGGCGATCCTCCGAGCCGATCACGACCGCAGGGCTGCCCGAGCCGCCCGGGAAGTGATGGCCGAGCGCCGCCTGCCCGTCCCGCGCCTGCGAGGTGCCCAGCACGAGGTCGCTCTGCGGGACGCCGTTCGCCTGCAGTTGCAGCACTCCGGCGGCGCCGGCGAGCAGCACGATCACACAGGCGACCCAGACGAGGCGCGCACGGTGGGAGACCAGACGGGTGACGCCCGCCCACAGCCCGCTCGACCGGGTCTCCGGATGCGCGCTGCCGAGCTTCGGCCGCAACGGCCAGAACGAGGTGCGGCCGAACGCCAGCAGCAGCGCGGGCAGGAGGGTGAGCGCGGCGAGGATCGAGAAGCCGATGCCGATCGCACCCACCGGACCGAGGGCACGATTGGACTGCAGATCGCTCAGCAGCAGGCACAGCAGCCCGGCGATCACCGTGCCGCCCGAGGCGAGGATCGCCGGCAGGCTGCCCCGCAGGGCCAGCATCGTCGCCTCCCACCGGCCCTCCACGTCGCGCAGCGCCTCCCGGAAGCGCGAGACGTAGAGCAGCGAGTAGTCGGTGGCCGCGCCGATGACGAGGATGAACAGGATGCCCTGCACCTGCCCGTTGAGCAGCAGAATCCCGCCCTTGGCGAGCCACCACACCACGAGGATGCTCGCGCACAGCGCGAACAGGGAGGTTCCGAGCACGAGCAGGGGCAGCACGGGCGAGCGGTAGACCACCACGAGGATGACGAGCACGGCGATCAGGGCGGTCAGCAGCAGGATGCCGTCGATCCCCCGGAACGCGTCGACGAGGTCGGCGGTGAACCCGGCCGGCCCGGTCACGTAGTGGACGAGTCCGGGCGGGGCGCTCTCGGCGAGGTCCGCGCGCAGCGCCTCGATCGTGTCCACGACCCCGCCGGAGGCCACCGGGACGAAGATCTCGACGGCGTTCCCGTCGTCCGAGGGGATCGGAGGGGAGACTTCCCCGTCGACGCCGTCGACCGAGCCGAAGTCGGAGACGAGCCGGGTGGCGAAGTCGTTGTCGGCATCCGTGAGCCCTTCCTCCCGCACCAGCAGCACGATCGCCGGGATGGCATCGCTCTCGGTGAAGGCGCTGCGCAGCTCGTTGACCCGGGTCGACTCGGCGGAGCTCGGCAGGTAGGCGGCCTGATCGTTGACGGCGACCTCGCTGATCTTGCCGAAGTACGGGCCGCCGATGCCGGCCACGACGAGCCAGCCGAGGATGAGTGCCGCGGGGATCAGGACCCGCCACGACCGCCGCCCGGTCACCGGCGCTCCGATGGGCGGCGGTCGACGGGGCACCTGATCATGCGAGAAGTCTTGCACCGTGGTCGCCGAGATCGAAATTCACGGGGCGCGCCGGCATCCACGCCGCAGGCCCATGGCAGCGCAGGCTACTTCGGCTGCATGCGGATGGCGCCGTCCAGACGGATGACTTCGCCGTTGAGCATGGGGTTCTCGACGATGTGCCGCACGAGCGCCGCGTACTCCTCCGGCCGGCCGAGGCGGGACGGATGCGGCACCTGCGCCCCGAGGGACTCCCGCGCCGCCTCGGGCAGGCCCGCCATCATCGGGGTGTCGAAGGTGCCCGGCGCGATCGTCATGACCCGGATGAGCCGTGCCGCGAGCTCGCGCGCGAGCGGGAGGGTCATCGCGGCGACCCCTCCCTTCGACGCCGAGTACGCCGCCTGCCCGATCTGCCCGTCGAAGGCCGCGACCGAGGCGGTGTTGACGATGACGCCGCGCTCTGCCGTACCGGATGGCCCGCCGCTGCCTCCGCGGCCGGCAGCGCCCTGCCCTGTGCCGCTCTGCCCGGTGCCGCCCCGGCCCGGTTCATGCAGCGGCTCCGTCGCGGCGATCGCCTCGGCCGCGAGGCGGATGACGTTGAAGGTGCCGATCAGGTTCACCCGGATGACCCGCTCGAACCGCTCGAGCGGCAGCGGCCCCTCCTTGCCGAGGGCGCGCTCCGCGGTCGCGACCCCGGCGCAGTTCACCACAATCCGCAGCGGCAGGGTCGCCATGGCGATCGCCGCCCGCACCTGCGCCTCGTCCGTCACGTCCGCGGGGGCGAACACGACATCCGGGATCTGCTCGCCCTTCGAGCTCGGCAGGTCGAGGATGATCACCTCGGCCCCCGCCGTCGCGAGCGCCTGCGCGGTCGCGAGCCCGAGCCCCGAGGCGCCACCCGTGACGAGTGCCGAGCATCCAGAGATCTGCATCGCTGCCTCCTACCGGCTCAGAGCCGTTCGATGATGGTCGCGTTGGCCATGCCGCCGCCCTCGCACATGGTCTGAAGGCCCCAGCGGCCGCCGCCCGCCTCGAGCTGGTTGACGAGGGTCGTGAGCAGACGGGTTCCGGATGACCCGAGCGCGTGCCCGAGGGCGATCGCCCCGCCGCGCGGGTTGAGCTTGTCCGGGTCGGTGCCGAGCTCCTTCTGCCAGGCGAGCGGCACGGAGGCGAAGGCCTCGTTGACCTCGTACCAGTCGAGGTCGTCGATCGCGAGTCCGGCGCGCTCGAGCACCTTCCGGGTCGCCGGGATGACGCCGGTGAGCATGTAGATCGGGTCGCTGCCGGTCACCGCGAAGGCGTGGAATCGGGCACGCGGCTTCAGCCCCAGGCTCTCGGCGCGCTCGGCGCTCATGATGAGGGCGGCGGAGGCGCCATCGGTGAGCGGGCTCGAATTGCCGGGCGTGATGCGCCAGTCGAGTTCGGGGAA
>JBIQHP010000011.1:6584-13934 GCA_044508495.1 Clavibacter sp.
TAGCGGTCCATGCCGGCGCGCGAGGTCCCGAGCGGGATGCGGCTCATCGACTCGACGCCGCAGGCGATCGCCACGTCGTACTGGCCCGTCATGACCCCCTGCGCCGCGAACATCGCCGCCTGCTGGCTCGACCCGCACTGCCGGTCCACGGTCGTCCCGGGCACCGTGTCGGGGAATCCCGCCGCGAGCAGGGCGTTGCGCGTGACGTTGTAGCCCTGCTCGCCGATCTGCGACACGCATCCGCCGATCACGTCGTCGACGAGCGCGGGGTCGAGGTCGCTGCGCTGCACGAGCGTCTCGAGCACCCCTGCGAGCAGGTCGACCGGGTGGATGCCGGAGAGCTGACCGCCCGGCTTGCCCCGGCCCGAGGGGGTGCGGACGACGTCGACGATGACTGCTTCGTGCATGGTCCCAGCCTATGGCGTCGCGACGGTCGTGATTCAGGACCCTGTGGCCGGAGAGGCTACCCGAGCACCTTCGCCAGCTTCGGCAGGAGGCGCACGAGGGTGTCGGGGCCTCGCCGGAAATGGTCGAGAGGGAGCCACTCATTGGGAGCATGCTTGTTCTCGTCGGGGCACCCGAAGCCGAGCAGCAGCGTGGGAAGGCTGAAGGTGCTCTGCAGTCGCGCGACGGCGGGAATGGTGCCTCCGTCTCGGATCAGGTAGGGCTCCACCCCCCAGGCCTCTCCCAGCGCCTCGAGGGCCATGGTGACCGCCGGGCTGTCGGTCGGAGTGATCACCGGCTTCGAGGCCACGTCGTGGACGGTCTCGATCGTGACGGACTCCGGCGCGATGGACCTCAGATGATCGATGAGGAGCCCTGCGATGACCTCCGGATCCTGGGAGGCGACGAGCCGGGTGGAGAGCTTCGCCATCGCCACCGCGGGGACGATCGTCTTCGGGCCCTCGCCCGTGTGGCCCGATCCGAATCCGTTGACCTCGAGCGTGGGGCGCGCCCAGGTCCGTTCGAGCGTCGAGTACCCGGCTTCGCCGACACCGCAGAGAGCCCCGATCGTTGCGAACCATGCCGCCTCATCGAAGGGAAGACCCGCGAGGTTCTTCCGCTCCTCCGCGGAGAGCTCGTCCACCGCATCGTAGAAGCCCGGCACGGTCACCCGGCCCTCACCGTCATGGAGGCTGGCCACCATCTCCGCGAGGATCTGCGCGGCGTTGGGCACGGCACCTCCGAACTGCCCGGAATGGAGGTCGTTCGACAGGGCCTTGACGGTCACCTGGACATAGGCCATGCCCCGCAGGGAGTAGCCGACGGCCGGGAGGTTGAGCCCGAGGGCGGGCGAGTCGCTCACGAGCGCGACGGAGGCCTCCCCGATCCACGGGTTGGCGTCGAGGACTCCGGCCAGACTGGGCGAGCCGACCTCCTCCTCGCCGTCGACGAGGACGATGACGTTGACGGGCACATCTCCGCCCGTCGACCGGATCGCCTCCAGCGCGCGGGTGTACATGAGCAGCTGGCCCTTGTCGTCGGTCACGCCACGGCCCCAGAGCCGGTCCCCCCGGGTCGTGAGCTCGTAGGGCGGCGACAGCCACTCCTCGAGCGGCTCGACCGGCTGGACATCCACATGGCCGTAGACGAGCACGGTCGGCGCCCCCTCGATCGGCGAGGCGAGCCTGCCGGTGAGGGCCGGGTGGGTAGGGGTCTCATGGATCACGAGATCGGTGAACCCCACCCTTTCGAGCTCTTTGCTCGTCCAGACGATGGCGTCGCGGACCGCGTCCTTCTTGGCCGGGTTCGAGGCGACCGACTCGATCGCGAGGATCTCGGCAAGGCGCTCGAGGTCGGCGGCCTCGTTCTCGGCCAGCCAGCCCAGTGCCTTCTCCACGTTGACGTCCATCCTCGTTCCTCCCTGATTCCTCTGACCGGTCCCGCTAGAGCGATGCCACGGCGGGCGCCGCGGCCTTCGTGTCGAGCGACTTGAACTTCTCGACGAAGTCGACGACGAAGTCGGCCATCGCCGTGAACAGGGCCTCGCCCTTCTCGGCGGAGGCCCCGGACGGATCCGCCCAGCCTGCGGTCGTCGAGACCTCCTCCAGCTCGAGGTAGACGTTGACCCGGCTCTTGCCGAATCGCACATCCGTGGGCGAGAGCACCTCGAGCCCCTGGAACTCGCTCTTCCTCGCGGGCTTCGCGGCAGCCAGGTCGACCGACCCGGGATGCAGATGCATCAGGAGGGAGACGCCGGGCTCGGATCCGTGCCCGACCGCCTGCGGCTCGAAGATCTCACCGCGAAGGTCCGCCGTGAGCTGCGCCGGATTGATCGAGGCCACGATGACCCCGGTGTCCCGGCGGATCCTGCGGCAGGCGTATTCCACCGGGAACTGATTCGGCCCGTGATTCGTGACGAGCAGGATGTGCGCGAAGCCGCTCGCGATGAGGCCGCGCACCACGGCATCCACCTGCTTGCCGAGAAGCTCCGGCGGCATGGCGATGGTTCCGGGGAAGCCGTCCAGGGCCTCCGACACCCCATAGGCGATGGGAGGCAGCCAGAGGCTTCCCGTGCGCTCGGCGGCGTTCCTCGCGAGGGCCTCCGACACCAGCACGTCGAATCCCATCGGGGTCAACGGACCGTTGGCGTCGATCGTGCCGATCGGCAGGATGACGACCCGGTCGGCCTTCGCCGCCTCACCCGCCTCCACCCAGTTCATGAGGGGATAGAAGTGCTTCATGCGGTCCTCCAGTTTGTTTCTCGCGAGCGAATGATGGGCAGATCGGGATTCACGGGCATCGAACGGGCCGTCATCTCATCGTCACTTCGTCAACCCTCGCGGATCCAGCACATCGCGGAGCCAGTCGCCGAGGATGTTGATCGAGATGATGATGAGTGCGATCGAGATGCCGGGAACCACGACCGGCCACCATGCCCCGGATGTCATGCCCGACTGCCCGCTGGAGATCATCGATCCCAGGGTCGGAGTCGGCGGCGGCACCCCGAGCCCCAGATAGCCCAGCGCGGCCTCCGCCATGATGAGCGTCGCGAGCTCGAGAGTCGAGATGATCAGCAGCGGGCCGGCGATATTGGGAACCACATGGCGCACCAGTATCCGCAGGCCGGACGCCCCGATGGAGCGGATGGCGAGAATCGTGTCGTTCTCGCGGAAGGACAGCACCTGCGCCCGGGCTACCCTGGCGAAGACGATCCACACCGAGAGGGCGAGGACGATGATGATCGTCGAGAACGACGGCTTGAGGATGGTGACGACGGTGAGGATGAAGAGGATCCCCGGGACGGACATCTGCACGTCGACGATCCGCATGACGATCTGATCGAAGATCCCGCGGAAGTATCCGGCCATGACTCCGATCGCGATCCCGAAGACGGCCCCGATGAACAACGACAGCAACGACACGGTCAGGGAGACTCGCGCCCCATAGACGACGCGGGCGAGCTCGTCGCGCCCCAGGCTGTCCGTTCCGAGGAGGTACTCGGGGGAGCCGCCGGGGACCCAGGCCGGCGGGCGGAGCGAGTTCGCCAGTTGCTGGATGCCCGGGTCCGCCACGAAGAGCGGCCCGACGAAGGCCCCCAGGATGATGACGACGAGAGTGACCGCGGCGAGCACGACCATCGTGTTCGGAAGTCTGCGCTTGGTGCGGGTCCGATCCTCACGAGGACGCCCTAAAAACAGTCTTTTCACCATCTTCATCACCTCGCCTTGATCCTCGGGTCGACCAGGGTATAGACGAAATCGGTGGCCATGTTGACGACGACGACGGTCGTCGCCGCCAGGATGACGATCGTCTGCACGAGCGGGAAGTCGTTCGCGACGAGGGAGTCCCTGGCAAGGCTGCCGATCCCCGGCCAGCCGAAGATGGCCTCGACGATGACGGCGCCGCCGAGAAGATTGGCGATCTGCATCCCGATGATCGTGATCGTCGGAAGCAGCGCATTGCGGAACATGTGACGCATGATCACCACGCTCTCCCGCACTCCCTTGGACCGGGCGGTGGTGATGAAGTCCGCGGTGGAGATGTCGAGCATCGAGCCTCGCAGGAGCCTGATCACCCTCGCTATGGGAAAGAGCGCGAGCGTGATCGCGGGGAGCACGAGCGATCCCGGCGCCACCGCTCCGGAGACGGGCAGCCATCGCAGGGCGACGGCGAACAGGAGGATGAGCAGCGGGCCGATCACGAAGCTCGGAACGGCCTGACCCAACGCCGCGAAGACGATGACGCCCCGGTCGAGGATGGAGTCCCTCTTGACGGCGGCGAGAACGCCGAGAGGGATGGCCACGACGACGGTGATGGCCAGCGAGACGCCGGCGAGCTGGAGCGTGTAGGGGAATCGCTGCAGGACCAGGGCCAGCGCGCTCTGGCCGTAGATGAAGGAGTTCCCGAAGTTCCCGACGAACAGATCGCCGAGGAAGCTGAAGTAGCGGATGAGGACCGGTCGGTCGTACCCCAGCGCATGGAGGGCTGCCTTGATGTCCTCCGGCGAGGCTCCGGCGAGAGTCATCTTGTTCGTGATCGGATCGCCGGCGAGGCTCAGGCTGAAGAAGGTCAGGGTGACGACGACGAAGAGCACAAAGAGGGACAAGGCGACTCTTCGCAGCAGGAAAACGGTCATCGCTCGCTAACCGCTCACATCTGATGCGTCGTGGGGGCCGATCACGGACTCGATGGCCGCCCGGACGACCTCGCCGTCCTGGGCGCCGGTGCCGCCGCTCGCGCCCATGCCGCCGATGACGATGTCGTCGACGATGATCGGATAGCCGCCCTCGGACGCGGCGAAGCTCCCCTCCTGCTGGACGACGATCGCCGTCAGGAGCGCGGGCGCCGCCGAAAGCCGCTCCCCGACCTCACGAGCAGGCAGATGCCAGGCAGCCGAGGTCGCCGCCTTGGCGAGAGCGATCGACACGGTGATCCACCGCGCCCCGTCCATCCGCCGGGCGGCGACCTGGTGCCCCGCCTCGTCGAGAACGCACAGGGACATGGGCACGCCCAGCTCACCGGCGCGCACCACCGCCGCATCGAGCAGCGCCTCCGCCGTCGCCAGGGTCAACGCAGGACTCGGAATGGAAGCCAACTCTGTCTCCTCTACAACACGATCGATGAACGGACGGTCGCCACTAGGTGGCGGGGCTCGCCTTGGCCTGGATCTCCTGCCAGAAGTGGCAGGCGACCTGGCGTCCGTCGGCAGCCGGGACGAGGGACGGCGTCTCGACGCGACAGCGCTCCCGGGCGAACGGGCAGCGGGTATGGAAATTGCACCCGGAGGGGGGATTGATCGGACTCGGCACCTCGCCGACCAGCACGATCCGCTCCCGGCGGCGCTCGCGCTCCAGATCCGGGCTGGGGACCGAGGACATCAGCGACTGGGTGTACGGATGGAGGGGCACCGTGCTCAGGTCGTCCCGGCTCATCGTCTCCACGATGCGTCCCAGATACATCACGGCGATGCGGTGGGACACCTGGCGAACGGCCGCCAGGTCGTGGGCGATGAAGAGATAGGTGAGCCCGAGCGTGTCCTGAAGGTCCTGGAGCAGGTTGATGACCTGGGCCTGGACCGAGACGTCGAGCGAGGAGATGGGCTCGTCGCAGACGAGGAAGGTCGGATCGACCGCGAGGGCCCTCGCGATCGCGATCCTCTGACGCTGACCTCCCGAGAACTCATGCGGGAATCTCTTCACGGCCGACGAGGGAAGCCCGACCGCGTCGAGGAGCTCGAGGACCTTGCGATCGGCAGCCTCACCGGAGGCGATCCCGTGGACCTGGAGCGGCTCCTTGATGGCCGCGCCGATCCGCATGCGCGCGTCCAGGCTGGAGAACGGATCCTGGAAGACCATCTGCATCGACTTCCGCGCCCTGCGCATCTGCCGGCCGGCCAGCTCCGTCAGCACCTGATCGCCGACGCGCACGGTGCCCGCCAGCGGCTTGACCAGCTGGAGTATGGCGCGCCCTGTCGTGCTCTTGCCGCATCCCGACTCCCCGACGAGCCCCAGCGTCTCGCCCTGGGGGATGCCGAAGGACACGTCCTCGACGGCGTGGACCCATCGTCTGGCCCCCATCAAGGAGGTGCGGCTCGCGGGGAACCGAACGGTGAGGTTCTCGACGCTCACGTGGAGCGGTGCCGAGTCGGTGGCACCGCCCGGTCCCGGAGGGACGGACTCGAGGATGGGCGCCTTGCTCATGACTCCCCCCGATGCGCGAGGGCCTCGACCGGGACGCCGAGCGGCATGGGACCCGTTTCCGCCCGTGCGAAGCAGGCGGCGGCGTGGCCGGGACCCACGAGTCGAAGCGCGGGATTGCCCTGGGCGCAGAGGTCGAAGGCCTCGGGGCAGCGCGGCAGGAACGGGCACTGGGTCGGCAGCTCGAGCACGCTGGGCGCGCTTCCCGGGATCGCCGGAAGCCTCTCCGGCCTCTCCCGGTCCAGCCGGGCGAGCGACTGCAGAAGCCCGATGGTGTAAGGGTGCGACGAGGACTCCAGCACGTCGGAGACGGTCCCCTGCTCGACGATGTAGCCGGCGTACATGACCAGGATGTGATCGGCGATCCCGGCCATGACGCCCAGGTCGTGACTGACCAGGATGATCGCCATCGAGAGCTCGTCCCGCAGCTTTCCCAAGAGGTCGAGGATCTGCGCCTGAACGGTGACGTCGAGTGCCGTCGTCGGCTCGTCGGCGATGAGCAGCGTCGGATTGCAGCTGATCGCCATGGCGATGACCACGCGCTGTCTCATGCCGCCGGAAAGCTGGTGAGGATACGAGCTCAGCCGGGAGACCGGGTCGGGAATGCCCACGAGCTCCAGCAGCTCGGCGGCGCGTCGCCGCAAACCGCTCGGCGAGAGCTTGGTGTGGGTCTTGACCGCCTCGATGAGCTGAGCGCCGATGGTCATGAGGGGGTTCAGGGCGGTCATCGGATCCTGGAAGATCATCGCGATCTTGTCTCCCCGTATCCGGCGCATCGCCTCTGCGTCCAGGTCGAGGAGGTCGTCCTGGTCGAACCGGACGCTTCCTCCGCAGATCCGGCCGGGCTCGGGGATGAGCTGCATGAGAGCTCGCGCCAGGGTGGACTTGCCGCACCCGGACTCGCCGACGATACCGATCGTCTCGCCCGGCATGACGTCGAAGGACACGCCGTTGACGGCCCGAAGTGTGCCACCCGGGCCCGGATACTCCACCTGGAGGTCTCGCACCTCCATCAGGGGCCTCGGATCCGGGCGGCGCCGGTCCTCACTCATGGCTGCCATCATCCATTATCTCTGGCCTTGGCGAGAAAGCCACGTGCCGCACCTGCGAGGAGCGAGGCGTTGCTGACCACGATCAGCCGGGCGCCGTCGTCCGCGGCCTTGCGCGCGTCGTCGCCGGTGGCGGCCGAGACGCTCACCGTCTTGCCGGA
>JBIQHP010000011.1:14034-21892 GCA_044508495.1 Clavibacter sp.
CCGTAGTTGGCCGCGCGCGAGCTCGCCGCAGCTCCCCGGGATCCCTTCGGCGGGAAGGCCAGGGCCGAGACCAGTGTCTCGGCGGCTTCCCGGGAGTCGATGTGCGGGGCGATGATGCCGTGCACGCCGCTGTCGGCGAATCCGAGCAGGACGTCAGGCCGGTTGCTCGGAGCGCGGACGATCGATGCCATGCCCACCGCGTCGGCGGCGGTCGCCAGCTGGTAGCAGGTCTCGACGCCGATCCCCTCGTGCTCTCCGTCGATCAGGACGAAGTCGAAGCCGACCAGCCCGCAGAACTCGACGAGCCTCTGCGACGGGAAGCTCAGGAACACGCCGAAGAGCGGCCCGCCCGCCGAGAGCTTCTCCCGCAAGGTATTCACTCGCATCACAGCCCGTTCTCCCTCTCGTCACGCATCGATGAACTCGCATCCCTGAGCCGCGACGCTCTCGAGGATGGCCTGGACCCCGGGCACCGCTCCGCGCTGGAGATCCCCGGCCCACGACTTGTGCCGCTCGTGGAGAGCGGCGACCTTCTCCAGGATCTCGTCGGCATCCCGCTGCGGGACCGCGACGACGCCGTTCTCGTCCGCGACGATGATGTCACCTGGCTCCACGACGGCGCCGGCGCACGCGACGGCGACGTTCACCTCACCGGCCGCCTCGGAGACGCAGACGTTGGTCGCGGTTCCGCGGGCGAACACCGGCAAACCGGCTTCTGCGATCTCCGCGATGTCCCGCACCGCACCATCGACGACCAGGCCGGCCAGGCCGCGCTTGCGCATCCCATGGCTGATGTAGCCACCCCACATCGCGAAGGTCATGGCGCCGCGCGCGGCCACGACGAGCACGTCCCCGGCCTCGCACTGATCCATCGCCACCTTCAGCATGCTCACACCGCCCAGCGGGAGCGACACGGTCACGGCCCGTCCCGCGACCCGCCGGCCCCCGTTCTGGCGCAGAGCGAGTCCCGACATGGTCTTGGCGTGCCGCATCACATCCGACAGGTCGCTAGTGTCGCACTTCGCCAGCTCGGCCACCAGCCCCGGCGGCGGCTTGACGGTGTTCCGGATCACTCTGAATCCGATGCTCATGCGCATTGCTCCTTCACGTCGTCCATCGATCGTGCGCCTCGAGGCGAGGTCGGTGCCTGGGCCGGTCAGGCGACGGCCAGGCCGCGATCGCCTCGGGGGTCCGTGCCGCCCTCGAGCGCTCCGGTCTTCGGATCGCGCGAGACGGCCTGCACTCGAGCGGTGTACGTCTCCAGGGAGATGCGGTGACCGTTCCGAGCCAGCGCCACCGCGGCGCGAGGATCGAACAGCGGTTCCAGGCTCACGAGCAGAGGCAGATCCTCTGCGTGGATGCGGTCGACGCTCACGGCCTGCTGGATCGGCATGTTGAAGTCCTCGAAGTTGACGAGCACCTGCGCCATCGCAGTGGCCTTCCGTCCGCCGGCGGGCGAGCCCATCGCCAGCACCAGCTCGTCGTCGCGGAACACGAACACCGGGGCCGTGCCGCCGTTGGCCTGCTTGCCCGGCTGGATCGAGTTCGCGGAGTCGGGGTTGGGATCGAACTGGATCATGTGGTTGTTGTGCATGAACCCCAGCCCGGGAGTGACGACGCCCGAGGACGATCCGACGGAGTGGGTGATGCCCATCGCGTTGCCCTCGTTGTCGATGACCGTGACGTGGGTCGTCTCGGAGGGACCCGACATGCGGCCGCCCTTCTTCGCGTCGGGGCTGACATCGGTACCGGCCTCGATCGAGGCCCGGAGCTCGGCGGCGTACTCCTTCGACAGAAGCCGACCCAGAGGCACGTCCACCACCTTGGGGTCGCCGATGTGGGCGGCGCGATCGCGAAAGGCGAGATGTATCGCCCTGGCGAAACGGTCGAGATAGGTGGGCGAGTTCCACCCGAGTTCGACGAGGTCCCAGCCCTCCACGATGTTGAGGATCTCGATGAGGGTGGGTCCGACGGACGGCGCGCTCTCCGTGAAGAGGTCGAGGCCCCGATAGGTGGCGGTGATGGGCTCCTCGAGGGAGGAGCGGCAGCTGGCCAGGTCGGAAGCCGAGAGGTATCCGTTGTTCGCTGCGAAGTCCTCGGCGATCATGCGTCCGGTCTCACCGGTGTAGAACTCGTCAGGCCCCTGGGTGGCGATGCGCTCCAGCGTCTTGGCCAGATCGGTCTGGATCATGACGTCGCCGATCTCGAAGTAGGTCCCGTCCGGCTTCAGGTAGATCTTCTTGCTCGCCTCGGAGACGTTGATGGTCTTCTTCCCGACGTCGAGGAAGTCGTGACCGCCCTTGTCCTGCCACATCTCGTAGAGATGGGGATACACCTCGAACCCCTCGGTTGCAAGGCGGATGCTCGGCTCGAGTATCTGCTTCCAGGTGACCCGGCCGGAGCCGAACCGCTCGAAGATGTCGCCCATCCCCCGGACGAAGCCCGGGACCAGGGTCGCCTCGTACCCGAACTGGTTCCGCTGTCCCTCGACGCGGAACAGCGTCCCCCAGTGACCGACCGGAGTGAACATCCGCGAGTGCGCGGTCATCGGCGCGCCGCCCTGGGAGGAGAGGATCTGCACCGCGTTCGACTTGGCGTCGAAGTACTGGGCTGTCGCACCTCCTCCGATGCCGCAGCGCAGTGGATCCACCACGCCCTGGGCGAAGGCCGCGGCGACGGCGGCATCCGCCGCATTGCCGCCCGCGGCGAGGATCTCAGCGCCGACGTCTGCCGCATGATGCTCCACGGCACTGACCACACCACCGTGGATGCCACTCTTGTTTGTTGCCACTTCGAGTTTCCGTTTCCGTTTCGAGTCTTCAGCGATTTGATGGGTGCGCGGGTGGCCGCTCGGCATGCACCAGGCGGCCACCCGCGTCAGGACCTACTTGAACTCCGCGTCCGCGAAGTTGTACTTGCTGTCCGGTCGAGCAGTCCAGATCACGTCATCCGAGACCCCGGAGTTCTCCTCGACCTGATACAGGGGAGCCCACAGCACCTGGTCGTCGATGACGTACTTCTGAGCCTCCTTGAAGATCGCCGTGCGCTCGGCCTGGTCCGTCGTGCTGATGCTCCGGAGTCCGAACTCGTCGAGCTCTGGAGTCGTCCCGAACGCCGCCCAGGCGGAGTCATGGGCGAAGTAGGCCTTGAAGATGAACGACGAGTCGGGGTACACCGGCGTGAAGGTGAGCATGAACATGCCGCTCGCCTCCGGAAGGCGCCAGGTCTGCGTGATGGTCGGAGGGCCCCCGATCATGTTGACCTTGACTCCGACGGCCTCGAGCTGCGCTTGAACCGCCTCGGCCACCTTGGAGTCCAGAAGCGACGAACCGATGGTGTAGTTCAGGCTGATCTCCACGCCGTTCTCATAACCGGCCTCCTTCAGCAGCTTCTTCGCCTCCTCCGGGTCATAGCGGTTGCCCTGGAAGCTCTCGTCGTAGCCCGGCTCTCCCAGCACGAACGTCCCGTACATCGGGAAGGCATGCCCTTCGAAGAGGTTGTCGGTGATGCTCTGACGGTCAAGGGCGAGGCTCACGGCCTTGCGGACGCGAACATCGCTGAGCGGTCCGTTCTCGGTCTTGAGGGCGAAGAACACCCGGTAGTAAGGGCGCGCGGACTCGACGTGGACGTTCGGAAGGGACTCGGTCCTCTCGAGCATCGTCGGCGGCAGATCCATGACGATGTCCGCAGAGCCGGTCTCGATCTCCGCGACCCGAGTCGAGTCTTCGGTGACGGACCTGATCAGGATGTGCTTGATCTTCGGCTGCTCTCCCCAGTAGTTGGGGTTCGCCTCCAGCTCGATCGAGACTCCCTGCTTCCACTCCTTCAGCACGTAGGGCCCGGTGCCGATGGGGGCGGCTCCGAATCCTTCGGGACCGACCTCCGCGAGGTACGCCGGTGCGAAGACGTGGAAGTAGGACATCTGCGCCAGCAGCGGTCCGTAGTCCGGAGTCGAGGTGATGAGGTGGAAGGTCAGATCGTCGATCACCTCGATCTCGATGTTCTGGTGGACGATGAAGTGACCACCGCTCTTCCCCTCTCGCCACGAGGCGAGCGAGTCGGCGAAGGCCTGAGCCGTGAGCTTCTCGCCGTTGCTGAACTCCACGTTCGGACGAACCTTGAACTCCCAGGTCGTCGGGTCGAGCTGAGTCCACGACTCCGTGAGCGAGGGAACGAGCTCGAGCCCCTTCCCGCTCGCGTCGAGGACGTACTTCGTGGCGGTCTCGATGATCGACTCGGCGACCCGCACCGAGCTTCGGTTCGACTCGATGTTCGGGTTCAAGCTCGTGATCGGCGAGACCTGCACGACGTTCAGGGTGCGATCCGAGTTGTCCGTGCTCGCCGGCTCGCTCACGCATCCGGAAAGACCGAGGGTTACTGCGGAAACTGCGAGAAGAGCAATCGCAGTTCGGTGCCATCTCTTAACATTCACGTCGATGCTCCTTTGAATTCGACAGAACACTTGGCGGAAAGAATTATCCGCTAGATGAGAACTTAGCTTCTCGTAGGTCCATCCGTCAACACAAGTTCTGACGGATGAAAAGAGGGAGATCGAGGCCTGAACTCCAGTCCTGTCTCTGTATTCGGCAGATACTCAGTGATAGAGCGCGCGTCCCGCGGCGGCCTCAGACCCTCTGGACTTTGGAATAAAAATTACATAGAGTTTCCGATATATGAAATTCCTCCACCGAGGTGCTCGCCCTACTCGACGATCGCAGTAGGCTCACCAAAGGAAGGGCTAAAGCTCATGACCCAATCACCTTCGACACCCCCTGCCGGCAACGTAGTCGGGCGCAAACCGGGCGGTGTCCACTCCCTCGAGCGCGGCTTCCTCATCCTCGAGTCGATGGCCGACGCGGGAGGGTCCGCGACGCTCACGAGCCTCGCTCAGGATGTCGGCCTTCCCACGCCGACCATCCACCGGATCGTGAGAACCCTCGTCAACCTGGGATACATACGGCAGGAGCAGTCGCGCCAGTACACCCTGGGGCCCCGTCTCGTCAGGCTCGGCGAGGCCTCGGCCTCCAAGCTCGGTACCTGGGCGCTTCCCTACCTCTCCGACCTCGCGAACGATCTGGGAGAGTCGAGCAATCTCGCGATGCTCGATGGGAACGAGATCGTCTATCTCGCCCAGAAGCAGGGTCGTCACTCCATGCGCATGTTCACCGAGGTGGGACGGCGGGTCAGCCCGCACTGCACGGCGGTGGGCAAGGCGCTGCTCGCGCGCAAGAGCCACTCCGAAGTCGAGGCACTCCTCGGCCGAATCGGCATGACTCGATACACCCCCAACACCATCACGGATCCGGCGCGCTTTCTCGAAGCGCTCATCCAGATCCGCAACTTCGGCTATGCCCTCGACGAGGGCGAGCAGGAGATCGGGGTGCGGTGCGTCGCCGTCGCCGTCCCCAGCGAGCTGTCGCCGCTGGCGATCTCGGTCTCGGGCCCAGCCGCCCGCATGACCGACGCGCTCGTGCAGCGCGCCGTACCGCTCCTCCAGGAGACGGCCCGGCGGCTCTCCATCGACCTCCTGGCGAACGACACCGCGGACAGCAGCTCCTAGGGAGGGACCGATATCGGCTCGGCTCAGAGCTTCCTCGAGAACCAGTCGATGATCAGCTCGGCCCGCTGGATCCGGTGCGCCGGCGATCCCGTCCTGCTGAGATCGTGCCCCTCTCCCGGGAACCGCCAGTACTCGACCTCCTTGCCGAGGCGCCGGAGCGCGACCCAGAGGGCATCCGCCTGTTCGATGTTGCAGCGCAGGTCGTTCTCGGAGTGGAGGATGAGGACGGGCGTCTCGATGTCGCGCACATAGGTGATCGGGGACATCCGCACCAGCTCCTCGGGATGGATGAGCGGATCGACCCCGGTCTCCTTGAGGATGACGCCGGCCATGTCCGACGACCACTCGGCCGAGAGCTGGTTGTTGACAGCCCGCTCCGAGCAGGCGGCGGCGAATCGGTTCGTGTGGGTGATCGTCCACGACGTCGCCCACCCGCCGTAGGAGCCGCCCATGACCCCGAGCCTTGCCGGATCCACGAAGTCGTAGCGCTCGATCGCCGCATCGACCACTGCCATCATGTCGCTGAAGTCGAGCCCGCCCCAGCCCGTGCCCGGGTCCTCCGACGACACGGGCGAGAGGACCTTCCGCGCGAAGGTCTCGGCGTATCCGGTCGAGCCGTGCGGATTGCTGAACAGCACGGCGAATCCGGCCGAGGCGTAGAGCTGGAACTCGTCGAACCAGCACTCACCGTATTGAGTCCAGGGCCCCCCATGGATATTGAAGAGACAGGGATACTTCTTGCCGGGCTCGAAGCCCGCGGGTCGCATGATCCAGGCGTCGACCGTCTCGCCGTCCGCCGAGACGACGGCGAACCGCTCCGCCGGGATCGGCGGAAAGCTCCTGACGAACTCCTCCTGGTGGCCGCTGAGCCTGTGCTCCTCCCCGTCGACGCGGACGAACAGTTCGCTCGGAGTCGTGATCCCCGTCGCCGTGAACGCGATCACGTCGCCGTGCACGTCGAAGCCGGAGACCTGACGCTGCTCGCTGTCGACGATGGAGACGGTCGAGTCGAGGCCGACGGCGACGAGCGATCCGCGCCCCTCGTCCTCGATGCCGACATAGATGACGTCCCCGGCCCAGATCGGCCTCTGGCCGACACCCCAGATCGTGCAGTGGCGATCGAGGCCTGCCGTGAGCACCGTCCGCTCGCCGCTCTCCAGGTCGACGACGGCGAGCCTGGCGTGACGATGACCCACGCGGCCTCCGTTCGGGCCTCGCCGCTGCAGGAAGGCGATGCGGGTCCCCTCGGGATCGAAGGAGGGGAAGAAGAACACGGCGTCGGTCTGCGTCACCCTGTGCCAGGGCTTCTGCGGGTCGTCGACGTCGAGGATCCAGACGTCGTTCTCCATGCCGAGATCGGCATCGGCCTGAAGGGCGGCGACACAGGCGATGCGGCTGCCGTCGGGAGACCAGGTGGGAGAGTGCACGTCGACACGCTCGTGCGTGACCTGGCGAGCTCTCGTGTATCCGTTCGCCTCGATCACGAACACCTGGCGTGGGCGATCGATGGTCCATCCGATCCCGTCGCTTCTCGAGAACAGACGGTCGATCCGCCGTGGTGGCCGAGCCGCGTCGTCGACGGCGTCGTAGCCGCTTCCGCGCACCCGGGACACGAAGATCAGCCGGCGCCCTTCGGGCGACCAGGAGACGCTCTCGAAGGGCTCGTTGCGACGATCCAGCGTGACGATCTCACCCGGTCCGTCGACGGGGATGAGATGGAGGGTGTGGCGAGCGTTCTGATCCTCGCCCCGATTGCTGGCGAAGGCCAGCGTCGTCCCGTCAGGGGACCACGACGGGCCGCGGTCGAGATAGCGGCCCGAGGTGAGCTGGCGGGGTGGGGCGGAGCGGTCCACCGGCGCCAGCCAGATCGCGCTCCGGTAGATGTTCGCCTCCGAGTCGACCTGGGTGACGACATAGGCGATCCGCCGGCCGTCCGGCGACAGCACCGGCGATTCGACAGTCCTGATCCTGCCGATGTCGGCGGGCCTCAAAGGGGAGCCGGCCCGATCCTGGCGGCTTTCCATCGTGGCGATGTTCTCGGACATTGATTCACCTTTCCTTCTCGACAAGCCATTCGTCGATGACCTCGCTGAGCGCGTGGAGAGGCAATGCGCCGTTCTCCAGCAAGCGCAGATGGAACTCTCCCGCCCGGAAGCCGGCCCCCAGGGTCTTCTCGGCCCGGGCTCGCAACCGGGAGAAGTGGAGTCCGCCGACCATGTAGGCCAGTGCCTGGCCCGCATTGCCGATGTACCGGTCGACCTCTCCGACGACATTGCGCTCGCTCGTGACGGTGTTGTC
>JBIQHP010000011.1:21992-28540 GCA_044508495.1 Clavibacter sp.
GGCACCGACTCGTGAGCGCACATGGCGGGGAGCTCGAACCGGGCGTGAGTCCACGGCTCGTGAGTGTTGATCCAGAAGACTCCCGGCTGGTCCGTGACAGGATCGCCCGGCCGGTAGTAGGCGAAGGCGGCATGACGGGCCTCCAGCGGAGGCTGGGCCCGGACTTCGCATCGAGTCCTCGGCATCCGGTCTATCCATTCGGGCAGCACGGCCTGGGCGGCCTCGAAGCTGCGCTGGGCGGCATCGACGATCTCCTCGCTCGTGGAGAAGTAGAGAGCGGGATCGTTGCGAAGCCTGTTCCGAACCTCCGCAAGATCGCTCGTCCCGAACGCCCTCGCCCCGAGCCCTCGCGCCTCCTCTCTCAGGGTCTCGACGACCTCGAGTCCGAGCGCGTGGATCTCCTCCGCCGTCATGTCGGTGGTCGTGTGCTCGGCGATGGCCGCGGCGTAGCTCTCCTCGCCACCGGGTATCCAGCAGAGTCCGGCCCGGTCGTCCGGACGGGAGGCCGGGAGGATTCTCGACCGGAGCTCTTCGCCATGGCGTGCGAGCGCGGGCCTGATCTCCTCGGTCACCTGGGCGACCAGCCTCTCGTGCCAGAGGGGGTTCGAGTAGGAGTCGCCGGGGTTCGAGATCTTCGCCAGCTCGCGCTCGGGGGCGTCCGATCCGAGATAGATGTCGATCTGCTCCAGTGAGCCCTCGACGAGCCGGCGCACGGGCGACCTTCCCGCGGAGATCCCCCGGCGGAGCCACTCCGTCGCGTCGTCGAGCATCCGGCCGAGCCCTGCGCACCTCGTGAGGTAGGCCTCGGCATCCGCGTGATCCACGATGGGCGTCTTGGGGATGAGCGTCATGATCGCGGTCACCGGATGCCGCGAGGAGCTCGGAGACACCGAGTACTCGGGTCGCCTCGCGTCGATCGTCGCGATCGCGTTCGACGCCTGCGCGAGCATCATCGATCGCGTGATGCGGTCCTGAAGACCGAGTTCCCGATCGCGGATCGCATCCAGTCGATCGAGGACGGCGACGAGCCGAGCCCGCCGAGCCTCGATCCCCGAGTCGCTGAGATCGGGGACGAGAGAGCCGGCCTCCCGAATGCCGACGAAGGTCGCGAGAAACGGGTCGAGCTCCATCGCCAGCTGGAACAGATCCTCGGATACGGCGAAGCTCTCCCCATCGCCGTCGATCGACTCCGCCTCGTCGGGCCCCCCGGCCTCGTATCGCCCCGATGGCGGACGGATGTCCATGACTCACCCTTCCGGCGACGTGATGACCGGGTCCCTTCGACATCAGCCTCAGCGGACCCGCCTGACCTTCAATGTCTACTACAGCATTCTGATTTCGTAAAGTGAAATCATAAATTCATTGTTGATCGTGGCGGTGGGACGAGATCCGGGCCGAGTCCTTGGAGCGATGATGCCTGCCACGCCAGTAAATCTCTATTGCCTGAGGCTCGTGGGGCCGCTCTTCCCCCTCCCTTGCCAGGAGCAGGCCCTTCTGCTTGCTGTTGACCAATCCACCGCATGCTTCTAAACTCCGACTGACAGATCAAAAATATCGCATTGCGAAAATCATTGACGCAAGGATGGAATCGATGACGCTCTCCATAGCAGGCCGGATCGATGACGACGGTCGAGCCCATCGAGAGGTTCTGACGACGGAGGCCATGGAATTCCTCCAAGAGCTCCATGTGCGATTCGACGGAAGACGACGGGAGCTGCTGAGTGCGCGCGCCGCGGGGCACGAGCGGCTCTCGGCGGGGCGGCTGCCAGACTTTCTCGAATCCACCTCCGCAGTGCGCGACGGCGACTGGAAGGTCGCGCCTCCGGCCCCCGGCCTGCTCGACCGCCGGGTCGAGATCACCGGACCCACCGAGCGCAAGATGGCCATCAATGCGCTGAACGCTGGCGCACGGGTGTGGCTGGCCGACCTCGAAGACTCCTCCACCCCGACCTGGGAGAATGTCGTTCGCGGTCAGCTCAATCTCCGGGATGCGATCGACCGCACCATCGAATACCGCTCGGAGACTGGAAAGCACTATTCCTTGAACGCCGACTCGAGCACGACCATCGTCGTCAGACCCCGGGGATGGCACTTCCCCGAGAAGCATCTGCTCATCGACTCCCAGCCCATGTCCGGCTCGCTCGTGGACTTCGGCCTCTACTTCTTCCACTGCGCCCACCGACTCATCCGCGCAGGCAAGGGACCATACTTCTACCTGCCGAAGCTCGAGAGCCACCTCGAAGCGAGACTGTGGAACGACGTCTTCGTCTATGCGCAGGATGCGCTCGGGATCCCTCAGGGAACGATACGCGCCACCGTGCTCATCGAGACCTTCCCCGCCGCGTTCGAGATGGAGGAGATCCTCTACGAGTTGCGAGATCACTCCTCCGGGCTCAACGCCGGTCGCTGGGACTACATCTTCAGCGCCATCAAGGTGTTCCGCTCATCCGGCCGGGATCGCCTCCTGCCCGACCGGGGCGACGTGACGATGACGGTGCCGTTCATGCGTGCTTACACCGAGCTCCTCGTCAGCACCTGCCACAAGCGCGGGGCGCACGCGATCGGCGGAATGGCGGCGTCCATTCCCAGCAAGGATCCCGAGGCCGACAGGAAGGCATTCGATCGGGTCCGCGAAGACAAGGCCAGGGAGGCTAAAGACGGATTCGACGGCTCGTGGGTCGCCCATCCGGCCATGGTCTCCCTCTGCGACGAGGTCTTCAGCGCCAAACTCGGCACGCGGCCCCACCAGCTCGACGAGCTGAGGCAGGACGTGAACGTCTCGGCAGCGCAGCTCCTGGCGATCTCCGACACCCCCGGGCGGGTGACGAGCGCGGGACTGCGCAACAACATCAGCGTCGGCATCCAGTATCTGCAAGCCTGGTTGAACGGGAACGGCGCCGTGGCGATCTTCAACCTCATGGAGGATGCCGCCACGGCCGAGATCTCCCGCTCGCAGGTATGGCAGTGGCTGCACAACGAGGTCGTGCTCGAGACGGATGAGAAGGTGAGCAAGGAGCTCATCCAGAAGATCGTCGACGAGGAGATCGGCAGGCTCTCGGGGAGCCCCCGCGACTACGCCGGGGCACGGGACCTGTTCCTCGAAGTCGCCGTGGCGGACGACTTCGCCGAGTTCCTCACGCTGCCCGCCTACGAGAAGCTTCTCGAGAACGAGAGGGCGGGCGACGGCCGCCCGGTCGACGCGCTCGCCGCCGCCGACAACTGAGATAAGAAGGAGCACCTGCATGTCCACCACCAGTTCGAACCCGCCGACCGAAGCCGACCTGCAGGGAGCGGCGAGGACTGTGATCGCCCACCTCGGCCTGCCCGCCGACGAATCGGAGAAGGACTACCTCACGGAGGACTTCCTCCTGATCGGCGCCCTCACTCCGATGCTCTACTCCGACTCCATCGAGGAGCTCCTGCGATGACCATCCCCTCGTCCATCACCGAGGCCGCGGACGATCTCCGCGCCGGCCGCATCACGAGCGTCGAGCTCGTCTCCGCCATGCTCGAGCGCATGGACCGATCGGAGGAGACCATCGGAGCCGTCGTCGGGCGCAACGACGCAGCAGCCCTGGAGGCCGCCGGAGCGGCCGATCGCGAACTGGCGGCGGGAGCCGATCGGGGCCCCCTTCACGGCATACCGATCGGCGTCAAGGACATCCTGGCGACCGCGGACATGCCGACGACCGGGCAGAGCATGGCGATGCTCCCGGGATACCAGGGATTCGACTCGGCCGCGGTGGAGAGACTGCGGGAGGCCGGCGCCGTCGTGATCGCCAAGGCCTCCTGCTCCGAGTTCGCCTGCGGGGTCCCGGACCCGACCAAGCCCTTCCGCTACGCCTCGAACCCGTGGCAGCCGGGGCGCTGGGCCGGCGGCTCGAGCGCCGGGAGCGGAAGCGGCGTGCAGGCGGGTTTCTTCCTCGGCGCCCTGGGCACCGACACCGGGGGGAGCATTCGGATGCCGGCCGCCTTCTGCGGGATCACCGGACTCAAGCCGAGCGCGGGGCTCGTCTCGCGCTACGGCTGCGTCCCGCTCTCCACCTCCAACGACCAGATCGGCCCGATGGCCCGCTCGGCGGCAGACTGCGCGATGCTCCTGACCGCCCTCACCGGCGATGAGGATCCCCGGGACGAGGCCACCCAGGGCATCAACTCCGTCGAGGACTACTCGCTTGCGCTCAACGGCGATCTCACCGGGGTCACCATCGGCGTCGACCGCGAGGCGCACCGGAAGGTGGATGTCCCGGCGGAGATGCTGCGGCTCTTCGACGAGGCCGTGGCGGAGCTCGAGGCGCTGGGCGCCACGGTGGTCGACTTCACCGTCCCCCTCGCCGAGGAACTGGGCGCGGCCGCGCGCGTCGTCGTCGGAGCGGAGGCGTTCGAGATCCACCGCCGGAACCTCCAGGCCCATTGGGCCGACTACGGAGGTCCGGCCCGCCGCTCCCTCGCGAAAGGCGCCTTCTTCGCGGGCTCCGACTACGTCCGTGCACGGAAGATCCTCGACCGCGGCAAGGCGATCCTCGCCGAGGCGCTCGCGCCGGTGGACTGCGTCGCGACGATCTCGCTCCCCTGGGTCTCGCCGCTCCAGGGCGAGGAGGAGACGATGGTCACCCGCGCCAAGGGGCCGATCTGGATGAACCAGTGGAACGGCGTCGGCATGCCGGCGCTCTCGCTGCCGATCGGTCTGCTCCCGGTCGAGGGCACACGGGAGGGCCTCCCGATCGGAATGCAGCTGGCCGGCGGCCCCTTCGCAGACGGGATGCTCCTGCGCGTCGCCGACGCCTACCAGCGGCGCACGGCATGGCACTCCCTGTCGCCTTCGGCGGGCCTCGCCGGCTGAGTCTCCGGGAGCCGTGACGCTCGCCCCGTGCCGATCGTCATGGCTCCCGGTCCCGACCTAGGGAGCGGGCGTCAGCGTGTACTTCGTGGAGAGGTACTCGTGGATGCCCTCGAAGCCGCCCTCACGGCCGAGACCGGACTGCTTGACCCCGCCGAACGGCGCTGCGGCGTTGGAGGCGACCCCGATGTTGAGACCCATCATGCCGGTGTCGATCGCCTCGATCATCCGCTGTCCGCGGGCGAGGTCCTTGGTGAACACGTAGCCGATGAGTCCGTACTCGGTGGCGTTGGCGAGCCGCACGGCATCCGCCTCTTCTGCAAAGGTCGTGATCGCCAGGACCGGCCCGAAGATCTCCTCGCTGAGGATGTCGCTCCCGGGCTTCACTCCGCTCAGGACGGTCGGCTCGAAGAAGGTGCCATCGCCCTCGATGGCCGAGCCGCCGGTGTGGAGCGTCGCCCCGCGGGTGACCGCGTCCTCGACGAGTGAGCCGACCTTGGCCACGGCATCCGCGTCGATGAGCGGTCCGATCGTGACGCCGTCCTCCGTGCCGCGACCGACCTTGAACGCCCTCACGCGCTCGGCCACCCGCTTCGCGAACTCCTCGGCGATCGACTCCTGCACGATGAACCGGTTGCCCGCGGTGCAGGCCTGGCCGATGTTGCGGAACTTCGCGATCATCGCCCCGTCGACCGCCGTATCGAGATCGGCGTCCTCGAACACGACGAAGGGGGCGTTGCCGCCGAGCTCCATCGAGGTGCGCAGCACGCCGTCGGCCGCCTGCTTGAGCAGGGCCACTCCGACGGAGGTCGAGCCGGTGAAGCTGAGCTTGCGCAGGCGCGAGTCGGCGAAGATCGGCTTCGAGACGGCGCTCGACGACGAGGTCGTGAGCACGTTGACGACGCCCGCCGGGAGACCGGCCTCCTCGAGGAGCTTGACGAACGCGAGCGTGGTGAGCGGGGTGAGCGCGGCCGGCTTGACGACGACCGTGCAGCCCGCGGCGAGCGCCGGGGCGATCTTGCGCGTCGCCATCGCGAGCGGGAAGTTCCACGGCGTGATGAGGTAGCAGGGGCCGACCGGGCGCTGCGTCACGATCATCGTGCCGGTGCCTTCGGGGTTCGAGCCGTAGCGGCCCTGGATCCGCACCGCCTCCTCGCTGAACCAGCGCAGGAACTCGCCGCCGTACTTGACCTCGCCCAGCGACTCGGCGAGCGGCTTGCCCATCTCGAGCGTCATGAGCAGCGCGAAGTCGTCGGCGCGCTCCATGAGGAGGTCGAAGGCGCGCCGCAGGAGGTTGCTGCGCTCGCGCGGCGCGGTCGCGGCCCACGACGCCTGGGTCTCGGCCGCCGCGTCCATGGCCTTCTGCGCGTCCTCGGCCGTCGCATCCGCGATCGTGCGGATGACCTCGCCCGTCGCCGGGTCCTGCACGTCGAGCGTGCCGCCGCCGGATGCCGCCACCCACTTCCCGGCGATGAACAGCGTGTCAGGGACGGATGCCAGCAGCGCGGCCTCGCGCGCATCACTCATGGGAGAACTCCTTCGTGGATTGCTTCCAGCGTAGCGATTCGCGCCGTCTTCGGCCGACGCCGCCCAGACGTCACCGCCCGTGGGTTAATTATGTAACCCTGCGCCGGTTCCGCACCGACCCGGATGCCGCCCCCCTCGTGCTCGGTTCCCACCGCAGCCCCGAGGCCGTGCTCATGCCCTA
>JBIQHP010000011.1:28640-31293 GCA_044508495.1 Clavibacter sp.
TGGTGAGATCGTATATCATTTCGTACATTACGGGAGGCGCCGCGTGACCGCGATCGAGGACCTGCTCGGAGCCCGCCCCGGCAAGATCATCGCCGTGCACCTCAACTACCCGAGCCGCGCCGCCCAGCGCGGGCGCACCCCCGAGCAGCCCGGCTACTTCCTCAAGCCGTCGACCTCGCTCTCGGCATCCGGCACCCCGATCGAGCGCCCGGCCGGATGCGAGCTGCTCGCCTTCGAGGGTGAGATCGCCCTCGTGATCGGCACGACCGCGCGCCGGGTCTCCCCCGAGGACGGCTGGTCGCACGTCTCCGGTGTCACCGCCTCGAACGACTTCGGCGTCTACGACCTGAGGTACGCCGACAAGGGCTCGAACCTCCGGTCCAAGGGCGGCGACGGCTTCACGCCCCTCGGCCCGGCACTCCTGAAGGCGGCGGATGTCGACCCGGCCGCGCTGCGCATCCGCACCTGGGTCAACGGAGAGCTCGTCCAGGACGACACGACCGCGACCCTCCTCTTTCCCTTCGGGCGGCTCGTCGCCGACCTCTCGCAGCTCGTGACCCTCGAGCCCGGGGACGTCATCCTCACCGGGACGCCGGCCGGCTCGACCGTCGTCCAGCCCGGCGACACGGTCGAGGTCGAGGTCGAGGGCGGCAAGCTCAGCACCGGGCGGCTCGTGACGCCGATCGTCGAGGGCACCGTCGAGTTCGGCGACTACGGCTTCGGGCCGAGAGCCGACGACGAGCAGCGGGTCGAGGCGTGGGGCTCGGAAGAAGCCGCCGGTCTGGTTTCGATACGGCCGCACGCGGCCTACTCAACCAGCGGTGGTTCCCGTCGGTCGAGTAGCGCGACAGCGCGTATCGAGACCACGCTCCCCACAGACCTCATCGACCGCATCAACTCCGTCGGCACCGCCACGCTCAGCTCGCAGCTCCGCAAGCGCGGTCTCGACACGGTGAGCATCGACGGCCTCACGGCGACCCAGCCCGGCACGCGTCTCGTCGGTCTCGCGCGCACGCTGCGCTTCATCCCCGGCCGCGAGGACCTGTTCGAGTCCCACGGCGGAGGCTTCAACGCGCAGAAGCAGGCCTTCGACTCGCTGAACCCCGGCGAGGTGCTCGTGATCGACGCGCGCGGCGAGAAGGGCACGGGGACGGTCGGAGACATCCTCGCCCTGCGCGCCCAGGTCCGCGGCGCGGCCGGCATCGTGACCGATGGCGGCATCCGCGACCTCGAGGCCGTCACGGCGCTCGGGATCCCCGCCTATCACGCCGGTCCGCACCCCGCCGTGCTCGGTCGCCGGCACGTGCCGTGGGAGACGGACACGACCATCGCCTGCGGCGGGACGGCCGTGCAGCCCGGTGACGTGATCGTCGGCGACGCGGACGGCGTGCTCGTCATCCCGCCGGCGCTCGTCGAGGAGGTCGTCGCCGACGCGATCGAGCAGGAGCGGCAGGAGACGTTCATCGCCGAACGCGTCGCCGCGGGGGAGAGCGTCGACGGCCTCTACCCCCTGAACGCCGAGTGGAAGGCGAGGTACGAGCAGTGGCTGGCAGCGCGATAGCGACGAAGGCCAAGTCGCAGCTCGCCTACGACTTCGTCAAGGCGCGCATCGAGGACTCGACCTACACCCCCGGCTACCGGCTCGTGCTCGGGGCGATCGCGGGCGAGCTCGGGGTGAGCGTCGTCCCGGTACGCGAGGCGATCCGCCTGCTCGAGGCGGAGGGGCTCGTGCAGTTCGAGCGCAACGTCGGCGCCCAGGTCGCCATGGTCGACCCGCGCGAGTACGAGGTGACGATGCAGACGCTGAGCCTCGTCGAGGGCTGGGCGACCGCGGCATCCGCGCCGTTCATGACCCCGGATGACGTGGCCCGCGCGCGGGCGATCAACGACGCGCTCGCCGAGAGCCTGCACCACTTCGATCCCGTCGCGTTCACGAGCCTCAACCTGGACTTCCACGCCGTGCTCTTCGAGCACTGCCCGAACCCGCACATCCGGGATCTCGTCGACCGCGGCTGGGCGCGGCTGCGCGCGCTGCGCGAGTCGACGTTCAGCTTCGTGCCGGGGCGCGCGCGCGAGTCGGTCGCCGAGCACGAGGCGATCCTCGGCCTCATCGAGCGCGGCGCCGACCCCATCGAGCTCGAGCTCGCCGCCCGCGACCACCGCCTCGCGACGCTCGACGCGTTCCTCGCCCATCAGCACGCCCACAAGGAGGCCACATGAAGTTCCGCAGCGACCCGGCGCGGATCCGCGGCTCGATCGCCCCGCTCATGACCCCGTTCACGAGCGACGGCGCGGTCGACCACGAGAGCCTCGCCAATCTCGTCGAATGGCAGCTCGCATCCGGGAGCCACGGCATCTCGATCGGCGGCTCGACGGGCGAGCCGAGCGCGCAGACCATCGCCGAGCGCGCCGAGGCCATCCGCACGGTCGCGACGGCCGTGGCCGACCGCGTGCCCTTCATGCCCGGCACCGGATCGGCCAAGCTCGACGAGACCCTCGAGCTCACGGCGGCGGCTCGCGACGCCGGGATCGACGCGGCCCTCATCATCACGCCGTACTACGCGCGGCCCACCCAGGAGGCGCTCTACCGCTGGTACAAGACGGTCGCCGAGGAGTTCCCCGACCTGCCCATCGTCGCCTACAACGTGCCGAG
>JBIQHP010000137.1:0-3745 GCA_044508495.1 Clavibacter sp.
CCGTCGCCGCGAAGAGCGCCGGCCCGGACCCCGCCGAGCCCGCGCCGGCCGAGCCTCCCGTGGAGACAGAGCCCGTGGTCACCGACACCGCGGCCACCGACACCGAGGCCACCAACACCGCGGCCACCGACACCGAGGGGTGGGCCGTGGCGGCGATTCCGACCGACGGGGAACCCGCGACCCCCGAGCCTGACCCCGTTCCGGTCGAGCCCGTCGAGACCGCCGCCCCCGAGAAGAAGCCATCCGGCAAGCAGCGCTACGGCGAGGCCGTCGTGCGCGAGGTCCTCGGCGCCAACTTCATCGAGGAGCAGCCGATCGCGCCCCGCGTCACTCCGACTCCGGAGGCCTGACCCGTGTACGAGGGCATCGTCCAGGAGCTCATCGACGAGCTCGGCAGGCTCCCGGGCATCGGCCCGAAGTCCGCCCAGCGCATCGCGTTCCACATCCTGCAGACCGAGTCCTTCGACGTCTCCCGCCTCGCCGAGGTGCTCGTCGAGGTGCGCGACAAGGTGCGGTTCTGCGAGGTCTGCGGCAACGTGACCGAACAGGAGCGCTGCACCATCTGCCGCGACCCGCGCCGCTCGGCCGCCACGATCTGCGTCGTCGAGGAGGCGAAGGATGTCGCCGCGATCGAGCGCACCCGCGAGTTCAAGGGCCTCTACCACGTGCTCGGCGGGGCCATCAGCCCGATCGACGGGGTCGGGCCGGACGATCTGCGCATCCGGCAGCTCATGGAGCGACTCGCCGACGGGGCGGTCACCGAGGTCATCATCGCGACCGACCCGAACCTCGAGGGCGAGGCCACCGCGAGCTACCTGAGCCGACTGCTCGTGCAGCCGAACCTGCGCGTCACGCGACTCGCCTCCGGCCTCCCGGTCGGGGGAGACCTCGAGTATGCCGACGAGGTCACGCTCGGTCGCGCCTTCGAGGGGCGACGCGTAGTACAGGGTTGACGGCGGGTAGAATTCAGATTCCGTCTAAAGAATCCTGCCCAGAACCACCCCGGAGACCCATGAGCCTCATCGTGCAGAAGTACGGCGGCTCCTCGGTCGCGGACGCCATGAGCATCAAACGCGTCGCGAAGCGCATCGTCGAGACGCGCAAGGCCGGCAACGAGGTCGTCGTCGTGGTCTCCGCCATGGGCGACATGACGGACGAGCTCGTGGACCTGGCGACCGAGGTCGTGCCCCTGCCGTCCGGTCGCGAGCTCGACATGCTCCTCACCGCGGGAGAGCGCATCTCGATGGCGCTCCTGGCCATGGCGATCAAGGCCATGGGCTTCGAAGCGCGATCCTACACGGGCAGCCAGGCGGGCATGGCGACGGATGCCCGGCACGGCAGCGCGCGCATCGTCGAGGTCAACCCCACCCGCATCCGTGAGGCGATCGACGCCGGGGCGATCGCGATCGTCGCGGGGTTCCAGGGCTTCAATCGCGGAACCGGCGACATCACGACCCTCGGTCGCGGCGGCTCCGACACGACGGCCGTCGCCCTCGCGGCGGCGCTCGGTGCCGAGGTCTGCGAGATCTACACGGACGTCGACGGCGTGTTCACGGCGGACCCGCGCATCGTCCCGAGCGCGCGCAAGCTCGCGAGGATCACGAGCGAGGAGATGCTCGAGCTCGCGGCGGCGGGCGCGAAGGTGCTCTATATCCGGGCGGTGGAATATGCCAGGCGCCACGGGGTCACGATCCACGTGCGGTCGTCGTTCAACAATAATGAGGGGACGCTCGTCGTCAATCCGAAGGACGGAGAAATCGTGGAAGAGGCCATGATCGCTGGGATAGCGGTCGATCTCGGCGAGGCGAAGATCACGGTCGTCGGCGTTCCGGACGTGCCGGGCAAGGCAGCGGAGATCTTCACGATCGTCGCGACGACCGAGGCGAACATCGACATGATCGTGCAGAACGTCTCGGCGGCCGACACCGGGCTCACCGACATCTCCTTCACGCTGCCCATGGCGGATGGCGCGCGCGTCATGCAGACGCTCCTCGCCGAGAAGGACGCCGTCGGCTTCGACAGCCTCCAGTACGACGACCAGATCGCCAAGCTCGCCCTCGTCGGGGCCGGCATGCGCACGAGCTCGGGCATCTCGGCGAAGCTCTTCACCGCTCTCTACGAGGCCGGCGTCAACATCGAGATGATCTCCACGAGCGAGATCCGCATCTCGGTCGTGACCCGTGCCGACACGATCGACGACGCGGTGCGCGCGGTGCATACCGCATTCGAGCTCGACGGCGACGAGCTCGCCGTCGTCCACGCAGGGACCGGTCGATGACCGGCAGGAAGGGAATCATCCCATGAGTCAGGGAATCAACGTCGGCATCGTCGGTGCGACCGGCCAGGTGGGCGCGGTCGTGCGCCGCCTGCTCGAGGAGCGCGACTTCCCGGTCGGGGCCATCCGCTACTTCGCCTCGGCTCGCTCGGCGGGCACGACCCTGCCCTGGAAGGGCGAGCAGATCACGGTCGAGGATGCCGCCACGGCCGACCCGGCCGGGCTCGACATCGCGATCTTCTCGGCCGGTGCGACCACCTCGAAGGCGCAGGCGCCGCGGTTCGCCGCCGCCGGGGTGACGGTCATCGACAACTCCTCGGGCTGGCGGATGGACCCGGATGTCCCGCTCGTCGTGAGCGAGGTCAACCCCCACGCGCTTCTCGAGGCCCGCAAGGGCATCATCGCGAACCCCAACTGCACGACCATGGCGGCGATGCCGGTTCTCAAGGTGCTCGACGCCGAGGCCGGGCTCCGGCGCCTCGTCGTGAGCACCTACCAGGCGGTCTCCGGCGCGGGGCTCGTCGGCGGCGAGGAGCTTCTCGCCCAGACGAAGGCCGCGATCGAGCAGGGCGCCGGGGCGCTCGTGCACGACGGCTCGGCGGTCGACTTCCCGGCGGCAGCCACCTTCCCCCGCACGATCGCCTTCGACGTCATCCCCTTCGCCGGGGATCTCGTCGACGACGGCCTCGGCGAGACGGTCGAGGAGCGCAAGCTCCGGGAGGAGAGCCGCAAGATCCTCGAGCTGCCCGACCTGCTCGTGAGCGCCACCTGCGTTCGGGTGCCCGTCTTCACCGGTCACTCGCTCTCGATCAACGCCGAGTTCGAGCGGCCTCTCTCGGTCGCGCGCGCGACCGAGCTGCTGAAGGATGCCCCGGGCGTGCAGCTCTCGGAGGTGCCGACCCCGCTCCAGGCCGCCGGCACCGACCCGAGCTATGTGGGCCGTCTCCGCCAGGACGAGGGCGTGCCCGACGATCGCGGTCTCGCCCTGTTCATCAGCAACGACAATCTGCGCAAGGGCGCCGCCCTCAACACCGTGCAGCTCGCCGAGCTCCTCGCGGCGAGCCTCGTCAGCGCCTGAGCGCGCGGCTCGCCAGGTCCTGGTGGGCGAGCCGGCGCAGGGCTGCGATGACCGGCTCGTAGAGGGCGGTGCCGAGCACCGCGTACTCGACGGCGGCGTCCGCATTCGATCCCGGGACCCGTGCGACGTCGAACTCGGCGAGTTGACGGATGCGGAGGCCGTAGACCGCGAGGCGCTCGTCGTCCATCGGGATGCCCGCGGTCTCGACCGCCTCGAGTGCTCGCTCGAGCTGGGCGACGGCCGTGAAGCGCGGGTCGTAGAGCTGTCCGAGCTTCTCCAGCGCGACCCGCGCCCGCGGGAAGTCGCTCCCTTCGGGCGTCTCGAGATAGGGGGGGAGAGCGCCGATCGCCCGGCCGAGGGTCTCGAACAGGTCGCCCTCCGGATGCTCGATG
>JBIQHP010000138.1:0-3646 GCA_044508495.1 Clavibacter sp.
CGGACGGCGCGAGCCCGATCGACCCGAGCAGCGCCCACGCGGTCTCCGAGTCGAGCGGGGCGGCATCCGGGGCCGAGAGGGCGGCGAGCACCTCGGGCGGGAACGCCGCGAGGACGTCGGCCGCCGACACCGCCGGCACCCCGCGCACCTCGTCGGCGGCGGCCACGAGCGCGGCAGTGAGCTCGGGAAGCACCGCCTCGGTCACGGGCGTGATCGTGAGATGCGTCGTCGACGGCAGTCGCGAACCGTCCTCCTGAGCGAACGCGGGCTGAAGCTGCAGCAGGAAGCCGTGCTCGCGCACCCGATCGGCCCAGTGATGCGGGTCGACGCGCGAACTCTCCGGAACGCTCTCGTCGACCGCGACCGCGAAGAGCGGCCCAACGGGGCTCCCGACCACGCGGAGACCCTCGATCCCGTCGACGACCTCGCGCAGGGTGATCGTCGACCGCGCGCAGCTTCCCGCGAGCTCGGCGAAGCCCTCCTCGCCGAGGGCGCGGGCGATCGCCCAGCTCGCCGCGAGCGCGCCCGCCGACTTCGAGCCGAGCATCGTCGGGTTGACGACCGGATACCCGGACCAGCGCGTCGTCGCGAAATATTGCATCCGTGCGCGGTCGCGTCCGCGGTGCAGGAGCACCGAGGCACCCTTGGGCGCGTAGCCGAACTTGTGCAGGTCGGCGCTCAGGCTCGTCACCCCGGGCACGCGGAAGTCCCAGGGCGCGATATCGTCGAACCACGGAAGGGCCCACCCACCGATGCACGCATCGACGTGGCACGAGATGCCGTGCTCGGTCGCCGCGGCCGCGACCTCCTCGACGGGGTCGAGCGCGGCGAAGGGGTAGCTCGGTGCGGAGACGACGACGAGCGCGACATCCGGTCCGAGGCGCTCGACGAGCGCGGAGGCGGCGCACGTGCCGTCCGGTCCCACCGGCACGAGGTCGAGCACGAGACCGAAGTAGTGCGCGGCCTTCTGGAACGCAGCGTGCGCCGTCACCGGGGCGAGCAGTCGGGGCTCCGCATGCCCATCGGTGGCGGCATCCGGATGCGCGGCGCGCCACTCGTCGCGCGCCGTCTTGACCGCGAGCAGACAGCTCTCGGTGCCCCCGCTCGTGACCGTGCCGACGACATCCTCGTCGCCGTGCAGGATGCCGCGGGCGAAGCCGAGTACCTCGCGCTCCATGACGGCGACCGAGGTGAAGGTCGTCGGATCGAGGCCGTTGACCGGCTGCACCATCCGGATGGCCGCCGCCGCCAGCTCGTCGAGCTCGGCGAGGCCGCTGTCGTACACGTAGGAGAGCACGCGCCCGCCGTGGGTCGGCGCGTCGGCGTCGCGCAGCTCCTGCAGGCGCGCGAGGATCTCGGCCGCTGGTTCGCGGAACCTCATCGCGCGATCGTGTCCTTCCGCAGCCGGTAGCGCGCCAGCGTGAGAAGGCTCAGCGCGATGATCGCGGCCGGGACGACGCTGAAGCTCACGACGATGCCCGCGATCGCGGCATCCGACTGCACCACGACGGCGCCGGCAGTCGACTCGGCGTAGCCGGCGATCGCGAGCACGATCGTGAGCACCGTCGCGCCGAGCGCCATGCCGGTCGTCTCCCCCGCGGTCCACATGCCGCCGAAGATGCCGGCCTGACCGTCGCCATGGCTCGCGGCGTCGTGCGAGATGACGTCGGGGAGCATTGCCATGGGCAGCGACTGCATCCCGGCGTAGGCGGCCCCGGCGAGCGCGACGGGAACATAGACCCAGTCGCCCGGCGCCCAGAGCAGCCCGAGCAGGCTCAGCGCGGCGAGGCCGAACAAGATGCTCGCCCAGACGAAGCCGCGCTCCTTGCCGACCCGGTTCGCGATCGCGCCCCAGAGTGGCGCGGCGAGGAGCGCCGGTGCGATGAGGGCGATGAAGAGGAATGTGACGGCATCCTCGCTCCTGAGCACCCAGGTCGCGACGTACTGGGCGCCCGCGAGCATGAGCCCGGTCGCGAGCCCCTGCAGCAGGAAGGTCGCGAGCAGTGCACGGAAGGGCTGACTGCGCTTGAGCGCGCGGAACCCCGCCGCGTAGCTCTCCCGGATCGACGCGGGCTTCTCGGCGAGAGCCGGCACCAGCGCCTTCTTCGCGACGAAGCTCGAGGCGTACATGCCCGCACCGATCACGAGTCCGGCGACGACCGCCATGAGGAAGTAGCCGAGGAAGGTGCTCCCGCCGCCCAGGCTCCGCAGCGCCGGGCCGCCCGCGCCGAACAGCAGGATCGCGAAGGTCAGCACGACGACCCGCCAGGTCAGCAGCCGGGTGCGCTCGTCGTAATTCGGCGAGAGCTCGGCGGGCAGGGCGATGTAGGGCACCTGGAAGAGGCTGAACGCGGTCGCCGCGAGCACGAAGGCCACGAGCACCCAGCCTCCCGCGACGATCGGCGGCATGCCGGCCGGCACGGCGAAGGTCAGGATGAAGAACACCGGCAGCAGCACGGCGCCGAGCACCATGAACCGTCGTCGCGATCCGGTGCGGGCGAGGCTGCGGTCGCTCCGGCCGCCGATGACCGGGTCGATGACGACATCCCAGACCTTGGCCGCCGTCACGAGGATGCCGGCGACGAGCGCCGTGACCCCGAGCGTGTCGGTGAGGTAGTAGACGAGCACGAGGCCCGGGAGGGTGGCGAACCCGCCGGTTCCCAGGGAGCCGATCGCATAGCTCGCGATCGTGCGGTTCGGCAGGCGGGTGGTCGGGTTCTGGCGCTCCGATGCGGTCATTCCCCAGAGTGTAGCGTTGGCAGCATGCCCGGTACATTCCTGCCGCGCGAGGTCATCGACGACCTCGTCGGCGACCTCAGCTCCTCCCGCGCCTCCCATGTCGCCGTCCTCGCGCCGTTCACCGGGGAGAGGCTCCACGATCTTCCGGTGAGCACGGTCGAGGATGTCTCGGCCGCCGCCGACCGCGCCCGGCTCGCCCAGCTCGGCTGGCAGGCTCAGAGCGTCGCTCACCGTCGCGCGATTCTGCTGAGGGCGCACGACCTCATCCTCGAGCGCAGGGAGCAGCTGCTCGACGCGATCCAGTCGGAGACCGGCAAGACCCGCGGCCAGGCCTTCGAGGAGCTCTTCCAGGCTGCGACGGTCGCCCGCTACTACGCGCTCTCCGCGCGGAGGATCCTCGCGACCGCCCGGCGCCGATCCGCGATCCCGCTGGTCCTCCAGGCACGCGTGCGCTACCGTTCCAAGGGGCTCGTGGGCATCGTGACGCCGTGGAACTACCCGCTGAGCCTCGCCGCGATGGACGTCGTACCGGCGCTCGCCGCCGGCAACGCCGTGCTCCAGAAGGCCGACACGCAGGGTGCGCTCACGATCCTCGCGCTGCGTCGCGTCTTCGTCGATGCGGGCGTCCCCGCCGAGCTGTGGGCGGTCGTCGCGGGCGACGGTGCCGTCGTCGGCAACGCGGTCAACGACGCGGTGGACTACGTGTGCTTCACCGGGTCGACCGCGACGGGAACCCAGGTCGGCATCCGGGCGGCGACCGCGCTGCGCGGCGCCTCGCTCGAGCTCGGCGGCAAGAATCCGATGATCGTGCTCGACGACGTCGACCCGGTCAAGGCTGCGCGCTCGGCCGTCTACGCATGCTTCTCGGCGGTGGGCCAGCTGTGCGTGTCCATCGAGCGCATCTACG
>JBIQHP010000139.1:0-3644 GCA_044508495.1 Clavibacter sp.
CGCGTTGCCGCACAGCAGGTAGGCGTAGCGCCGCAGGGAATCACCCCGCTCGGCCACCAGACGGGTCACCACCTGCTCCCACGGCTGCGCGCCGGGATGAGCGCCCGAATGCGCGGCGGCGTGCTCTGGCACCGGCAGCCCCTCTCTCGCTGCCACTATTCTCCCGGTTCGCAGCCCCATCGAGGCGCGCGGGAGCGAAACAGTGCTCATACCTACCAAGACGAGGCGCGGTGGTCGAACGTTGGGGCGGTGGGGCTACTCTCTGCTCAGCCGCGCCCGGATGTCGTCGAGCTGGCGGGGGAGCGCCGCCGGAAGCCGGTCGCCGAAGGTCGCGAAGAACTCCTCGGTGCCGTCGAGCTCGCTGAGCCAGGCATCCGGATCGATCGCGAAGAGCTCGTCCCAGTCCGCGTCGGTCACGTCGAGGCCGTCCCGGCTGATGCCGCCGGCGCGGGGGACGAGACCGAGCGGCGTGTCCTGGGCCGGGGCCTGAGCGTCGACCCGGTCGAGGATCCAGGCGAGAACCCGGGAGTTCTCGGCGAAGCCCGGCCACAGGAAGCGGCCGTCCTCGCCCTTGCGGAACCAGTTGACCTGGAAGATGCGCGGCACGGTGGCGTTCTGGCGCAGCGTCTCGCCCATCCGGAGCCAGTGCGACCAGTGGTCGGCCATGTTGTAGCCGCAGAACGGCATCATCGCGAAGGGGTCGCGCCTCAGCTCGCCGACCGTGCCCTCGGCGGCGGCGGTGCGCTCGGAGGAGATCGTCGCGCCCATGAAGACGCCGTGCTCCCACTCCCGGGCCTCGACGACGAGCGGGACGTTGTGCGCGCGGCGCCCGCCGAAGATGATGGCGTCGAGCACGACGCCGTTGGGGTCGTCCCAGCTGTCGGCGATCGAGGGCGCCTGGCGTGCGGCGACCGTGAACCGCGAGTTCGGGTGGGCCGCGGGCGTCCCGGATGCCGGGGTCCAGTCGTTCCCCTGCCAATCGGTGAGGTGCTCGGGGGCCTTCTCGGTGAGGCCCTCCCACCACACGTCGCCGTCGTCGCGCAGGGCGACGTTGGTGAAGATCGTGTTGCCCCAGATCGTGTCGACGGCGGTCGCGTTGGTCGTCGGGCTCGTGCCGGGGGCCACGCCGAAGAAGCCGGCCTCCGGATTGATGGCGCGCAGGCGCCCGTCCGGGCCGGGGCGCAGCCAGGCGATGTCGTCGCCGATCGTCTCGACCTTCCAGCCGGGGATCGACGGCCTCAGCATCGCGAGGTTCGTCTTGCCGCACGCCGAGGGGAACGCGGCCGCGACGTGGAAGACCCGACCGCGCGGGTTGGTGACCTTGAGGATGAGCATGTGCTCGGCGAGCCAGCCCTCGTCGCGGGCGATGACCGAGGCGATGCGCAGCGCGAAGGACTTCTTGGCGAGCAGGGCGTTGCCGCCGTAGGCGGATCCGAAGGACCAGATCTCGCGGGTCTCCGGGAAGTGGGTGATGTACTTCGTCTCGTTCGACGGCCAGGGCACATCCTTCGCCCCGTCCAGGAGGGGCGCGCCGACGCTGTGCACGGCGGGGACCCAGGGCGTCTTCGCGGTGATGAGGTCGAGCGCGGGCTTGCCCATGCGCGTCATGATCGCCATGCTCGCGACGACGTAGGGGGAGTCGGTGACCTGCACGCCGAGCTTCGCGAAGGGGCTCCCGATCGGGCCCATCGAGAACGGGATGACGTACATCGTCCGTCCGCGCATGCTCCCGGCGAAGAGCCCTTTGAGGGTCTTGCGCATCTCCTTCGGGTCGCGCCAGTTGTTGGTGGGGCCGGCATCCTCGGGGTCCGCCGAGCAGATGAAGGTGCGCGCCTCGACGCGGGCCACGTCCTTCGGGTCGCTGCGGGCCAGGAAGCTGTAGGGCCGGTGCTCGGGGTTGAGACGGATGAGCGTGCCGGACTCGACCATGCGGCGGGTGAGCAGGTCGTACTCCTGCGCGGAGCCGTCGCACCAGTGGACGGCGTCGGGCTGGGTGAGGGCGGCGATCTCGGAGACCCACGCGACGACGGAGTGCGGTGCGCCCTTCGGTGCCCCGTCGGCGGTCCCGGCGCCGTCGTCGGCTGCGGATCCGGTGCGGTTCGGCGCGGTGAGTGTCATTCGTCCAGCTCCTCGTGAAAATCTCCTGTCCTACCATCCTGCGCGCCTCGGCGGAGGATTTGCCGGGAATCGGGTGGAAAGAACGGTGAATCTTTCACTATGGTGGAATTCATGACGGACCTCGTGACCCTCGGCCAGCGCATCCGCCACTACCGGGCGGATGCCGGGCTCACCCTCGACCGTCTGGGCGAGGCGGTCGGGATCGCCGGCAGCCAGCTCTCCCTCATGGAGAACGGGCGGCGCGAGCCGAGGCTCTCGCTCCTCCAGTCGATCGCCGGAACGCTCGGGGTCGAGGTCTCCGATCTGCTCGACCCCGCGCCGCCCTCGCCGCGGGCGGCCATGGAGATCGAGCTCGAGCGGATGCAGCGCAGCGCCGTGTACGCGGGCCTCGGCCTGCCCGCCCTCCGGCCGTCCCGCACGATGCCCGACGACACGCTCGAGGCGCTCGTGGGGATGCACCGCGAACTCGCCCGCCGGGCGCGGGAGGCGATCGCGACCCCCGAGGAGGCGCGGCGCGCCAACACCGAGCTGCGCCAGTACATGCGCACGCAGGACAACCACATGCCGGAGATCGAGGAGCTCGCCCAGGAGCAGCTGCGCCAGGTCGGTCACAGCGTCGGCGCCCTCACCCACCGCTCGGTGAGCCTCATGGCCAAGAAGCTCGGCTTCGAGCTCATCTTCGTCGCGGACCTTCCGCACTCGACGCGATCGGTCACCGACCTCGAGAACGGGCGGATCTACCTGCCGCCGGCCTCGATCCCCGGCGGCCACGGACTGCGGTCGATGGCGCTCCAGGCGCTCGCCCACCGGCTGCTCGGCCACCACGAGCCGGAGAGCTACGCCGAGTTCCTGCGTCAGCGGCTCGAGATCAACTACTTCGCGGCGGCCTGCCTCATGCCTCTGCGTCAGTCGGTCGACTTCCTCAAGAACGCCAAGGCCGAGAAGAATCTCGCGATCGAGGACTTCCGCGACGCCTTCGGGGTCACGCACGAGGCGGCGGCGCTGCGCTTCACGAACCTCGCGACGACCCACCTCGACATGACCGTCCACTTCCTGCGCGTGGGGGAGGACGGCGCGCTCTACAAGGGCTACGAGAACGACGGCCTGCGGCTGCCGACGGATGTCACCGGCTCGACCGAGGGGCAGATCGTCTGCCGCCACTGGAGCGCGCGGCTCGCCTTCGAGCGCACGAATCGCACGACCGAGTTCTACCAGTACACCGACACCCCGGCCGGCACCTACTGGTGCTCGACGCAGATCGGCACCTCGCCGGCCGAGGAGTTCTCGATCACCTTCGGGGTGCCGTTCAACGACGCCAAGTGGTTCCGGGGGCGGGAGACCACCAATCGCCAGGCTTCCACGTGCCCGGATGCGAGCTGCTGCCGGCGCCCGGTCGGCGAGCTCGCCTCCCGCTGGGCGCACAAGGCCTGGGCGAGCGCGAAGCTGCACGCGCACATCCTGTCGCCGCTGCCATCAGGAACGTTCCCCGGCGTGGACGACACCGAGCTCTACGACTTCCTCGAGGC
>JBIQHP010000140.1:0-3638 GCA_044508495.1 Clavibacter sp.
CGGCGGTCGCGCAGCAGGTCGTGGACGCTTCCGGCCGCTCCCGCCTTCTCGTCCCAGGCGCCGAAGACGACGGTCGGGATGCGCGCCGCGAGGATCGCCCCCGCGCACATCGCGCAGGGCTCGAGCGTCACGATGAGGGTCGTCCCGGTGAGCTGCCACCTGCCGAGGGCCTCAGCGGCGGCCCGGATGGCGAGGATCTCGGCGTGCGCGGTGGGGTCCCCGCTGAGCTCGCGCTCGTTGCGGCCGCGACCGATCACGGCGCCGTCGGCATCGAGGAGAAGGGCGCCCACCGGCACGTCGCCCGTGTCGAGGCAGGCACGCGCCTCGGCGAGCGCCTCGGACATCCGCGCGTCGAGATCGGCCACCGCCGCCTCCTCCGCTGTCAAGTAGATTGAGCCTATGCGAGTCCACGTTGCCGATCACCCGCTCATCACCCATAAGCTCACGGTCTTGCGGGACGAGCGGACGCCCTCCCCGGTGTTCCGGGCGCTCGCCGAGGAGCTCGTCACACTGCTCGCCTACGAGGCGACGCGGAACGTGCGCGTCGAAGAGGTGACGGTGCGCACGCCCGTCGCCGAGGCATCCGGCCTGGCGATCAGCAAGCCGCGGCCGCTCGTCGTGCCGATCCTGCGGGCCGGGCTCGGGATGCTCGAGGGCATGGTCAAGCTCGTGCCGACGGCGGAGGTCGGCTTCCTCGGCATGGTCCGCAACGAGGAGACGCTGCAGCCGTCGATCTACGCCGAGCGGCTCCCCGACGATCTGTCGAACCGCCAGTGCTTCGTGCTCGATCCGATGCTCGCGACGGGCGGATCGCTTCTCGCGGCCATCGACTACCTCTTCGAGCGCGGCGCCGTCGACGTGACGGCGGTATGCCTCATCGGCGCGCCCGAGGGTCTCGCGGCGGTCGAGAAGGCGACCGAGGGCCGCGAGGTCACGATCGTGCTGGGCGCCCTCGACGAGAAGCTCAACGAGGTCGGCTACATCGTCCCCGGCCTCGGAGACGCCGGCGACCGGCTCTACGGCACGGTCGACTGACCGGTCGCCGCGCGGCATCCGGTTTGACAGACGTTGCGTTCGTGCACGATAGTTGCGTCATGACTGTGAACGCGCACGCCCTGACCTCCGTAGAGGCCCATGGGGTCGTCGGCATGATGATGCCGTCGCGTGCCGTGTCCTGTTGTCGAATGTGTGCCTAATCGGCCAACCTCTCGCCGAACCGCGCCTGCCCGGCCCATCCGGTCGGGCCCAGCGGTTCCCGGATGCCGATCCTCATCGCGATCGCGCGTCCGCCACGCACTGAAGTTACCGAAGGCGCGACCTTCTCATCAGAGGGCCTTCACCCGATCCCCAGGGATTTCGACACCATGTCACTCGCAACCATCGAACTCGACCGTACCCACAGCTATCCCGCCGCACCGCTGCACGCGGTGCCCGAGCCGGTTCCGCAGTCCCCGCCGACTCGTATCCGCGCGATACCCGACGGACCCGAGGCCCGCGGCTTCGTGCTCTACGTCGGCATCGACGAAGTCAAGGCCGCGGCATCCGGAACCGATCTCGGCTCCCTCGTCACCGCCCTGCGGCGGCTGACCGCCGAGCTCGCGCCGGCATCCGAGACCTATGCCGCCGTCGCGCTCGCGCCCCGCGGCTCCGGCGGCCGGGACGTCGACGTCGTGCGGCTCGCACTGCAGGACCCCGCCGCCCTCGCCCGCCACCGCCAGGAGGACGCTCTCGACGAGGACGGACGCCGCGAGGGCGTCGTCGTCGACCTGTCGCGCAAGCGCGTGCAGCTCGACGAGGAGACGGCGCCGCTCACCTACAAGGAGTTCGAGCTGCTCCAATACCTCGTGCTGCGGGAAGGACGCACCGTCGCGAGGGCCGAGCTCATCTCCTCGCTCTGGGGCGCCGGCGACGAGGACGTGCCCAACGAGCGGACGATCGACGTGCACATCCGGCGCCTTCGCTCGAAGCTCGGCGGCTACGAGGACATCGTGCGGACCGTGCGCGGCGTCGGCTACCGCTTCGACCGTCACGCGGATGTCTCGGTGCGGCACGCGACGACACCCAGCCCGGACTTCTGACCCCTTCCGTGGCCTCGCCGGCTTCCGCCGGTACTGTGGGGTCTCGGAAGGGGAGCCATGCCGATCGTCCTCTCCGTCGACGAGACGGATGCCGTGGTTGCGCGGCTGCGTGCGGCCGGATGCGTCTTCGCCGAGGATGAGGCGCGGCTGCTCCTCGAAGCCGCCGACTCGACTTCTGGGCTCGACGAGCTCATAGCGCGCCGCGTGGAGGGGCAGCCGCTCGAGTACCTCCTCGGCTGGGTCGAGTTCTTCGGGATTCGGATCGGCATCGATCCCGGGGTGTTCGTGCCGCGCCGTCGCACCGAGTTCCTCGTGCGGGAGGCGATCGCCCGGGCAAGTTCCGGTGCCGTCGTCCTCGACCTGTGCTGCGGGTGCGGAGCGATCGGCATCGCCATCAGCTCGGCCATCGACGGAGCCGAGCTCTACGCCTCCGACATCGAGCCGGCAGCGGTGCACAACGCTCGTCGCAACTTCGAGGTCTCCGGCGGCCGCGTGTTCGAGGGCGATCTCTTCGACCCGCTCCCAGATGTGCTGCGCGGCCGGGTCGAGATCCTCACCGCGAACGTTCCCTACGTCCCCACCGAGGCGATCGCCCTCCTCCCGCCGGAGGCTCGCGACTTCGAGCCAGGCGTGACACTCGACGGCGGAGCCGACGGCCTCGACGTCCTCCGCCGCGTCGCGGGCGAGGCGCCTGTCTGGCTCGCCACCGGCGGGCTGCTCTTCATCGAGGTCGGGGAGGATCAGGCGGATCCGGCATCCCTGATCTTCGCGCGCGCGGGCCTCGCCCCCTACATCGCGCGCTCGGAGCACTACAACTCGGTCGTCGTCATCGGCGAACGACGCGGCTGAGCACCGGCGAATTGCGGAGTAATCGTCAACAGGTCTAGCGTGGCTCCATGACGACGAACCTGAGGAACCTGGTCGACGCGACCTTCCGTGCGATCGAGGCGAAGGATGTCGAGGCCGCGCTCGCGGGCATGACCGAGGACATCGTGCTCTACGACCCCCACTACCCCCAGCCGCTCATGCACGGGAAGGCCGAGGTCGCCTACGGGCTGCGCTGGGCCTTCACCGACGTCAAGAGCTTCGGGTTCCAGGTCGATCGGTATTTCTACTCCGACGACGGGACGGCCGTGGCGGTCGAGGTGACCTGCCACCACGTCCTCCGGGTCGGCGGCGAGCTCGACTTCGCCCAGGCGTTCACGGGGGTGTTCAATGACGGCCTCCTGGCGAAGTGGACCGCGTACGAGCCGTACGGCCCGAAGGGCATGACCGGCTTCGGGCTCGGCATCGGCCACTTCTTCTACAAGCTCGGCAACCGGAAGCCCCGCTGAGCCACCCCCGAACGCAACGGATCGGCATCCATCGCCGATTGCCTGCGTGTACCCCGCAAACTCGCAAGAAGATCACGAAAGTATAACTAGACGCCGTTACCTAACTGTTATATGGTTCAAGAGCAGAAGTTGTTTGCTGTGGCAGCTACTGCGGAATGTGATTGCAGGACACTCTTGGTGCAAGGGAAGAGGGCCCGTCGCTAGCCTCTGCGACGGGCCCTCAGTC